>JBEAOO010000195.1:0-23130 GCA_041164825.1 Pseudomonadota bacterium | reverse complement strand
CCGGTGGCCCGGCTGAGATCGACCCGATCGAAGAACTGTTCAGCCGCGCCCGCCGTTGGGTGACGCGGCCGGCGCTGCCCGCGGCCCCGCCGTTGGCCGCTGCGGCTGCGCAGGTCCCTGCTGCTGATGCCGGGGCTGCGCCCCAGGAGACCCCCGCCCCATGATGCGCCGCTTGTCCTCCCGCTTTCACCTCGCGCTCGGCATGAGCTCGATGGTGGTCACGCTGGCCTTGTTGGCGGTGTTTGTGGGCCTGGTGCCCGACCGCGACGGCGCGCTGCGCCAAGGCCGCGCGGCGCTCGCCGAGGCCGTGGCGCTGAGCGCCAATGCCTTGCTCGACCCCGTGGCCAACGACGAGGACGACACCCGGCTCGACCAGGTGCTCGGTCTGATCGCCCAGCGCAACCCCGATCTGCGCCAGCTGGTGCTGCGCGCGGCCGATGGCAGCGTGCGCTGGCAGGCCGGCGCGGCGGCGGGTGCGGTGACCGATGCCGCGGCCTCTGCTGAGCCCGGCACCGGCCTGCTGCACGTGCCGCTGCTGCGCGATGGCCAGGTCTGGGGCCAGGCCGAGCTGCAATTTGTGCCGCTGCCCAGCGAGCTGGACGGCTGGCGCGGTGTGCTCAACGGCCCGGCGGCGTGGGTGGCCGCACTGGGCCTGAGCAGCTTTGTTTTGTTCTACCTGTACCTGCGCCGCATGCTGCGCCACCTCGATCCGTCGAGCGCCATTCCGGGCCGCGTGCGCACCGCGTTTGACACCCTGGCCGAAGGCCTGCTGGTGCTCAATCCGCAGGGCCGCATCGTGCTGGCCAACCGCGCTTTTGTGGAGGTGGTGGGCGGCGAGGCCGAGGCGCTCACCGGCCGCAAGGTGCAAACGCTGAACTGGGTGGATGTGCCCGCGGGCGGCTCGCCCTGGGATGCGTTGGTGAGCGACGGCCAGCTGCACCGCAACGTGCTGATGCACCTGGTGGGCGCCGATGGCCGGCGCCGCAGCTTCATGGTCAACGGCTCACCGGTGCCTGGGGCGGGCGGCAAACCAGCGGGCGTGCTGGCCAGCCTGGACGACGTGACCGCGCTGGAGGAGCAAGAAATTCAGCTGCGTTTGGCCCGCGACGTGGCCGACCAGGCCAACCGATCGAAGAGCGAATTTCTGGCCCACATGAGCCACGAGATCCGCACCCCCATGAACGCCATCATTGGCTTTGCCGAGCTGCTGCGCCGCGGCTGGCAACACGACCCGCGCGACACCCAGCGCCACCTCGACACCATCCTCGGCAGCGGCCGGCATCTGCTGGCGCTGATCAACGACATCCTGGACTTGTCGAAGGTGGAGGCCGGCCACCTGGAGCTCGAACGCCAGCCCTGCGCGGTGCACCAAGTGGTGCAAGAAGTGGTGACGATCTTGAACGTGAAGGCGGTAGAGAAGGGCCTTGCGCTGCGCGTGAACTTTCCGCAGGCGCTGCCCGCCACCGTGCTCACCGACGCCGCGCGCGTGCGCCAAGTGGTCACCAACCTGGTGGGCAACGCCATCAAGTTCACCGCCCGCGGCGAGGTCAGCGTGACGCTGCGCCTGGCGCTCGATGCCGAGCCGCTGCGCCTGGCCATTGATGTGCGCGACAGCGGCATTGGCATTGCGCACGACAAGCTCGATGCCATTTTTGACCCCTTTGTGCAGGCCGAGGCCTCAACCACACGCCAGTACGGCGGCACCGGCCTGGGCTTGGCCATCAGCCGGCGCCTGGCGCGCGCGCTGGGCGGCGACCTGGTGGCCAGCAGCACGCTGGGTGCGGGCAGCACGTTTCATGTGACGCTCGACCCCGGCCCGCTCGACGACGTGGCCTGGCTGGCCCCCGAGTGGCTCAACGCCCATGCCGGCCAACGCGCCGCCGCCGTCGCGCCCACGCGCTGGGCCTTTGATGGCGGCTGTGTGTTGGTGGTGGACGATGGCGAAGAAAACCGCGAACTCGTGCGCGTGGTGCTGGAGGCCTCGGGCCTCACCGTGATCGAGGCCGAGAACGGCGAGGTGGCGCTGCGGCGTGTGGCCGCTGACGCGCCCGACCTGGTGCTGATGGACGTGCAGATGCCGGTGATGGACGGCTACACGGCCACCCGCTTGCTGCGCGAGCGCGGCTGCACACTGCCGGTGCTGGCGCTCACGGCCAACGCGATGAAGGGCTTTGAGCGCGAAATCGAGGCGGCCGGCTTCACCGGTTACCTCACCAAGCCGGTCGATATTGACGCCATGTTGGCCGCGCTGGCACTGCGCCTGGGCGGGCGGCCGGTGGATGAGGCCGCTGCCGTCAGCATCCTCACGAGCTCAGCGCGTGAGCCAGCGCCATCAAGCGCCCCACCAGCGGCCTTGCCGCCCATCGTCTCGCGCCTGGCCACGCACCCACGCTTGGCCAAGGTGGTGCGCACCTTTGGTCGCACGCTGCCACTCAAGCTGGCGGCCATGCAGGCCGCGCTCGATGCGGGCCGCCTGGCTGAGTTGGCCGAGCTGGCGCATTGGCTCAAGGGCGCCGGCGGCACGGTGGGTTTTGACGACTTCTTCGAGCCCGCCCGCGAGTTTGAGCTGAACGTGAAAGACGGCGACGTGGCTGTGTTGGCTGCGGGCCTGCGCACGCTGCAAGGCCTGGCCGCGCGCATGGTGGTGCCGGAGGAAGACCCCTCAGCCACCGCCGCCGCCGCCACCGCCGCCACGACAACAACAACCAGCGCTGCGCCGACACCGGGTGTGTTCGGCGCCAGCACCACCGTTTGAAGCGGAGGAACCCCATGTCCCATGTGCCTCCCGTGGCTCGCAACGATTTTGGCGAGCCCACCCAATCGGGTTACTGGCCGCAGCCCGGGCTGTCCGATGTCACGCTGATGATGATCGACGACGAGCCCATGATGACCGAGGTGACACAGACCTACCTCGAAGAGGCCGGCTACCAGCGCTTTGTCTCGGTCAATGACCCGACCGAAGCGATGGACGTGGCGCGCCGCGTGCGCCCGGGTTTGATCTTGCTCGACCTGATGATGCCGGTGCTCAGCGGCTTTGACCTGCTGCGCCAAATTCGCGCCGACGAGAGCCTGCGCTACACGCCCGTAATCGTGCTCACCGGCGCCAGCGACCCGATGAGCAAGCTGCGCGCATTGGCCCTGGGCGCGACCGAATTTTTGGCCAAGCCGGTGGACGAGAGCGAGCTCAAGATCCGCGTGCGCAACAGCCTGGCCTTCAAGGTCTATCAAGACCGCTTGGCCAACGACGACCCGCTCACCGGCCTGCCCAACCGGCGCGTGTTTGTGGAGCATCTGCAGGGCCTGCTGGTCAAGGCCAACCAGCAGCGCCGCCGCTTGGCGCTGCTGCACCTCAACCTCGACCGCTTCCGCCAGATCAACGACACCCTGGGCCATGGCGCGGGCGACGCGCTGTTGAGCGCCGTGTCCGACCGCTTGCGCGTGTATGTGCGCGCCGACACCAGCCTGGGCGAGGGCGCATTTTTGGCGCGCACGGGGGGCGATGAGTTCTCGCTGCTGCTGCCCGAGATCGGCCAGGGCGAAGCCGCAGGCCGGGTGGCGCGGCTGATCTTGAAGGTGATGGCCAAGTCGTTTTTCATTGAAGGGCGCGACATCGTGGTCACCGCCAGCATCGGCATCTCGGTCTACCCCGACGATGGCGGCGACGACGCCGCGCTGGTGCGCAACGCCGATGTGGCCATGCAGCACGCCAAAGACAGCGGCAGCAACACCTGCCAGTTCTACAGCGACGAGCTCAACCATGTGTCGCTCGAACGCCTGCTGCTCGAAACCCAGCTGCGCCGCGCGATCGAGCGCGACGAGCTGGTGCTGCACTACCAGCCCAAGATCGATCTCGCCACTGGCCGCGTGTTTGGCGCCGAGGCCTTGCTGCGCTGGAACCACAGCGAGCGCGGGCTGATCCCGCCGGGGCAGTTCATCCCGATTGCCGAAGAGACCGGGCTGATCGTCGAGATTGGCGAGTGGGTGGTGAACCGCGCCTGCGCGCAAATGGCGGAGTGGCGAGAAACCCAGGGCCTGAGCTTGAGCGTGGCCGTCAACGTGGCGCGCCACGGGCTCACCTCGGGCTCGCTGGCTGAGGTGGTGCAGCGCGCCATGTCACGCCACAGCATTGCTCCCGGCGCGCTGGTGCTGGAGCTCACCGAGAGCATGCTGATGGACCGCGTGGAAGAGATGGCGGAGAAGCTGCGGGCGCTGCGCGCGCTGGGTGTGGAGCTGTCGATCGACGACTTCGGCACCGGCTACTCGTCGATGAGCTACCTCAAGAATTTTCCGGTGCAGGAGCTCAAGATCGACCGCTCCTTCATCAGCGGCACCCCGCACGACCGCACCGACCTCGCCATCGTGCGCGCCCTGGTGGTGCTGGGCCACAGCCTGGGCATGCGTGTGGTGGCCGAGGGTGTGGAGACCGAAGCGCAGCGCAGCTCGCTGATCGAGCTGGGCTGCGACACCTTCCAAGGCTTTTTGTGCAGCCCCGCGCTGGCACCCGAGGCCTTCATCGCCCGCCTGGGCGTGATCAATGGCTTGGATTTGACGGTGTGAGCGCTGTCGCTCAGTCCGCCCAGCGCTCGCGGATGCGCAGCGCGTTGGGCAGCTGGGTGATGAAGTGCGCGACCACGGCGGGGTCGAAGTGGCGGCCGGCTTGCTCTTGCAGCAGGGCCACGGCGCGGTCGATCTCCCACGCGGGTTTGTAGGGCCGCACGCTGGTGAGTGCGTCAAACACATCGGCCAGCGCGACGATGCGTGCTTCCAGCGGAATGGCGCTGCCGGCCAGGCCGCTCGGGTAGCCGCTGCCGTCCCATTTTTCGTGGTGGCACAGGGCCACGCGGCGGGCCATTTGCAGCATGTGGTCGGGGTGCTCGCCGATGATCTCGGCGCCCATGGCCGGGTGGCGGCGCATGTGGGCCCACTCGGTCTCGTCGAGCGGGCCGGGTTTGAGCAGCACGGCGTCGGCGATGCCGATCTTGCCCACGTCGTGCATGGCGGCGGCGTTGAGCAGGTCGTCGGCCTCGTTGTCGTTCATGCCCATGGCGCGGCCAATCAGCTGCGCGTAGTGGCTCATGCGCATCACGTGCATGCCGGTTTCGTTGTCGCGGTATTCACCCGCGCGGCCCAGGCACTGCACGATGGCCATTCGGCTGGCGCGCAATGCGGCCACGTCCACCAGCGACAAATGATTGCGCACCCGCGCCAGCACGATCGGGCCGCTGACCGGCTTGGTGATGTAGTCGACCGCGCCCGCCGCGAAGCCTTCGGCCTCGTGCTGGGGGTCTGACAGCGCGGTCACAAAAATCACCGGCACATGCCGCGTGGCGGGCTGCGCCTTGAGTTGGCGGCAGACGTCGAGCCCGCTCAGGCCGGGCATCATCACGTCGAGCAACACCAGGTCGGGCGGCTCTTGAGCGGCCAGCTCCAGCGCCTTGTCGCCGTCGCGTGCAAAGGCCAGGCGGTGGTTCTTTTGCAGGATCAGCCGCAGCACTTGCAGGTTGGCGGGCTCGTCGTCGACCAGCAGCAGGCGCGGGCGCAGGTCGGTGGTGGTGGCGGTGGTGGTGTGTGCTTCGGGCGGGGGCGTGTCGGTCGGGCTCATGCCAGCTCCAGGGTGTAGCGGGTGATCAAGGCCTGGGCCTCGTCAAAGTCAAAACCATCCACGGCGTCGCGCAAGCGCTCGCGCTGCGGGCCGGGCAGGGCGGCCAACACGGCCTTGTAGGCGCCGTCGGGCAATTCGCCGCGGGCCAGCGCCTCGCTCAGGCGGGCTGCGGCGGCGGCCGGCCAGGGCGGCGGGCTGTCTGCGTTGTTGGGGCTGCTGGTGGTGCCGGCTGCCTCACCCTCGGCCAGCGCGGCGTGCCAGGCCAGCAGGCGCTGGTGGAGGGTGGCCCAGGCGCTGGCGTCGGCATCGGGCGTGCGCTCCAGCGCCTCGCAGGTGGCCGCCAGCGCACTCAGGCCAAAGCCGGCGCTGGTGCCGCGCAGGCGGTGGGCGAGCGCGGCGTCGTGGGGCGTGCCGGGCCACTGCTGCAGCTGGCTGCCGATGAATCGCTTCAGGTGTGTGCGCCACATCGCCAGCTCGCCCCAGCCAGAGAGCGCCACGGCCCAGTCCACGGCCTCGGGCAGGGCTGCTGACGGTGGTGTGATGCCGGGGGGGGCCGATGCCGACACGGCCTCGGCCTCGGCATCGGGCGCCATCCCCACACCCAACAGGCGTGCCATCTCGCCCAGCAGCACCGGCCAGTCGATGGGTTTGACCACAAAGCCGTCCATGCCGGCGTCGCCGGTGAGCGAGCGGTCGTCGTCGCTGGCGCTGGCGGTGAGGGCCAGCACGGGCAGTGTGGGCAAGCCGTGCGCGCGCTCGTGTTCGCGCAGCAAACGGCAGGCCTGCAGGCCATCGAGGCGCGGCATCTGCACGTCGAGCAAGGCGATGTCGAAGCCGCCAGCTTGCAATGTCTCCAGCGCCTCTTGGCCATCGTGGGCGAGCGTCACCGTGTGGCCGAGCGCGCCGAGTTTGAGCTCCAGCAGGCGCAGGTTCTCGGGCACGTCGTCGGCGGCCAAGATGCGCAGCGGTGGCAGCACCACGGCGCGCATCGGCCCCGCGGCGCGGGCCGGTGAATCGCCGGCCGAGAGCGGCAGGTGGAACCAGAAGCGACTGCCCTCGTCGGGTTGGCTGGTGACGCCAATCTCACCGCCCATCAGCGCCACCAGTTGGCGGGCAATGGTGGTGCCCAGGCCGGTGCCGCCAAAGCGGCGCGTCATGGTGGCGTCGGCCTGCGCGAAGGGGTCAAAAATGCGCTCGATGCGGTCGGGCGCAATGCCGATGCCGGTGTCCTGCACGCTCACTTCCAGCATGCCGCTGTCCAGCACCTGGGCGGCCAGCGTCACCGCGCCGTGCTCGGTGAACTTCACCGCGTTGCCCACCAGGTTGATCAAAATCTGGCGCAGCCGCGTGGGGTCGCCTCGGTGGAAGGCGGGCACGCTCTCGTCCACGGCCAGGTTGAGCGCCAGGCCTTTGCGCTCGGCGCCCATCTGCAAAGTGGCGAGCACGTCGCCGCAGAGTTGGCGCAGCGAGAAGTCTTGTTGCTCCAACTCCACCGCGCCGTGGTCGAGCTTGGCGGTGTCCAAGATGTCGTTGAGCAGGCCCAGCAGCGAGCGCGCCGAGCGGTCGATGATGTGCAGGTGCTGGCGCGCATCGGCGCTCAGCTCGCCTTCGAGCGCCACCTCGCTGAAGCCGATGATGGCGTTCATGGGCGTGCGGATTTCGTGGCTCATGTTGGCCAAGAAGGTGCTCTTGGCCGCAGCCGCTTGCTCGGCGCGGCCTTTGGCGTGGCGCAGGTCCTGCTCCATCACGTGGCGCTCGGTCAGGTCGTTGACAAACTTGATGACCCGGACCGGTTGCCCATTGGCGTTGAGGATGGGGTTGTAGGTGGCCCGAATCCAGAGCTGCCGGCCATCGTGCCCCACGCGCTCAAAGTCGCCAGTGCGAAACTCGCCACGGCGCAGCGCCGCCCACAGCTCGGCATAGGCCGGGCTGGCGGCCTCCGAGGGCGAGCACAAAATCTGGTGGCTTTGCCCGAGCAGTGATTCAGCACTGTGGCCGGTGAGTGCCAGGAAGGCATCGTTGGCGCGCAACACGCGGCCATCCATGCCGAACTCCACCACCACCAGCGCCCGCTCAATGGCGGCCTGCACGCCTTCGAGCTCAGCCTGCCGGCGCTGGGCCTCGGTGATGTCGCTCACAAAGGCCACGCTCTGGCGCTCGCCATCGCGGTCGCTGTGGCCCACCGACAGGCGCAGCCGCATCTCGGGGCCATCGCTGCGGTGCGCGCTGGTCTCGATCACGCCTGCGAAGCCATCGGCCTGCGCCCGCAAGGCCGGCACCAACTGCGCCAAGGCCTGGCCGATCAACGCGCTTTGCGGTTGGCCAAAAATCAGTTCGGCGGCTTGGTTGGCGGCAACGATCACGCCCTCGCCGTCCATGCGCACCACGCCGTCCACGGCGGTGTCCACCAGGGCTTGCAGCCGCGCTTCGCTGCGCAGGCGGTCGCGCACCAACTGGCGCTGCGTCAGCGCGGCGTTGAAGCCCACCGCGATCACGCTCACCACCAGCCCAATCAGTGCCACGCCCAGGGCCAGCTCCATGTGCATCGGCGCTTGGGCATTGGCGTTGGCGTCGGCCACGCCAATGAAGCGCGCGGCGGCCATGGCGGTGTAATGCATGCCGCTGATGGCGCCACCCAAAATGCAGGCGGCCAGCAGCGTGCGCAGTGGGCGATTCAGGCGCAGTTGCAGGCGCAGCCGGTGGTGCAGCCAGAGCGCCAAGGTGGACAGCGCCACCGCCACCACGATCGAGGCGGCAAACCAGTCGGGCGCATAGCGCAGCTGCGCCGATGAGCGCACCGCGGCCATACCGCCGTAATGCATCAGCCCAATGCCACTGCCCATCCACACGCCGCCCCACAGCAGCTTGGGCACCGACACCCGGCGGCGCGTGAGACCGCGCAGCGCCTCCCAGGCCGCGCCCAGAGAGGGCAGCATGGAGCCCAGCGTCCACAGCGGGTCGTAATCCACCTGGCCGCAAAACTGGAAGGCCAGCATGCCGATGAAGTGCATGGTCCACACACCGCCGCCCAGGCTGAGCGCGCCGGCCGCCAGCGCCCCCAGGCGCAGCGAGCGCGCAGGCGCTTCGCGCGCCCGGTCAGACAGCGACAGCGCCACATACGACGTGACCACCGCCACCAGCACCGAGAGCACCACCAGCCCCGGGTCGTGCGAGGTGCTCAGCACCTGATCGGGCGGGGTGCTGTTGAGCAGAAAAATGCGGTTCAACCAGTCCATGGGTGCAACGGCGACAAGGGGACCGCCAGCGCGGCAGGGGCCGCCCTGGTGGCCAGCGCAACGAGCGGCCAATCAGGGCAGGGCAATGCGTCGGTCGCGCTTGCGGGCGATCGTCTGCCCGCGCAGTTTGCGGCGCATGGTCGGCGTGCGATCGCTGGAATACGGGGGCGGCGAGGGCGTTGTTTGAGGGCGCTGGCGGCCGGCCGAACGTGGCGCCAGCGACCGCCGCGCTGGACTGGGTTTCGGCATCTTGGTGTGCCCAGAGACCGAGACGGTGTTTCGTGTGATTTTTGAGCAGATCAACAGCCAGACCGTGGCCGACTTGAGGCGCAGCACGAGATGAATGGGCCGGGGCCACCACGTGCATCGCGGCGGTGCGCGACACGCCGCTGCCGGGCATCAAGCTCAGGCGGTGATCTTGTCGCGGGGCATGGGTTGCATCACCTCAGCGATCCTTGATCGGGCCGGGCAAGCTTGGGCCGAGGGTTGCTGTGCAGGCGACGATGGTGTGCATCGTCGACGCGCCCAGAATCGCGAGTCCCTGGCCATCGCACTGGGTCGCCGATTCCTGTGAACTTGCTGTGGCCACTGACGCCGACGGCGTGAACGCCAGCGCGCCGCTGACCGCTGCTGCCAACACAGATTCCCCAACGTTGGGGGCGGCCTTGCCCGCAGCGGCCTGAGCACACCCACCCCGTGCCCGGTCAGCACGGCACTTGCCGTGAGTGGCGTCCACGCCCATCCAGGGTCGCCTGATCGCGTCCGGGCCGCCGTGGCGCATGTATCCTCGGGCTCTTTACTCCCAAGGAATCGAGATGGCACTGGCAAAAAAGAAGCGCGTTGGCAAGAGAACCATTTCTGCCAAACAAGTCAGAAAGACGGCAAGCGGCAGAAAGCGCCGCAAGTCTGACGGCACCCAGCCTCCGAAGGCTGTGACCCCAACGTCGACACCAGCGGCGACCTGACGCTTCGGGCCAGCCTCGCACCCAGCCGCCTCGGCTGGGTTGCCCGCCCGCTGCCCGCCGGCGCAACCGGTGCGCAGCCCCTCGGCCTCACCCTCGCCGTGCTGCCGCCATCGCTGCCACGTCGATCTTGCTCATCTGCATCGTGGCGCTGAACACGCGTTGGGCGGTGGCGGGGTTGGGGTCGGCCAGGGCGTCGATCAAGGCGCGCGGGGTGATTTGCCACGACACGCCCCACTTGTCTTTGCACCAGCCGCATTCGCTGGCCTGGCTGCCGTGATCGATCAGCGCGTGCCAGAGGCGGTCGGTGTCGGCCGGGTCGTCGGTGGCCACCTGGAATGAAAGCGCTTCGTTGGGTCGGACCATCGGCCCGCCGTTCAGCCCCAGGCAGGGCAGGCCCAACACGGTGAACTCGACCGTCCGCACCGCACCTTGCTGGCCGGCGGGGTCGTCGGTGTGGCCTCACGCTTGCGCCCACGAGCCCACGAGCCCACGAGCCCACGAGCCCACGAGGCAGCAGGCAACGGATGGGCAATCTTCTGTGCGGCAGCGGCACCGTTTGGGGCGTGTCCGCGCCGCTTTTGGTTGGGGCGTGCCCGCCAAGGCCGGCGTGCAGGTCCAACGTTGCCGCTGCCGATGTGCGCGGCGGTCGATCAATACGCCAGCGGGTCGATCACGCTCTTGCCGTTCTCCACCACTGCTTGCCGGCGTGCCGGTGCGGTGCTCGCCGCCACAAACAGCACACCAGCGTGGCTGCCGCCGGCGGTCAGCGCACCGCAGTTCTCCAGGCGCAGCGTCATACCCTTGCCGCCGCCGTAGCTGCTGGCCAGGTCCATCTGACCACTGAGCTTGCAACTGCTACTGGCTGCTGGCTGCTGCGGTGATGCGTCCGTCGGCAGCCACGCTCAAGGCCGCAGGCTTGCCATCCAGCAAGGTCTGGTGGTCACCGGCCAGCGCCGCACGATTCAGTGCGGTCAGGGTCACAGCCGTCTGGGTGTCTGTCACGTTGGACTCGGACGTGGCAGGACTTGTTCAGCGTTGCCGCACATCAGGTTATTGAAGGTGCCGCTGCTGGTATTGATGGCGCCGGTGTTGTTGCCCTCGCAGGGTCCTGAAATCACCAGGTCCGGCTGTGCGTCGCGGCAGAAGCGGGTGTGGGTCGTGTGAGCTCATGGGGCTGGGCGGCGAGGTTCTGCACCAAAATGCCGTCCCATGACTGCTCCCAAAAAGCGCCCCGGCGTGGACTCTTCGCTGCTTGCGCATTCCATCGGTTATGCCTTGGCACAGGCCACCATCGTCACCGGCCGCATCTACACCGAGTGCATTGGCAAGGTGCACGACCTGCGGCCGGTGGAGTTCACGCTGCTGCAGTTGATTGCGGCCACCACCAACGTGACGCAAAAGCACTTGTGCGCGGCGCTCGGCATCCCGGCGCCGCAGATGACCATCGTGCTGGAGCGCTTGCTGGACCGCGGCCTGATCGACCGCGAGCGGGCCGAGACTGACCGGCGCGCGCAATACATCCGCCTCACGCCTGCGGGCCAA
The DNA here is from genome assembly GCA_041164825.1 of Pseudomonadota bacterium. Lineage (GTDB taxonomy): Bacteria > Pseudomonadota > Gammaproteobacteria > Burkholderiales > Burkholderiaceae_C > JBEAOO01. The sequence continues at coordinate 11,785 of JBEAOO010000195.1, read as the reverse complement.
CAGGTGGCCGATGACAGCCGTGCCGTGTCGCTGCGCGCCGAGGCCGATGCGCTGCCCGCGCTGAGCGCCGCCGAGCAGGCGATCTTGATCGAGCTGCTGCACAAAGTGGCCGCGCATCGCGCCGGCTGATGCGCCGGGTGGCGCGGGAAAACCCCGATCCGTCACCCCTCGATTTAGTTATGAAACATAACTAAGATGACGCTCAGGCCAGGACGGCTGCTGCGCGAATGTTGCGCGGGCACCTGCCGGCTGATGATGGAGCTGCCCGCGCATGAATGCCTATATTCCTTATGGAAGTTACTGGTCCACGCCCTTTGCCAAGTGGCAAGGCGCACTCGCCAACCTGAACCCTTTGGCCCTGGTGGCTCGCACAGGGCAGGCGGCGCTGGCGGCCAAGAAGTTTCCAATCGAAACCATTGACCTGGCCGTGCTCGGCCTCACCAACCCCTACAAGGGCAGCTTCTACGGCCTGCCCTACGTCACCGGGCTGATGGGCCTGGGCCACGTGGCCGGCCCCACCGTGCAACAGGCCTGCGCCACCAGCGTGCGCGCGCTGCAGATGGCCGCGCAAGAGCTGGTGTGTGGCACGGCCAGCTGCGCCCTGCTGCTGATGGCCGACAAACAATCCAACGGCGCGGTGGTGCACTACCCCGACCCGAGCGGCCCGGGCGGTTACGGCCTCACCGAACACTGGGTGCCCGACAACATGGCGCGCGATCCCTATGCGGGCCAAGCCATGCTGGAGACGGGCGAGAACGTGGCTCGCCGCTACGCCATCGGCACCGCCGAGCAGCACGCGCTCAAGCTGCAGCGATACACGCAATACACCGCCGCGCTGGCCGACGACCGCGCCTTCCAGCGCCGCTACATGGTGGACGTGCCGCTGTTCGATCGCAGCGGCCGCAAGCAGCTCGGCACGCTCAGCGCCGACGAAGGTGTGTTCCCCACCACGGCTGAGGGGCTGGCCAAGCTCAAGCCAGTGCGCGAGGGCGGCACCGTCACCTTTGGCGGCCAGACCCACCCGGCCGATGGCAATGCCGGCGCCATCGTGGCCACGCGCGAGATCGCGCGCAGCGTGTCGGCGCGGCCCGAGATCGAGATCGAGCTGCTGAGCTTTGGCATGGGCCGGGTTGAGAAAAGCCACATGCCGATGGCGCCCATCCCGGCCACGCGCCAGGCCCTGCAACGCGCCGGCCTGCGCATCGCGCAGATCGACGCCATCAACACCCACAACCCCTTTGCGGTCAACGACATCGCGCTCTCGCGTGACATCGGTTTCGCCTGGGAGCGCATGAACAACTTCGGCAGCTCCATCATCTGGGGCCACCCACAAGCGCCCACCGGGCTGCGCGGTGTGATCGAGCTGATCGAGGAGCTCACCCAGCGCGGCGGCGGCACCGGCCTGTTCACCGGCTGTGCGGCCGGCGACACCGGTCTGACCGTGGTGCTGCAGGTGCGCGACGCGCGCCGCGGCTGACCCACCTTCCACACCCATTGAGAGCCTGAACATGAAAGTCATCACCGCCGACGACGTGGGCGCCCTGATCGCCGACGAGGCCACGCTGTTCCTGGGCGGCCTGGCCGTGTCCAGCCTGCCTGAGGAAGTGCTGCAAGGCCTGGAGCGCCACTTTTTGGCCACCGGCCACCCGCGCATGTTGAGCACCTGGGCCTGCGGCGCGGTGGGCAACTCCGGCGAGGCGGGCATGAAGCACTTTGCCCACGCCGGCATGATCAAGCGCGTGGTGGCCGGCCACTTCGGCCAGACCGGCAAAGAGATGATGAAGATGGTGTTCGACGGGGAGGTCGAGGCCTACAACTTCCCGCAGGGTTCGCTCTCGCACCTCACCCGACAAACCGCCAACCGCTCGCCCGGCGTGCTCACGCACGTGGGCCTGGGCACCTTCGTGGACCCGCGCCAAGAGGGCGGCCGCATGAACAGCCGCTCGACCGAGCCGCTGGTGAAGCTGGTCGAGTTCGAGGGCCAGGAGTGGCTGTACTACCCCGCGCCGAAGATCGATGTCGCCATCATCCGCGGCACATTGGCCGACGAGCGCGGCAACATCACGCTCGACAAAGAAGGCGTGATCCTGGAGCAGCTGGCCATTGCCCAGGCCGCCAAGCGCTGGGGCGGCACAGTGATCGTGCAGGTGGAGCGCATCGTCAAGGCCGGCACGCTGCACCCCAAGTCGGTGAAGGTGCCGGGCTACTTGGTGGACTGCGTGGTGGTGGCCCAGCCGCAGAACCACATGATGAGCATCGGCACCCAGTTCAACCCGGCCTTCAGCGGCGACGCCAAGGTGCCGGTGAACGCGCTCGAACCCATGCCGCTCGACGAGCGCAAGGTGATCGCCCGCCGTGCCGCGCTGGAGCTGCTGCCCGGTGCCATCACCAACCTGGGCATCGGCATCCCCGCCGGTGTGCCCTCGGTGGCGGCCGAAGAGGGCGTGGCCGACCAGCTCACGCTGTCGATCGAGGCCGGTGTGAATGGCGGCATCCCGGCGCAGGGGGCTGACTTTGCCCTGGCCTGGAACCCCGAATCCATCATCGAACAAAGTGCGCAGTTCGACTTCTATGACGGTGGCGGTTTGGACGCGAGCTTTTTGGGCCTGGCGCAAACCGATGCGCAGGGCAACGTCAACGTCAGCAAGTTCAACGGCCGGCCGGTGGGCTGCGGCGGTTTCATCAACATCACGCGCTCTACCCCCAACCTGGTGTTCTGCGGCAGCTTCACCGCCGGTGGGCTGGATGTGGTGGTGGGTGACGGCAAGTTGACCATCCGCCAAGAGGGCAAGGTCAAGAAGTTCATCGCCCAGGTGGAGCAGATCACCTTCAACGGCCACGACGCCGCGCTGCGCCAGCAGAACGTGGTGTTCGTCACCGAGCGCGCGGTGTTCAAGCTGCGCGCCGAGGGGCTGGAGCTGGTGGAGATCGCGCCCGGCATCGACCTGCAACGTGACGTGCTCGACCAGATGGACTTCGCGCCCATCGTGCGCGATGTGAAGACCATGGACCCGGCGCTGTTCCAACCCGTGTGGGGCGGCTTGAAGGCCGCACTGGCTGCCAAAGCAAAGTGACCCCGCGCCGCACCACCACAGACCTTCAGGACACCCCATGACCCTCACCACGTTTCAACCCGCCACCGGCCTGCTTGCCACGCTCGATCTGTTGCAGATCAGCCAAGACGGCCCGGTGCTGCACCTGCGCTTGAACCGCCCGGCCAAGCGCAACGCCATCTCCGACGCGCTGATCGCGCAGATCCACACCGCCTTTGTGAACCTGCCCGAGGACGTGCGCGCGGTGCTGCTCAGCGGCGAGGGCGAACACTTCTGCTCCGGGCTCGATCTCTCGGCCCTGGTCGAGCGCGACATCCACGGCGCGGTGCTGCATTCGCGCGGTTGGCATGCGGCGTTTGACGCCATCCAGTTCGGCCGCGTGCCGGTGATCGCGGTGCTGCACGGCGCGGTGGTGGGCGGCGGCTTGGAGATCGCCGCGGCCTGCCACCTGCGCGTGGCCGACCCGAGTGCCTACTTCGGCCTGCCCGAGGGCCAGCGCGGCATCTTTGTGGGCGGCGGCGGTTCGGTGCGCGTGCCGCGCCTCATCGGCACCGCGCGCATGACTGACATGATGCTCACCGGCCGCGTGTTTGACGCGGTGGAGGGCGAGCGTTTTGGCCTGGTGCAGTACCTGAGCGAGCCCGGTGGCGCGCTGGAAAAAGGCGCCGAGCTGGCGCGCAAGGTGGCGGCCAATGCGCCGATGACGGCGTTTGCGGTGATGCACGCGCTGCCGCGCATCGTCGAGCAATCGCCGTCTGAGGGGCTGTTCACCGAGTCGCTGATGGCCGCGGTGGCGAGCAACACACCCGAGGCGCAGACCCGCTTGAAGGCCTTCCTGGAAGGCCGGGCGTCCAAGGTGGTGAAGCCATCATGAACGCGCCGGTGTATCGCGCCGTGCGCCTGGGCGGGCAGCACGCCACCTCGATCGAGACCTTGGCCAATGGCGCCCAGGTATTGCGTGCGCTGGAGCCGCTGCAAGACCACGCCGCGCGCCTCACCGATCGGCTGGTGCACTGGGCCGCCGTGGCGCCCGAGCGCACGCTGGCCGCGCAGCGCGGCAGCGATGGCGCATGGATCCACGTCAGCTACGCGCAGATGCTGGATCGCGCCCGTGCCATCGGCCAGGCGCTGGTGGACCGGGGCCTGTCGGCCGAGCGGCCGCTGATGGTGCTGTCCGACAACGACCTCGAACACCTCAGTCTGATGCTGGGCGCCATGTGGGTGGGCGTGCCGGTGGTGTCGCTCTCGGCCGCGTATTCGCTGGTGTCCACCGACTTTGGCAAGCTGCGCCACATCGCCGCGCAGTCCACGCCCGGCATGGTGTACGCCGCACACGCAGGCTTCGGCCCGGCCATCGAGGCCGTGATGCCGGCCGACGTGGCGGTGGTGCTGGGGCAGGGCGCCTTGGCCCACCGCGCCAGCACACCCTTTGCCGAGCTGCTGGCCACCGTGCCCAGCGCCAGCGGCGACGCGGCCCATGCGGCCACCGGCCCACACACCATTGCCAAGTTGATGTTCACCTCGGGCTCCACCAAGCTGCCCAAGGGCGTGATCGTCACCCAGCGCATGTGGTGCGCCAACCAGCAGATGATTGCCCAGGCCTTGCCCTGCCTGACCGATGCCGACACGCCGCCCGTGCTGGTCGACTGGCTGCCCTGGAGCCACACCTTTGGCGGCAACCACAACCTCGGCATCGCGCTCCACAACGGCGGCAGCCTCTACATCGACGAGGGCAAGCCGACGCCGCAGGGCTTGGCACAGACGGTGCGCAACCTCAAGTCGGTCTCGCCCACGATTTACTTCAACGTGCCCAAGGGTTTTGACGCGCTGTGCTCGGCAATGAACAGCGATGCCGAGCTGCGCCAGGCGCTGTTTGCCCGCGTGCAGTTGTTTGAGTTTGGTGGCGCCGGCCTCTCGCAAGCCACGCTCGATGCACTCGACGCCCATGCCGAAGCGGCCGTGGGTGAGCGCATCCAGATGATCAGCAGCCTGGGCATGACCGAAACCGCCCCGAGCTGTACCTACAACCTGAACCGCGCCAGCCCCGCCGGCACCATCGGCCTGCCGCTGCCCGGCGTGGACGTGAAGCTGGTGCCCACCGACGGCAAAACCGAGATCCGCTTCCGGGGCCCCAACGTGATGCCCGGCTACTGGCGCGAACCGGGGCTCACGGCCGAAGCCTTTGACGACGAGGGCTACTACTGCACCGGCGACGCCGTGCGTTTTATCGACCCCGCCGACCCGCTGCAAGGCCTGGTCTACGACGGCCGCTTGGCCGAAGACTTCAAGCTCTCCTCGGGCACCTTTGTGAGCGTGGGCCCGTTGCGCGCCAAGGTGCTGGCCCACGGCTTCCCACTGGTGCAAGACAGCGTGATCGCCGGCATCAACCGCGATGAGATTGCGGTGATGGTGTTCCCGCGTGTGGACGAGGCGCGGCGCTTGGCAGGGCTGGCCGACGATGTGCCCGCGCCCGAGGTGCTGCACCACCCGGCGGTGCGCGCGTTCTTCCAGGGTCTGCTGAACCGCCTGTGGGCCGCCGGCACCGGCGGTGCCAACCGCCCGGCGCGGCTGCATGTGCTGGCCGAGCCGCCGTCCATCGACCACGGCGAGGTCACCGACAAAGGCTCCATCAACCAACGCGCCGTGCTCACGCACCGCGCCAGCGTGGTGGAGGCCATGTACCTCGGCAGCGCCAGCGACCCCTGCCTCTTCTTGCCCCAGCGCGGTTGAGAAGCCCCCAGTCAGACGGAGACACATCATGAACATTCAAGGACAAGCCGCGCTCGTGACCGGCGGCGGATCGGGCCTCGGCGAGGCCGTGGCGCGCCACCTCAGCGCACTCGGTGCCAAGGTGGCCGTGCTCGACATCCATGCCGCCAATGCGGCTCGCGTGGCCGCAGACATCGGCGGCATCGCCTGCGCCTGCGACATCACCGACACCGCCTCGGTCACCGCCGCCCTCGATGCGACGGAAGCGGCCCACGGCCCGGCGCGCATCGTGATGAACATCGCCGGCATTGGCACCGCCAAGCGCGTGGTGCAGCGCGACGGCTCGCCCGCGCCGCTGGAAGACTTCGAGCGCGTGGTGCGCATCAACCTGATCGGCACCTACAACGTGATCCGCCTGGCCGCCGCGCGCATCGTCCAACTCGACCCGGTGGCCGGCACCGACGGCGAGCGCGGCGTGATCGTCAACACCGCCTCGGTGGCCGCCTTTGACGGCCAAGTGGGGCAAGAGGGTTATGCCGCGTCGAAGGCCGGCGTGGCCGGCATGACGCTGCCGCTGGCGCGCGACTTGGCGCAGTTTGGCGTGCGCGTGTGCACCATCGCGCCGGGGCTGTTTGCCACGCCGCTGATGAGCGAGCTGCCGGCTGAGGTGCAGGCCACGCTGGCCGCGTCCATCCCCTTTCCCAAGCGCCTGGGCCAGCCCGACGAATTCGCCGGATTGGCCGCGCACATCGTCAGCAACGGGCACCTGAATGGCGAAGTGATTCGCCTCGATGGCGCGCTGCGCATGGCGCCGCGTTGAGCCTGTTCACCGTTCACCCACAGCACCCACAGAGGAGACAAACCACCATGACCGCACACACCGTTCTGATCGATCGCCGCCAGTTGATGCTCACCGCACTGGCCGGTGCCGTGAGCAGCGCCTTGCCCGGCGCTGCCGTTGCCCAAGTCATCGACACCCAGCGCGTGCTGGTGGGCTTTCCCGCCGGGGGCACGGTAGACGCCGTGGCCCGCCGCGTGGCCGACAAGCTGCGTGGCGCCGTGGCCCGCGTGGCCGTGGTGGAAAACAAGCCCGGCGCCGGTGGCCGCTTGGGCGTGGAAGAACTGCGCCGCGCCGCGCCCGATGGCAGCACGCTGCTGGTGACGCCTGCGGCCATGATCACGCTCTACCCGCACCTCTACAGCAAGCTCAGCTACACGGCCGAAGACCTCACGCCGGTGTGCAGCCTGACGCAAGTGGTGTTCCGCCTGGGCGTGGGCCCGGCCGTGCCGGCATCGGTCAAAACGCTCAAAGACTTCATCGCCTGGGCCAAGGCCAACAACGCCTCGGCCAACTACGGCAGCCCGGGCGCTGGCACGCCGCCGCACTTTGTGGGCGCCTTGCTGGAGAAGGAAAGTGGTGCCGACCTGCGCCACGTGCCGTACCGCGGTTCGGCCCCGGGCATCCAAGATTTGTTGGGCGGGCAGGTCACGTCGTTCGTCGGCCCGGTGGGCGATTTCATCAACCACGTGAAGACCGGCAAGCTGCGCATTCTGGCCACCACCGGTGCCAAGCGCAGCCGCTTCGCGCCCGATGTGCCGACCTTCACCGAGCTGGCTTTTCCGGCGCTGGAGCAGCACGAGTGGTACGGCGTGTTCCTGCCTGGCAAAGCCTCGCCTGAGCTGGTGCAGCGCCTGGCCGCGGCCATCCGCACGGGCATGAACACGCCCGACACCATTGAGGCGCTGGCGCAGTTGGGCATCGAGCTGGCCGTCAACACGCCGGCCGAGCAGGCCAAGGCGGTGAAGGACGAAACGGCGGCCTGGGCACCGATCGTCAAGCGCATCGGCTTCACGCCGGAAAGCTGATGGCTGCCCCATGAGCACCTACCAACCCCCCGTCGCTGAGATTCAATTTGTGCTGGAAGCGGTGCTGCGCGCACCCGAGCAGTGGGCCCAGATGCCGGCACACGCTGACACCGACGCCGAGTTGGCCCAAGAGGTGCTCAACCAGGCCGCACGTTTTGCGCGCGATACGCTCGCGCCGCTCAACGGCCCGGGCGACCTGGCGGGCTGTGCCTGGACGCCCGAGGGCGTCAGCACGCCGCCGGGGTTTGCGGCCGCGTGGCAGGCCTTTGTGGAGGGTGGCTGGCCCGCACTGGCCTGTGATGTGGACCACGGCGGCCAAGGCTTGCCGCAGTTGCTCAACGCGGCGCTGTTCGAGATGCTGGTCTCGGCCAACCACGCCTGGACCATGTACCCCGGCTTGCTGCACGGGGCGTATGAGGCGCTGCGGGCGCATGGCTCACCGGCGCTGCGCGAGCGCTACCTGCCCGCCATCGTCAGCGGCGAGTGGCTGGCCACGATGAACCTCACCGAGCCGCAGGCCGGCAGCGACCTGGCCCTGCTGCGCAGCAAGGCCGAGCCGGTGGCGCCCGGCCCGGTGGCCAATGGCGACGCGGTGCGCGTGAGCGGGCAGAAGATCTTCATCTCGGGTGGTGCCCAAGACTTCACACCCAACATCGTGCACCTGGTGCTGGCACGCCTGCCCGATGCACCGGCGGGCACCAAGGGCCTGTCGCTGCTGCTGGTGCCGCAGGTGCTGCCCGATGGCCGGCGCAACAGCGTGCACTGCGACGGCATCGAAAAGAAGATGGGCCTCAAGGGCAGCGCCACCTGCCAGATGCGCTTTGAGGCGGCCGAGGGCTGGTTGCTGGGCGAGCCGCATGGCGGCTTGGCGGCCATGTTTGTGATGATGAACGCAGCGCGCTTGCATGTGGGACTGCAGGGCCTGGGCCACCTGGAAGCGGCCACGCAGACCGCCTGCACGTATGCGCTGGAGCGCCGGCAGATGCGCGCGCCCGCGTCGCCTGACGGTGCAGCCGAGGCCGGCCCGCACCCAATCGCCTGGCACCCCGCCGTGCGCCGCACGCTGCTGACGCTGCAGGCTCACACGCAGGGTGCGCGCGTGCTGGCCTACTGGACGGCGAGCCTGCTCGATGTGCACGAGCAGCAACCCGATGCCACGCAGCGCCACGACGCGGGCGAGCTGGTGGCCCTGCTCACGCCGGTGGTGAAGGCCTTCCTCACCGACATCGGCCACCGCGGCACCGACGACGCGCTCGGTGTGCTCGGCGGTTACGGCTACATCCACGAGTACGGCATCGAGCAGCAGGTGCGTGACAGCCGCATCGCGCTGATCTACGAAGGCACGAACGAGGTCCAGGCCATCGACCTGGTGATGCGCAAGCTGCTGGGCCCGGGCCGCGGCCTGGCCCTGTTGCAGGCCGAGTTGCAACACACCGTGGCGCGCTGCGAGGCACTGGCCGACCACTCCGCGGCCACCTCGGCCAGCGACGCCGCCGACCGCGCGCTGCTGCGCCGCCTGGCCGAGGCGCTGCGTGCCCAGTCGGCCGCGGCCAGCGAGGCCGTGGCTCGATTGACCGAAGCGCGGCAGCAAGACGCCGAAGCGCCGCTGCGCGTGGCCGACGACATGCTGCACGCCATGGGCCACCTGCTGCTGGCCTGGGCCTGGGCGCGCATCGCGCTGGCCGCCGTGCCACAAGCGGCCAGCGAGGCGCGCGACACGCGCCTGAGCGCGTGCGCCTTCGGCGTGGACTGGCTGCTGCCGGCCGCGCAATGGCGCTGGGCCCGCGTGCGCCAGTGGGCCACGCCGCTGCCGTGGGTGCACACGGCAGCCTCGCCGTAGCGGCCCCCACCGTCCTTTGACACCGCCCGCGCCGCTGGCCCAGCGGCAGGGCGACCTGCGCCCCGCGTTGTCACCGGGCCGTGGCCGCCGCATGGCGCACGGCCCTTGTTCCACCACCCCTCCCACCGCTGGAGATTGCCCATGACCCGACCTGTTCTCACCCCTGTGCTGGGTGCCGCCTTGACGCTGCTGAGCCTGGCCGCCTGTGGCGGCGGTGGCGCCGATGCCTTGCCGGTGCTCAGCGCCGCCCAGGCCGCGCCGCTGTCGCAATGCAGCGTCCTGCTGACCAGCTTCGCCTTCCCCGGCACCCAGATCACCGCCGCCGAGGCTGTGGCTGCCGGCACCTTGAGCAACGCCGGCCAGCCGGTGGCCGCGCACTGCCGCATCACCGGCAAGATGAACGAACGCGTCAGCGCCGTGGATGGCCAGACCTATGCCATCGGCTTCGAGATGCGCCTGCCCAACGACTGGCGCGGCCGTTTCCTGTACCAGGCCAACGGCGGCACCGACGGCGCCGTGTCCACGGCCACCGGCGCCTTCAGTGGCGGCGGCCCGCTGCAACACGGGCTGCAGCTCGGTTTTGCGGTGCTCAGCTCCGACGCCGGCCACAGCAGCGCGCAGAACCCGATGTTCGGCCTGGACCCGCAAGCCCGCCTGGACTACGGCTACCAGGCCGTGGGCACGCTCACGCCCATGGCCAAGGCGCTGATCCGCGCCGCCTACGGCAAGGGCCCGGACCGCTCCTACATCGGCGGCACCTCCAACGGTGGGCGCCACACGCTGGTGGCCGCCACCCGCTACCCCGAGCAGTACGACGGCTACCTCGCCACCTCGCCCGGCTTCAACCTGCCGAAGGCGGCCGTGGCCCAGCTCTACGGCGCCCAGCAGTGGGCCAGCGTGGCCACCAGCACCGGCACGGCGCCCAACTTTGACCTCGAATCGGCCCTGCCCGCCACCGAGCGAACGCTGCTGAGCCAGGCCATCCTGGCCCGCTGCGACGCGCTCGACGGTCTGGCCGATGGCCTGGTGCAAGACGGGGGCGCCTGCCGCAGCGCGTTTGATCTGCAGCGCGATGTGCCCACCTGCAGCGGCGCGCGCGACGGGAGTTGCCTGAGCGCCGCGCAAAAAACCGCCATCGCCAACGTCTACACCGGGGCCCGCAACAGCGCCGGCCAGGCGCTCTACAGCGGCTGGGCCTATGACCCGGGCCTGTCGTCCACCGGCTGGGCCGATTGGAAGTTCCGCAACAGCGTGCGCGGCGGCCGCGACCCGGTGGCCGTGGCCTTCATCTTCTCCTCGCCCCCGGCCAGCACCACGCCGCTGGCCAGCACCTTGGCCTACGCGCTGAACTACAACTTCGACACCGACGCGCCGCTCATCCACGCCACCAGCGGCGTCTACACCGAGAGCGCGATGTCCTTCATGACGCCGCGTGACCCCGCCAACCTCGATGCGGTGCGCAACCGCGGCGCCAAGGTGCTGGTGATCCACGGCAACGCGGACCCGGTGTTCTCGGTGGACGACACCACGCGCTGGTACGACAGCGTCAATGCCCGCTACCAAGGCGCGGCGTCTGATGCGGTGCGCTTCTTCCGCGTGCCCGGCATGGGCCACTCGCGCGGCGGTCCGGCCACCGACCAGTTCGACGGGCTCACGGCCTTGGTCGATTGGGTTGAGAAGGGCATCGCCCCGGATCGCATCGTCGCCACCGCCCGGGGCGCAGGCAACGCCGGCGGCGTCAACAGCGAGGTGCCCAGCACTTGGTCGGCCAGCCGCAGCCGCCCGCTTTGCCCCTACCCGACGGTCACGCGCTACAAGAGCGGCGACGTGGAGCAGGCCAGCAGCTTTGCCTGCGAGCGCTGAAATGAAGGCGCTCCGCCAGCACGGCCTGAGCGTGTGCCGACTGCGCTGATGTCCTCCCCGCTTTTCCAGCGCTTGCGAGCCTTCACCCCTTTGCGTTCCCGCCGATGGACAGCAGACCGTGCAGCGCCCGGTCGTGGCGATGGCGGCCGCGGGTGTGTGCGCCGACGTGAGGCGGGGTCGCATCGGTGCGCGGTCCCCGCCCCCCGGCGGCGGCTCGCGGCGGACGCCGGCACCGTGGCCCGGAATTAAAAAAGCCCGCTGATCTTGTGATCAGCGGGCTTCTCAATTTGGTGGCGCTTCAAGGATGCGGTGCTCGACACCCTGAAAATCCGATTCACCGTGAAGCTGCCCGGCGTGATGAAGTCGATGTTGCCGCCGTTGAGGCTGACTTTGCTGTCGCCGCCGATGAGGTCGATGCGGCTGCTGGCGGCGATGGTGATGTCGCCGTTGACGC
>JBEAOO010000194.1:0-11261 GCA_041164825.1 Pseudomonadota bacterium | reverse complement strand
AGGAACTTGTCGGTGACATCTTTGCCCAGGCCTTCCTTGCGGAACGTACGCCCCGGGATATCGAGCCGCTCGGTGCGGGTGAGTGTCTTGCCGTCGGCCGCGTAGTAGTTCAGCTCGAAGCTGGCCGTGGCCACATCGTGGATCTTGCCCAGGTTGTGGTTCAGGCGGGTCACTTCGAGCCACTTCGACTCGGGCGTGACCATGCGCCAAGAGGCCAGGTTGTCGAGCGCCGTGCCCCAGAGCACGGCCTTTTTGCCGCCCGCGTTCATGGCGATGTTGCCGCCAATGCAGCTGGCCTCGGCCGAGGTGGGGTCGACCGCAAACACATGGCCGCCGCGCTCGGCCGCATCGGCCACACGCTGGGTCACCACGCCGGCACCGGTCCAGATGGTGGCCACCGGGCGGTCGACGCCCGGCAGGCTCATCATCTCGATCTCGGTCATCGCATCGAGCTTTTCGGTGTTGATGACCGCGCTCTTCCAGGTCAGCGGAATCGCGCCGCCGGTGTAGCCGGTGCCGCCGCCACGCGGGATGATGGTCAGGCCCAGCTCCACGCAGCCGGCCACCAGCGCGGCCATTTCGGCCTCGGTGTCGGGGGTGAGCACCACGAACGGGTATTCCACACGCCAGTCGGTGGCGTCGGTCACGTGCGAGACGCGGCTCAGGCCGTCGTACTTGATGTTGTCTTTGGCCGTGTGGCGGCCCAGCACCTTGGTGGCGCGGCGGCGCAACTCGGCCAACGCCTCGAACTGGGCGCCAAACGCCGTCACGGCTTGGCCGGCGGCCTGCAACAACTCGCCCACCACCGCATCGCGCTCGGCATCGGCCTCGGGCTTGCGGCGCTTTTGCACCTCGGCCAAGCGGTGGTTCAGCGCCTCAATCAGCAGCTTGCGGCGCGCCGGGTTGTCCAGCAGGTCGTCTTGCAGATAGGGGTTGCGCTGCACCACCCAGATGTCGCCCAGCACCTCGTACAGCATGCGCGCGGAGCGGCCGGTCTGGCGCTCTTGGCGCAGGCGGTTGAGGGCGTCCCAAGCACGCGCACCCAGGATCCGGATGACGATTTCACGGTCCGAGAACGAGGTGTAGTTGTAGGGAATCTCACGCAGGCGCGGCGCGCCGTGGGTGGCCGCCTCAGCGGGGGCCTCAATGTGCAGCAAAGGAGTCGGAGCGTTCATGGAGTCGAGGTGCAAACAACCGGCACCTGCGCTGGCATTTGGGCCCGAATCGTACCGCAGCGCCCTGCCAACAGCGCCCAGCCCTGCCCCGCGGCCGGGCGGGGTTATCCAAGTGCCCCATGCGGGCCGAACCGGCGTCGATTGCGGCCCCGGCCCCACACAAAGCCGGGAGGGTTGCCAGAAAGTGCACATGCCAGCAGGGGTCTCCCCCGCGCTGGCGGGGTGTTCGCCATGTGCCGGGCGGCGGACGATGCATGCATCCCCTCACCCACCGGCCGCCCCCATGAACATCCTTTCGCGCACCCCTGCCCTATTGAGCGCCTTGATGATGGTGTCGCTCGGGGTCCAGGCCGCCACCGAGGCAGCGCCTGCGGCCCTCCAAGCCGCACCGGTTAACGTGATCAGCGCGTCGCCACTCGCCGAGCCTGCCGACCCGACCTCGCGCAAAGCGCTGGCCCTGCTGGCCGCGGGTGTGGGCATGGTGGTGTTCGTCAGCCGGCGCCGCCACGACGACTGACCCTCGCCCCGCAGCCCGATGACAAACGGCGCCCGAGGGCGCCGTTTGTCATCGGGATTGAACGCGCCGCAACTCAGCTGCGGTAGTCGGCGTTGATCTTCACGTACTCGTAGCTGAAATCGCAGGTCCAGACCGTGGCCGTGGCCGGGCCGCGGTTGAGGTGGATGCGCACCGTGATCTCGGCCTGCTTCATCACGCGGGCGCCGTCTTCTTCGCGGTATTCCACGCGGCGGCCGCCTTGGTGCACCACGTGCACGTCGTCCAGGTACAGGTCAATCTGGCCCTGGTCGAGGTCGGCGATGCCGGCGTAGCCCACGGCGGCCAAGATGCGGCCCAGGTTGGGGTCGCTGGCGAAGAAGGCGGTTTTCACCAGCGGCGAGTGGGCAATCGCGTAGGCGGCTTGGCGGCACTCGGCCTCGTTGCGGCCGCCGTCGATCTGCACGGTGATGAATTTGGTGGCGCCCTCGCCGTCGCGCACGATGGCTTGCGCCAACTGCTGCGACACCTCAACCACCGCCTGGCGCAGCGTGGCGTAGTCGATCGACGCCACGTCAGCGATCGGCGCGTGGCCGGCCAAGCCGCTGGCCACCAGCACAAAGGAGTCGTTGGTGGACGTGTCACCGTCGATGGTGATGCGGTTGAAGCTGCGGTCCGCCGCTTCAGACACCAAGCCCTGCAGCAGGCCCGGCGCCACCACCGCGTCGGTGGCCACAAAGCCCAGCATGGTGGCCATGTTGGGGCGGATCATGCCAGCGCCCTTGCTGATGCCCGTCACCGTGACCGTCTTGCCACCGATCTGCACCCGGCGCGAGGCGGCCTTGGGCAGGGTGTCGGTGGTCATGATGGCTTCGGCGGCGGTGGCCCAGTTGTCTTCCTTCAGATCGGCAATGGCGCCCGGCAGGCCGGCGGCAATGCGCTCACTGGGCAGCGTTTCCATGATGACACCGGTGGAAAAAGGCAGCACCTGCTCGGGCGCCAGTTCCAGGTGGCGGGCCAGCGCCACGCAGGTGGAAAACGCACGCACCAAGCCGTCTTCACCGGTGCCGGCATTGGCGTTGCCGGTGTTGATGACCAGCGCACGCGTGCCCACGCCCGCGGCCAAGTGCTTGCGGCAGAGCTGCACGGGCGCGGCGCAAAAGCGGTTGCTCGTGAACACGCCGGCCACCTGGCTGCCTTCGGCCAAGGTGATCACGGTCAAGTCACGTCGGTTGGACTTGCGCACGCCGGCCATGGTGATGCCGAGTTGGACACCCGGAACAGGAAACAGGTCTTGGGGCCGGGGAGCGGTCAGGTTGACGGGCATGGCAGTGCGGGCTCGGTGGTGAAGGGTCGATGCACAACATCATCGACGGAATGCTGGGCGCGATTGTGACAGCCGCGCCGGGCGGTGATGACCCTGATCAGGGTCGCTCAAAAGTATCAGAATGCGATGAACGGGTATCAGTTCGGCCGAGCGCTTTGACTATCGTTGCAGCCTGCTTGGCGCGCTGCGCCCCCACCGCCCCCCACCCAACCTGCATGCCCCGCCCCCGCAAACTCACCCCCGAGTTCGAGCACGAACTGCTGCGCGACCCGCAGCTGGGCTACGAGCCGGTGGGCAGCGCCGAATGTGTGCGCTGCATCGCCCACGGCAGCCCCACGCCGCTGGAGCGCTGGCATTGCCACGACGAGTCGGAATTGCAGCTGATCGTGGGCGCGCGCGGCCGCGCGTTTGTGGGCGACCACGTCGGGCACTTTGAGCCCGGGCACCTGGTGCTGACCGGCCCACGCCTGCCGCACAACTGGGTATCAACCGACCTGCCCGAGGGCGGACTGCCGGTGCGCAGCCTGGTGATCCAGTTTCGCGAGGAGCCGCTGCGCCGGGCCATGGCCGCCATTCCCGCGCTGGAGGAGTTGTTGCCCCTGCTGAAGCGCTCGCGGCGCGGCATCGAGTTTTTTGGGCTGAGCGAGCGCGTGCAATCGCACTTCGAGCGCATCCAGCACAGCCATGGCTTGGCGCGCTTCGCCCAGTTCGTGGAGCTGCTGGGGGTGCTGAGCGGCTGCACCGACTACCGCTTGCTGTCTTCGGCCCCACAAATTGGCCTGGCCCCCGGGGACGCCGGTGCTGCTCTCGCGCAGATCGTGGCGCACGTGCACGCCCACTACGCCGAACCCCTGGCGGCCAGCGACATGGCGGCCCGGGCCCACATGAGCGAGAGCCGGTTTTCGCGGGCGTTTGGTAAGGCCAGCGGCAGCAGCTTTGCGGCCTTCGTCAACGGCGTGCGCATCCACAAAGCCTGCGAGCTGCTGATGAACAGCGAGCAGCAGATCGCCAGCATTTGTTATGCCGTGGGCTTCAACAACCTCGCTAATTTCAACCGGCGTTTTCGCGAGGTGAAGGGCATCACGCCGCGCGAATTTCGCCGACTCAGCATGGACCGGCTGGGCGGCACCGCTGCCCGCTCGAATTCATGACAACACAGCGCCGGCCACACGGCGGCGCCCCACTTGGAGACAAACCATGACGACGAACAAATTGGCAGGCAAGGTGGCGGTGGTCACGGGCGGCGCCTCGGGCATTGGCCTGGCCAGCACGCAAGCGATGCTGGCTGCCGGCGCGCGGGTGGTGGTGGTGGACCGCGACGAAGCGGCGCTGCAAGCACTGCGCGCCCAGCACGGCGAGGCGCTGATGCCGCTGCGCATCAACCTGCTCGACGCGGCCGACTGCGCCAGCCTGGTGCCACAAGCGCTGGCCCTGGCCGGGCGGATCGACATCTTCCACGCCAACGCTGGCAGCTATGTCGGTGGCGACCTGGTGGACAACGACACCAGCGCCATCGACCGCATGCTGCACCTCAACATCAATGTGGTGATGAAGAACGTGCACGACGTGCTGCCCCACATGATCGAGCGCCGCAGCGGCGACATCATCGTCACCAGCTCGCTCGCGGCCCACTTCCCCACGCCCTGGGAGCCGGTTTACGCCGCATCCAAATGGGCGATCGACTGCTTTGTGCAGACGGTGCGTCGCCAGGTGTTCAAACACGGCATCCGCGTGGGCGCCATCTCGCCCGGCCCGGTGGTCACCGCCTTGCTGGCCGACTGGCCGGCCGAAAAGTTGCAGGAAGCCCGCGACGCTGGCAGCCTGCTGGAGGCCAGCGAGGTGGCCGAGGTGATCACCTTCATGCTGACCCGCCCACGCGGCATGACCATCCGCGACGTGGTGATGATGCCGACCAACTTCGACCTGTGAGCGCAGACGCCCTGGCGCCTCCGCGCCGGGGACGGCGCGCCCGGGTGGGGCCAAGCTGTCCGCGAGCTGTTGACCCACCTTGAGCCCACTGGCAGGGGTTCTGCCCCACCGCAAGCACTCGCGGACCGAGAGTGCTAGTATTTGCCGGAATTGAGGAACTTGAGGCGGTTTTCGCCGTCTGAAATGTCCATGAACCTGTCCACCCACTCTGCTGCACTGACCCTTCGCGACCCCTGGGCGATGGTGCCCTCGCTGGGCAACCTGGACGCCTACATCACGGCCGTCAACCGCATTCCTCTGCTCACCGCCGAGGAAGAAGGCTCGCTCGCCCGCAAGCTGCAACAAAACGGCGATGTGGCCTCGGCCGGCCGCTTGGTGCTGTCGCACCTGCGCTTGGTGGTGTCGATCGCCCGCCAGTACCTGGGTTATGGCCTGCCGCATGGCGACCTGATCCAAGAAGGCAATGTGGGCCTGATGAAGGCCGTCAAGCGTTTTGACCCCGACCAGGGCGTGCGCTTGGTGAGCTACGCGATGCACTGGATCAAGGCCGAGATTCACGAGTACATCCTGAAGAACTGGCGCATGGTCAAGGTGGCCACCACCAAGGCGCAGCGCAAGCTGTTCTTCAACCTGCGCTCGATGAAGCAGCACCTGAAGGAAGACGCGGCCGCCGCCGACACGCACCGCAACACGCTCACGCCCACCGAGGTGGCGCGTGTGGCCAGCGAGCTGAACGTGAAGCCCGAAGAAGTGCTGGAGATGGAAACCCGCATGTCGGGCGGCGATGTGGCGCTGGAGCCGCAAACCGACGACGGCGAAGAGAGCTACGCCCCCATCGCCTACCTGGCCGATGACGCCAGCGAGCCCACCCGCGTGCTCGAAGCGCGCCGCCGCGACTGGCTGGCCGGCGACGGCATCTCGCAGGCGCTTGCGGTGCTGGACGAACGCAGCCGCCGCATCGTCGAAGAGCGCTGGTTGAAGGTCAACGACGACGCCTCGGGCGGCATGACGCTGCACGACTTGGCAGCGGAGTACGGCGTCAGCGCTGAGCGCATCCGCCAGATCGAGGTGGCGGCCATGAAAAAAATGCGCAAGGCGCTGGCTGAGCCTGCCTGAGCGCGGCCCAAGCCCAACCCGCCATGACAAAGGGCTGCCGAGAGGCAGCCCTTTTTGCTGGGCGCTTGCTGGCGCCCGGACTCAGCCCGTCGCGCGCCAGATGAGCACTCAACCCTCGGACAACAGCTGCTTCAAATCGGCCGTGAGTGCATCCGGCCCGGCACCGTAGCGCGTGAACACACGCAATTGGCCCTTGGCGTCAAACAAGTAAGAGCCCGCCGTGTGATCGATGGTGTAGCTGCCTTCGGCTTGGCCCGGCACCTTGGCAAAAAACACCTTGAAGTCTTTGGCCGCCGCCGCCGTTTGTTCGGCGTTGCCGCGCAGCGCGATGAAGCTGGGGTCGAAGCCGGTGACGTAGGCTTTGAGCATCGCTGGCTGGTCGCGCTCGGGGTCGACGCTGACGAAAATGCCCTGGATGCGCTCACCATCAGCCCCCAAAGCCTTTTTGACTTGGGCCAATTCGGCCAGAGTGGTGGGGCACACATCAGGGCACTGGGTGTAGCCAAAAAAGACCACCAGCACCTTGCCGGAGAAGTCACTGATGCGGCGCGGGCGGCCGGCGAGGTCGGGCAACACGAACTGCTGGCCGTAGCCAGTGCCGGTCACGTCCACGCCTTTGAAGCTCACCTTGGGGGAGCCGTTGATCAGCTTGTTGAGCTTGTCGCAGCCCGACAAAGCCAGGGCCGATGCGCCTGCAGAGGCCAGCAGTGTTCGACGGGACAAGGACAGGGATCGTTTCATCGCAGGCTCACAGCCAAGGGGCCAGGTAGTGATCGACCAGCAGCGCAGCAAACAGCAGCGACAGGTGCAGGATCGAGAAGCGGAAGGTCTTGCGCGCCAGCGCATCCGAATAGTTGCGCAGCAGCTGCCAAGCGTAGGTGCAAAAACCAACACCCAAGAGCACGGCTGCCACGAGGTAGATGACGCCGCTCATGCCCGACACAAAAGGCAGCAGCGTGGCAGCAAACAGCACCAGCGTGTAGAGAAACACCTGCAGCCGGGTGAACTCTGAGCCGTGGGTGACGGGCAGCATGGGCAAGCCGGCGCGACGGTAGTCCTCCACCCGGTAGAGCGCCAAAGCCCAGAAGTGCGGCGGGGTCCACAAAAAGATGATGAGGCACAGGATCAGCGCCTCGTGGCCCACATCCCCGCGGATGGCGGCCCAGCCCAGCACCGGCGGCATGGCGCCCGAGGCGCCGCCGATGACGATGTTTTGCGGCGTCATGGGCTTGAGCACCACGGTGTAAATCACCGCGTAGCCGACAAAGGTCGCGAAGGTCAACCACATGGTCAGCGGGTTGACCCAAACGTAGAGCAGCGCACTGCCCACACCACACAACACGGCCGAGAAGGTGAGGGTGTGCAGGTTGGTGAGCTCCCCCTTGGCGGTGGGGCGCCAAGCGGTGCGGGCCATGCGCGCATCGATGTGCTGCTCGACCACGCAATTGAAGGCGGCAGCGGCCGCAGCCACCAGCCAGATGCCGGCGGTGGCGGCCAGCGTGACGCGCAGATCGGGCAGGCCCGGCGCGGCCAACAACATGCCAATGACGGCGCAAAAAACGATCAGCTGCACCACGCGCGGTTTGGTGAGTGCGTAGAACTGCTTCACGCGCGAAGGCGGCGGCAGGGCTGACGCAGCGATGGGCGGGACGGCAGTGGGCGAGGCGGGTTGGGACATGGCAGGGAGCCGGTGAATCAATCGAACAACATCTGAAACGAGAAGCAGGCCTCAGGCTCGGGCCGAGGATGCCGGAGAAACGGGCGACGCGTGCGAGGTCTGCGGCTTTTGCAGCGTCAGGTGCGGCCGGGCTTGGCTGCGCACCAAGCAGACCGTGAGCCAGGTGACCAGCGCGGCGGCACCGCCCGTGTGTGCCACAGCGGCCAGCAGCGGCCAGCCCAGCACCACATTGCTCAGGCCGGTGAGCAGTTGCCACACACCAGCCGCCGCCAGGCCTGTGGCCGCGCGACGCGCACCCGCACTGCCCTCGCGCCACAAGGCCCGCACCACGGCAGACAGCGCCAGCAACAGCACCAGAGCGCCCAGGCGGTGCATCCAGTGGATGGCGGTGAGCGCGGCGAACGGCAGGTAGCCCCCATCGGCGCCCTCGCCCAGGCCGCGCAGCAGCGTGAAGCCCTGGGCCACATCCATCGGCGGCAGCCACTGGCCCTGGCAGGTGGGAAAGTCGCTGCAGGCCAGCACCGCGTAGTTGGTGGACACCCAGGCGCCCAGACTCACTTGGACAAACGTCAGGCCTGCCACGGCCCACAAACCGGTGCGCAAGCGGCCCGGCAAGGGGGCCGTGGCGCGCCGGGTCTGCTCCGCCTGCCGCGCCAGCAACACCAGCAAACCCAAACCACCGAGCAGATGCCCGGTGACGATCGCAGGGTAGAGCTTCATGGTCACGGTGAGCGCGCCAAACGCGCCTTGCACGCACACCCAGAACAGCGTCAACGCAGCCCACCAGGGCGACACCGCCGCGCGGTCGCGCCGCGCCGCCCACCCATTGCCCAGCGCCAACACCGTGATCAACACACCCACGCCAGTGGCCAGATAGCGGTGCACCATCTCGACCCAGGCCTTGCCGTGCGTCACCGGGCCGGTGGGCATGGCGCTTTGCGCGGCGTGGATGTCGGCCTGCGCGCCCAGCGGGCTGGCGCTGCCATAACAGCCGGGCCAGTCGGGGCAGCCCAGGCCCGAATCGGTGAGCCGGGTGAAGGCACCAAACAGCACCAAATCAAAGGTGAGGAACAGCGTCAACAGGGTGAGTGCGCGCAGGCGCTGCGGCACATCGGCCTGGCGGTGGCGCAGCCACACCCAAGCCAGTGGCCCACAGGCCAGGGCCAAGCCCAGGCCGACCACACGCAGCCAGGGCGTCCAGTCGATCAGGGCGAGCGCAGAAGCGTCAGGGCTCATGGCATCAACGCCCCGGTTTGTCCCAAAAGGCGGAGGCACGCAGCAGGCGCTCGATGTCGCGTTTGAGGCGCGCGGCATCGGGCTTGGCGGGGCTGCGCATCATCCATTGGCCCATGGGGTCGACCACATAAAAATGCTCGCTCAAGGCGCGACCCTCCGCGGGCTGCAACCACGCGGCCAGCGCTTGCGGGTCGACACGCAGTGTCCGCACGGGCTCACCTTGTGAGATGGCCTTCAGCACCTCGGGGCGGGGCTCACCGCCGTCGGTGATGAACCAGACCTTGTCGAGGCGATCTCGTTCTTTGCCCAGCGTCTCGCGGAGTTGGCGCTGCAGCAGCAGGTGTGCCTCGCAGTCGGCATCGCAGGCCGCATTGGCCACGACCACCAACAGCCACTGGTCGCGCAGGCTGGCGGCGGGCACGGGCTGGCCTTGAAGGTCCGTCAGTGCCAGTGCAGGCGGCAGTTCGCGCGTGGGGGTGATGAGCTCGCTGTAGTTCGCGCGGCCTTGCGGACGGATCACGAAGTAGGTGAGGTACGACGCCATCACCGGTGCGGCGCACACGGCCAGCACGGTCAACAACTTCCAGCGGCCGCTGCGGGTGCGGCGGCCGGCGTCGTCGTCGAGCGACGGGTCCGGCATGGCGTGCACCGTGAAGCTCAGCGGCTCAACGCCGCCAGCGGGGGCGGATGACTTGGAACCAGACATACAGACCTGACATCAGCGCACAAAGCGCAAACCATTGAAAGGCATAGCCGTGGTGCTTTTGCACATCCACGGCCGGTGCGGCCCATTGCCGCAACAAGCCATCGTCGCCCGAGGCGGGCGGCTGCGTTTGCAGCACAGCGACGGGGCGCAGCGCCACGCCGATCTCGCGCGCGAAGTCGCCCGGGTCGAGATTTTGCCGGATCAGCCCGGTGCCGCCGTGAACGAACTCGTAGAGCCGCGACGGCGCAGGGGCCAAGCGCCCCACCACCTCAACCTCGCCCAGGGGCGTGGGCACGGTGGGCAGCTTGGTGCGGTCGAGCAGGTCGCGCGGCACCCAGCCGCGCTGCACCAGCACCGCATCGCCGCGGCCCATCAGCTGCAAGGGCGTGACCACATCAAAACCCACACGGCCCGCCATCGGCCGGTTGTCGAGAAACACCGTGCGCTCGGGCATCCAGGTGCCGCGCAACTGCACGCTGCGGTGAAACTGCGACTCCAGCGCGGGCAAGGCGGCGGCAAGCTGCACGTTGCCCAATGCGGGCAAGGCCGAACGCTGCTGCAGCGCTGTTTGCAGGGCGATTTTTTGCGCCGCGCGATCAAGCTGCCACAGGCCCAGGCGGGCGGTGATCAGCACGCCCACCACCGTGGCCAACAGCACCACGAGCGCGCGATGAGGCCGCCAGCTCACGGGCACTTCCCCTCGGTGCGCGCGGGCGGGTCAAGCGGATAATCAGTGCCCATGAACATCGTTGCTGCTTTGGCTTTTGCCGTGATTTTGGGGGCGCTGCTGATGGCCGGTGTGGCCATGGTGCGCCGGGGTCGGCCCGACCAGCACAAGAGCAAGGCCATGGCGCGCGCGCTCACGGTGCGCATCGGGGTGTCGGTGGCGCTGTTTCTTGGCATTTTGATCGCCTACCAACTGGGCTGGATCCACCCGACTGGCCTGCCCTTGAAGTGAGCTCCTTGCAGGGCTGACGCCCCACAAACAGAAACGCCGCATCTTGCGGCGTTTTTTGATGGGCGCAGGCCGCGCAGACGCCACCAGGCCTGACGGCCCAGCGACGCCCCGCACAACCTCAGAGCCAGTAGACGACGATGTAGAGGCCCAACCAGACCACGTCCACGAAGTGCCAGTACCAGGCGGCACCTTCGAAGCCGAAATGGCGCTCGCTGGTGAAGTGACCCTTTTGCAGGCGCAGCGTGATGAACAACAGCATCAGCATGCCCACGAACACGTGGAAACCGTGGAAGCCGGTGAGCATGTAGAAGGTGGAGCCGTAGATGCCCGAGGACATCTTGAGGTTCAGCTCGCTGTAGGCGTGCGAGTACTCGTAGCCTTGGAAGCACAGGAACACGATGCCCAGGATCACGGTCATCCACATCCAGCCGATGGTCCTGGCGCGCTGACCCGCCAGCAGTGCGTGGTGAGCGATGGTCAGCGTGACGCCGGACAGCAGCAGCAAACCGGTGTTGATGGTCGGGATGGGCCAGGGGCCCATGGTGGTGAAGGCGTCCACCGTGCCGGCCGGCGAGGCGGTGATGCCGGCTTGCGAACTGGGCCAGATGGCCTTGAAATCGGGCCAGAGCAGCGCATTTTCCAG
>JBEAOO010000193.1:0-17171 GCA_041164825.1 Pseudomonadota bacterium | reverse complement strand
ACGCCGCCGAGCCATAGCCCAGGTTGCCGTTGTCCACCATCTCGCGCCGCACAAAACCCGACATGCTGATGGTGCTGCCGCTGTTGGAGGTCAACACGAAGATCAGGTCGAAGATGCGCAGTGCATCGAGCAGGCGGAAGATCACGGCCACCATCAGCGGCTGGCGGATCAGCGGCAGCGTCACCTTCCAGAACATGCGCAGCGGGTGCACGCCATCGACGCGCGCCGCCTCATAACAATCTTTGGGCAGGGTTTGCAGACCGGCCAAGATCAGCAGCGCCATGAAGGGCGTGGTCTTCCACACGTCCACGGCCACCACCGTCCACAGCGCGTAGGCCGGGTCCGCAGTGAAGGCGATCTTTTTGGCGATGAAGCCCCAGTCGAGCAGCAGCTGGTTCATCAGGCCAAACTGGTCGTGCAACATCCAGCCCCACATCTTGGCCGACACGATGGTCGGGATGGCCCAGGGCACGAGCACGGCCGTGCGCACCAGCGCGCGACCTTTGAAATCCTGATTCAGCAGCATGGCCACACCCAGGCCGCACAGCGTCTCCAGAATCACCGAGACGATGGAGAACTTGTAGGTGTTGGCGATCGAGACGCCCCAGTCGCTGGCCCAGAAGCCCTCGGTGTAGTTGGGGTTGGCAAACAGCCCGAACTCGCCGAAATAGTTGCCCAGCCCCACGAACGTGGAGGCCGACATGTCGTTGATGTTGGTTTCGGTCAGGCTGAACCAGAGCGAGCGGCCCAGAGGCCAGCCGGCCACGAGCGCCATCAGGAACAGCATGGGGGCCAGGAAGGTCCAGGCGATGCGAGTCCGGTTTTTCATGGGTGTGTGCGCAGCAAAAAAAGTCCGTCGCCGACCGCGGCCGAGCGCCAACCGATCGAGAACCAGAGAACAAGACGGGGTGCCAGGGGAGGTCCCGGCACCCCGCCAGAGGGGACGCAGTGGGGGCCTGAGGCCCCCACGGTTCATGTCACGCCTCGTGGCTTACCACTTGGCGCGCTTGATTTGCTTGAGCTTGCCTTCAAGCTTTTTGACGGCTTCGGCGCCGGTGGTCTTCTTTTCCAGCACGTCGTGAGCGGCGTCCCAGAAGGCGTTGCTGACTTCCGGGTACTTGAGGCCGGTGGCGGTGGCCGGGCGGGCGACAGCGTTGGTGAACACGTCGAGCAGTTCGACCATGAACGGGCTGGCCTTGGCGATGTCGGCATCCTTGTAGAGCTCAGGGATGGTTGGGTTGTACGAACCACCGACGGCGCGCTTCTTCTGGATTTCCGGGCTGGTCATGTACATCACCAGCGAGGCCGCAGCGTCAACGTTCTTGGAGTACTTGTTGACGGCCAGTTGCCAGCCCCCCAGGGTGGCGGCCTTCTTGGCGCCATCGCCCGTGCCTGCCGGCAGGGCGGCCACACCGATCTTGCCCTTGATGGGGCTGTCAGCGGCTTGGCCCAGCGACCAGGCGTAAGGCCAGTTGCGCATGAAAGCGGCATTGCCGTTCTGCCACACGCCGCGCGAGTCTTCTTCGCCGTAGTTCAGCACGCCAGCCGGGGCGATGGTGCCGATCATCGAGGCCACCTTGTCCAGGGCCTTGGCGGCACCCGGGTTGTTGATGGTGATGTTGCCGGCCTTGTCGATGATGGTGCCGCCGCCGTAGGACGAGACCCATTCCAGCGCGTCGCAGGTCAGGCCTTCGTAGGCCTTGGCTTGGAACACGATGCCTTGGAAGTCGGCCTTGCCGGCAGCGCGCTCGCCGTCTTGAATCTTCTTGGCGGTGGCCGCCAGTTCGTCCCAGGTGTTCGGGGCCTTGGCGCCGTACTTCTCAACCAGGTCCTTGCGATAGAACAGCAGGCCAGCGTCGGTGAACCAAGGCATGCCCAACAGCTTGCCGTTGACCGTGTTGTTGGCCACGATGGCCGGGAAGTGCTTGGACTCGGCGCCCTTGCTGTACTTCTTCAGGTCGACCAAGTGGTCCTTGATCACGCCGGGCCACACCACGTCGATCATGATCACGTCGAGGTCGGACGATTTGGCGGCGAACTGCTGACGCAGCAGGGCCAGGTTGTCGGTGGTGCTGGCTGGGGGCGAGTACATCTTGACGGTGTGGCCGTTCTTCTTGCCCCAGTCTTCGGCGAACTTGCCGCAGTACTCCACGTCAGCGGCGTTGGAGCCGCACGAGATGGTGATGGTGGCAGCGTGGGCGCCAGCCAAGCCGCCGAATGCCAGGGCAACGCCGGCGCTGATGTGTTTGATGCTCAAGGACATGTCTTGTGTCTCCGTTGGGGGGATGGCCGAAAAGGCCACGGACAGAATGTAATTTTCTTACATGACCACCGGAATGAGGGTAAACACCAGTTTTTTGGGGGTGGTGGGAGAGGGTTTTTGATCATGGTGTTTTCCCGGGTCGGAAACGATTGCGAAAACTTGCGGGTGAGCATGCTGCGACACGTAACTGGGATGAAAGCCCGCGTTGCTCAAGCACGTAATTTCATTACACTTTTGCGCCATGACCGCTGAAACCGCTTCCATCTACGCCGACGGCCCCCGCTTGCTCGCCGACGTGGGCGCCTCGAACCTGCGCTTGGCGCTGGAGGTGGCGCCCGACCGTTACCTCGCCAACGAGGTGCTGGCCGGCGCGTCGTTCGAGTCCCTGGAGGCCGCGATTCGTGCCTTTCTGGAGGCGCATGGTCGCCCCGCCGTGCGCCATGCCGCGCTCTCGCTGCCCAACCCCATCCTGGGCGACCAGGTGAAGCTCACCAACCACCCATGGGAGTTTTCGGTCGAGCGCATGCGCCGCAACCTGGGGCTGCAAACGCTGCTCGTCATCAACGACTACTCGGCGCTGGCCATGGGCTTGCCGCGCTTGGAGCCCGCCGAGCGGGTGAAGGTGGGCGGCGGCGAGGCGGTGGCCGGCGGCGTGCTGGGCGTGATCGGCCCGGGCAGCGGCTTGGGGGTGTCGGCATTGATCCCGGTTCGCGACCGGCCTGTTGCGCTGTCGAGCGAGGGCGGGCACGTGAGCTATCCGCCGCAAGACGCCGACGAGGCGCTGGTGGTGGCGCTGGCGATGCGCCGCTACGGCCATGCGTCGGGCGAGCGGCTGCTCTCGGGCCCGGGGCTGGAGTTGATTTACGAAGCGCTGGCCCAGGCCGCGCAGCACACGCCCGCCTTGCGCACGGCGCCCGAGGTGTCTGCCGCCGGCTTGGCCGAGCCGCCCGACCCGGTGGCGCGGCGCGCGCTGGCCGTGTTTTGCTCCATGCTCGGCACGGTGGCCGGCAACTTGGCGCTCACGCTGGGCTGCGTGGGTGGGCTCTACATTGGCGGCGGCATCGTGCCGCAGATGCTGGGCTTTTTTGAGCAATCGGCGTTTCGCGAGCGCTTCGAGCGCAAGGGGCGCTTTCGGCCCTGGCTGGCCGCCATCCCGACCTGGGTGGTCAACGCGCCGCGTGCGGCCCTGCGCGGTGCCTCGGCCGTGCTCGAAGACCACCTCACCGCCGACCACGGCGCCGAGCCCCTGCTTGACGACATTCGCGCCGCGCTCGACCGGCTTTCGGCCTCCGAGCGCACGGTGGCGCAGGACCTGCTCTCGGCGCCCCGCACCTGGATGAACGACCCGATCGCCCGCATTGCCAAGCGCTGCGGCGTGAGCACGCCCACGGTGATGCGCTTTTGCCGCTCGATGGGCTTTCGCGGCCTGTCAGATTTCAAGCTGCGCTTGGGCTCGGGCCTCTCGGGCACCACCAAGGTCACACGGCGCGAGCTGCAGGCCGACGACCCGCCCGCCGAGCGCGTGGCCACCATCCTCAACAACGCGATCTCGGCCTTGATTGCGCTGCGTGATCGGCTGCATCCGGTGGCGTTCGAGCGTGCGGTGCAGGCGCTCGCCCACGCGCGGCGCATTGAGGTGCATGGCGTGGGCACCTCGGCCACGGTGGCGCTCGATGCGCAAAACAAATTGGGCCGCCTTGGCCTGCCGGCGGTGGCGCGCACGGACGAGTCGCTGCTCGGTCACACGGCCCAGCACCTGGGCGAGGGCGATGTGCTGCTGGCGTTGTCGGCGGCGGGTCAGGTGGGGGTCTTCAACGACGCCGCAGCGCGCGCCCGGCGGGCTGGTGCTGCGGTGATTGCGGTGTGCCCGCAACGCAGCGAGTTGGCCCGGCTGGCCGACATCGTGCTGCCGGTGGACCCACCCGATGCCAGCGTGGCGCCCACCGCCTCGGGCCTGATGCAAACCGTGATCGTCGATGTGCTGGTGGGTGATCTCACCTTGAGCGCACGCCAGCCTGGGCACTGATGCATCTTCGGGTTCGACGGCACCCAGCCTGCGGGAGACAGAGGGGCTGTTGTCGACCCTGACGCTCAACGCATCCTGCTGCTGGCGCAAGGGGAGGGCTGTGCCGCACTCGCTTTGCTCCGTGTCCTCCGCCGGCCTGCGGCCGGCTCCCCCTTGACCTGCGCAAAGCGAATGCGGCACAGCCCTCCCCCGAACCAACGGTGGCACGCAATCGCGCCGCACACCGCGGTGCTGGTGGGGGTGGTGATGGGCCGAGCCGATTTGCGGAGGTCAAGGAGGAGGGCACGCGCAGCGGGCCCGGGGGACACGGAGCCAATCGGCTCGGCCCATCGCCACCCTCGCATCGAACGTCGAACGGGAAGCGGGCTCACGCAAAGAGCGGCAACGTGCCGAGCGCCGAATTGCCCTGCCACGGTGAATTCGCTTTCTGGAACACTAATTCATGCGAGCGGGGCAGGCCGCGGAGCCCGCCCCGCCGCATCGCTTCACGCCATCACTTGGCCGTCGGCATCACAAACTCAGCGCCCTTGGGCGTGCTGGCGGGCCAGCGCTGCATGATGGACTTTTGCTTGGTGTAGAAGCGCACGCCTTCTTCGCCATAGGCGTGCATGTCGCCAAACAGGCTCTTCTTCCAGCCGCCAAAGCCGTGCCAAGCCATCGGCACCGGGATCGGCACATTGATGCCCACCATGCCCACCTGGATGCGGCGGGCAAACTCGCGCGCCACATTGCCGTCGCTGGTGTAACAGGCCACGCCGTTGCCGTACTCGTGGGCGTTGATCAGGTCCACCGCGGCGGCGAAATCAGCCACGCGCATGCAGGCCAGCACCGGGCCGAAGATTTCTTCCTTGTAGATGCGCATCTCGGGCGTGACGTGGTCAAACAGCGTGCCGCCGGTGAAGAAGCCGTTTTCATGGCCCGGCACCTTGTGGCCGCGGCCGTCCACCACCAGCGTGGCGCCTTCTTCCACGCCGATGCCGATATAGCCCTCGATGCGATCGAGCGCTTGCTTCGTCACGATCGGGCCCATTTCGGCATCGAGCTCCATGCCGTTCTTGATTTTCAGCGTCTTGGTGCGCTCGGTCAGCTTCGGCAGCAGGCGCTCGGCCACATCGCCCACCAGCACCGCCACGCTGATCGCCATGCAGCGCTCACCGGCCGAGCCGTAGGCCGCACCGATCAGCGCGTCCACGGCCTGGTCGATGTTGGCGTCGGGCATCACCACCATGTGGTTCTTGGCGCCACCCAGGGCTTGCACGCGCTTGCCATGGTGCGCGCCGGTTTCGTAGATGTACTGGGCGATCGGCGTGGAGCCCACGAAGCTCAGTGCCTTCACGTCCTGGTGCGACAGCAGCGTGTCGACCGCCACCTTGTCGCCCTGCACCACGTTGAACACGCCATCTGGCAGGCCTGCTTGCTTGAGCAGCTCGCCCATGAAAATGGCGGCCGACGGGTCGCGCTCGCTGGGCTTGAGCACAAAGGTGTTGCCGCAGGCAATGGCCACCGGGAACATCCAGCACGGCACCATCACGGGAAAGTTGAACGGCGTGACGCCGGCCACCACGCCCAGGGCTTGGCGGAGGGTCCAGTTGTCGATGCCGGTGGAGACCTGGTCGGTGAAATCGCCCTTGAGCAATTGCGGAATGCCGCAAGCGAACTCGATGATGTCGATACCGCGCATCACCTCGCCCTGCGCGTCGGTGAACACCTTGCCGTGCTCGGCGGTGATCATGGCGGCCAGCGTGTCCTTGTGCTGGTTCATCAGCGCCAAGAAGTTGTTCATCACACGGGCGCGGCGGATCGGCGGCGTGTCCGACCAGGCCGGGAACGCGGCCTTGGCGGCGGCCACCGCGGCGTTCACCTCGTCCACCGAGCCCAGCGCCACTTGGCGCGCCACGGCGCCGGTGGCTGGGTTGTACACGGCCTGCTGGCGGCCGCTGCTGCTGGCCACGGCGCGGCCGTTGATGAAGTGGCCGATGTCGGCGGTGGCGGTGAAAGCTTCGGGGGCGCCCATGGCTGTGTCTCCTGAGGGAAAAGGGGCCGAAAGCCGTGGCGGCGTCCGGTGGGGGAATGCTGCGCAGTCTAGGCAGCGTGTGGCGCCGCGGCAATCCCGCTGGCATGACTTCATTGTTCAGTAAAATGAACAATCGTTCTGGTTTCCCCTGCCCCATGACCGCCAGCAAGCCCACTGTTCTCGCCCTCGACGCCCGCATCGACCTGCTCTGGCCGCAAGTGCACGCGCTCACACTTTTGTCGCAACTCGGCAGCTACACGCAGGCGGCGCAGCGGCTGGGTTTGTCGAAAGCGGCGGTCAGCCAACGCATCAGCGACCTGGAGCGCTCGGTGGGCCAGCCCCTGGTGCAGCGCACCACGCGCTCGGTGCGGCTCACCGAGGCTGGCCAAGCGCTGGTCGACCAAACGGGGGAAAGCTTTGCGCAGATCGCCCGCAGCGTGTCGGACGCGCGCGACCTGGCCGCGCAACCGCGCGGCTTGGTGCGCGTGACCACCCCGGTCGCCCTGGGGCGGCAACACGTGGCGCCGCAGATCGCCGAGTTTTTGCGCCTGCACCCCGACATCCGCATCGACCTCGATTTGTCCGACCGCCTGATCACGCTGGCGCACGAGGGCTTCGACCTCGCCATCCGCCACACCAGCGCGCCGCCCGACAACCACGTGGCCTGGAAGCTCTGCGAATCGCGCACCCTGCTGGTGGCCAGCAGCGCCTACCTGCGCCGCCACGGCCAACCCGCGCATCCGGCCGATCTGGCCCAGCACGCCTGCCTGCCTTACCTGCGGCCTGGCCCCGCACTGTGGCGCTTTGAGCGCGGTGACGTGGCCGACCCCGAGCGCGCCAGCGTGGGCGTGCAGGGTCCCTTGCGCGCCGGCAACAGCGAGATCCTGCGCGACGCGGCGTTGGCCGGTGTGGGCATCGCCTTGTTGCCCGACTTCAGTGCCCAGGGCCCCATCCGCGCCGGCAAACTCAAGCGCGTGCTGCCCGACTGGCGCACCGTGGGCTTTTTTGGCGACGGCATTTACGCCATGCGGCCTTGGAGCCCCAGCACACCCAAGGCGGTGCAGGCGCTGGTGGCGCATTTTCGGCAGGCGCTGGCGCCGGGGTTCAGCATGGCGTGAGCGCGGGGGCCCGGCACGGTGTTGCAAACGCCCAAAAAAAAGCCCACCTTCTTGTGAAAGGTGGGCTGCAAGTCCTTCAAAAAAAAGGACGTCGTTGGGATGGTTGCGGGCCTCTCGCCCTGTCTCAAAACCGCGGAGCGGTTTGGCCGGGCGTTGCGGACCTCGTCACGCCCGGTGGGCGCCGTGTGACAGCACTGAGAACGACTGTAAGGATCGTGTGCGGATGCAGCCATCCCCAATAGGGGGGTCTCGGCGGGGGATACCCCGGTGGCCAGAACCACCGGCTGGGACATTGCGCTGCTGACGTGGGCAATGCGTGTTGACAGCTTCGCGTCCAACCCGGGTGCAACGACAATCGGCCCATGGCCACATCGCGCAACCCCACCTCCCGCCCGCCCCAGCGTCAGTCTGCGGCGCCGTCCCGCCCGCAACGTCCGACCGGCCCGGCCCGCCCGGCGGGGCCCCCGCGAGCCGCCGCACCGGTGGAGATTCAAGCGCTGACCGACCAAGAGCTGTCGCGCCTGCAAGCCCTGCTCGACGAGGTGCCCGCGCCCTTGGAGCCGCTGGACGTCACCATGGTCGACGGCTTCTTGTGCGGCGTGCTCTTGCAGCCGCAATCCATTCCGGCCGGCGATTGGCTGCGCCACATCACCGATGCCGATGGCCGCGCGCTGCCGCGTGACTTTGATGCCCGGCCGATCTGGACGCTGGTGCGCCGCCGCCACGCCGAGCTCGCCGCTGCCATTGCCGAGCGCGAGTGGTTTGACCCCTGGGTGTTTGAGCTGGCGCCCGAAGAGGGCGAGTTCACGGCCGAGGGCCACGATCCGTCCGAGGCCGTCTACCCCTGGGTGGCCGGTTTTGCCACCGCGCAAGAGTTTTTCCCGGCGCTGATGCGCTTTGACGAGTCGCAGCTCACCGAGCCGCTGGCGCTGCTCTATCGCCACCTGGCGGCCGACGATTTGGAGGACGCCGACGCGCTGATCGAGGAGATCGAATCGCTGGAGCCGCCGGCCGACCTGAGCGTGGCCGTGGAAGAGCTGGTGCGCGCCACGCTGCTGCTGGCCGACGTGAGCCTGCCGGTGGACGAGAAGCCGGCCCGCCCGCCTGCGGTCCCGCCCCGCCGCGGCGCGCCCCCCCCGCGGCGCCGCTGAGCGGGCGCTGGCACCGGCGCCCAGCCGGTGTGACCACCGCTTTTTCTCAGCCTGCGTCGAACAAGCGGCTTGCGTGCACGCCCAGGCCCATGGCCACGCTGGCAAAGCGGTCGCCGCGCACCACACGGGCGTCCGGAAACGCCGCAGCAATGCGCTCGGCCAGCACCCGCAGGCCGGTCGAGCCGCCCGTGAAATACAGCGTGTCGATCTGGCCCGGCTGCAAGCCGGCCAGCGTCACCGCCTGCACCGCTTCCCGGGCGATGCGCGCCATGTCGGCCTCAATGGCCTGCAGCGCGTCGCCTTCGCTGAGCAGCACGCTCAGGCTGCGCTCCACGTGGCTGAGGTCGATCAGCGCGGCTTCGCCGCCCGAGACATCGATCTTGGCCTGCTCGGCGCGCGCCGCCAGCTCGTGCCCCAGGCGCTCTTCCAGCACCACCATCAGCCGCTGGTGGTGCAGCGGGTTGCCGTAAAACGGCTTCATCGCGCGCAACTCGGCCAGGCGGCCGGGCGTGTAGACGGTGTTGATCAGGTGCCAGGTGGCGAGGTCAAAGTACACGCCCGCAGGCACCTCCCGCGCGGGCTGGCCCTTCAGGCTCGGGCCCAAGGCGCCATAACCAAACTCGCGCAGCACGCTGCACAGCTCAATGCGGCGGTCAAAGTCGGTGCCGGCGATGTGCACGCCGTGGTTGGCCAGGATGTCGTCTTTGCGGTCGAGGCGGCGGGCGCGCTCCGGGCCCACACGCACCACCGAGAAGTCCGAGGTGCCGCCGCCAATGTCCACCACCAGCACACGCTCTTCCTTGAGCAGCGACTGTTCGTGGTCCAGCGCGGCGGCAATCGGCTCGTACTGGAACTGCACGTCCTCGAAGCCCACGGCGCGCGCAGCTTCTTCGAGCGAGGCCTGGGCCTGGGCGTCGCGCGCCGCATCGTCGTCCACAAAATACACCGGGCGGCCCATCACCACGCGCTTCACGGCGTGGCCGGCCTGTGCTTCGGCGCGCTGCTTCAGGTGGCGCAGCGTGCTGGCGATGATGTCGAGGTAGCGCATGCCGCGCCCGCCGCCGACATCGGTGGTCTGGTTGACGAAAGACGAGCCGAGGATGCTCTTCATCGAGCGCATCAGCCGCCCATCGATGCCTTCCACATACGCGGCCAGCGCGGCGCGGCCAAAGGCGCGCGGTGGGCCGTCGGTGCCCCGCCCTTCGGCGTGATAAAACACCGCCGTGGGCATGGTGAGGTGGTTGGGCTCGATCTCCACCAACTGCTGCTTGCCGCCCGGGGCGGACGCGGGCAGGGCCACCGCCGAATTGGAGGTGCCGAAGTCGATGGCGCAGTGGTCGGTAGCGCGGATGTCGGTGGCGGCGTGGGAGCTCAAAATGGGCACGGACCGCAGGGGTCGGCAGGCAGAGAATGGGGCGCGATTCTAGGGCCTGTTCACACTATCGGGGGCTCGCGCCGCGCCGCCACTGGCTCATCTGCGCCTCCGATCACCCCTTCAGGCCGCTGCCATTCGCGGGGCGGCCGCTGGGCGCTGGCTGGCGCCATAGAAGCCAAAGTCGAGCGCCGGTTGCAGCCCGCTCATCAGCTCGGCCAGTGCGCGGCCCGAGCCAGCGCCGTGGGTCCAGCCCAGCGTGCCGTGGCCGGCGTTCACCCACAGGTTGCGGGTGCGTGCGCTGCGGCCGATATAGGGGATGTTGGTGGGCGTGCTGGGGCGCAGGCCGGCCCAGAAGTGTGGCTCGCTGGTGTCGGCCACGCCGGGGAACAACTGCTCAAAACGCTGCACCAGCGCCTGGCAGCGCACGCGCGAGGTGGGGTTGTCGAGGCCGGCGTCGTAGCCGGCCATCTCGGCCGTGCCGGCCACGCGAATCTCATCTCCCAAGCGGCTGATGGCGATCTTGCGCTCGTCGTCCAGCAAGCTGACCACGCTCGCGTCTTGCGGGCGCTTGAGCTTCATGGTGGCCGAATAGCCCTTGGCGGGGTAGATGTTGAGGCACTCGCCCAGCGGGCGCAGCAGCGCGGCGGTGTAGCTGCCCATGGCGGCGACGAAGGCGTCGCCCTTCAAGGCCAGCGGTGTGTCGGCGCGGCGGTCGTGCAGGCGCACGGTGTGGATGCTGCCGCCTTGGGCATCGAGGCCCAAGATGTCGTGTTCGTACAAAAACTGCGCGCCGCGCGCTTGGCAGCGCTTGGCGAGCTCTTGGGTGAACACGCGCGCATCGCCCGATTCATCGCTGGGCGTGAAGGTGCCGCCGCTGATCTTCGGGCCATGGCTGCGCAGCGCGGGCTCGATCGCCAGCACCTCGTCGCGGCTCAGCACGCGGCGGTCCACGCCGTGGCGGCGCATCAACTCGGCGCCGGCGGCACCGGCATCAAAGTCTTGCTGGCTGCCAAAGAAGTGCAGGATGCCGCGCTCCAAGCGGCTGTACTCGATGCCGGTTTGCGCCACCAGCTGCTTCAGCGAGCCGTGGCTGTAGGCGCCCAGCGCCACCAGCTGCGCCACATTGCGCTCAAATGCGGCGTCGCTGCACTGGCCCAAAAAGGCCAGGCCCCAGCGCCACTGGCGCGGGTCGAGCCGGGGACGAAACAGCAGCGGCGCGTCGTCGCGCAACAGCCACTTGGCCACCTTGAACGGGGCGGACGCATTGGCCCAGGGCTCGCAAAAACTCACCGAGATTTGCGCGCCGTTGGCGAACGAGGTTTCGAGCGCCGCATCGGGCTGGCGGTCGACCACGGTGACTTGGTGGCCCTGCTCCAGCAGGTACCAGGCGGTGCTCACGCCGACGATGCCGGCGCCCATCACGATCACGTTCATGGTGCGTTTCCCTTCACGGTGGGCTCTTGAGCAGCCCTGCAAGCAACTGAGGGGCCATGTGACCCGCGCCTGACAGGCGGCGCGGGACAGATGGCGGTTGACGCATTCTGCGCAGCAGCCCGTGCAAAGTGAAGTCGCATTCATATTTGTCCGGCTACATTAGCCGAGCTAATGCAACCAGCGACATGAAAGACCTCGACCCCGCTGCCCTCGACGCCCTCGCTGCGCTGGCCGATGAAGGCGGTTTTGACCGCGCGGCGGCGCGCCTGTCGATCACGCAATCGGCCGTGTCGCAGCGCCTGCGTGCGCTGGAGGCCCAGGCCGGCCAGCTGCTGGTGGTGCGCTCGCGGCCGCTGCGGCTCACCGAGCCGGGCAAGGTGCTGCTGCGCTTTGCGCGCCAGATGCAGGCCATGCGCGCCGATGTGGCGCGCGAACTCGGCCACCAGCCCGAGGCCGGTGAGCGCTTGCCGATTGCCGTCAACGCCGACAGCCTGGCCACCTGGGTGCTGCCCGCGCTCGACGCGCTGGTGCAGGCCGGGCTGGCGTTGGAGTTGGTGGTGGACGACCAAGACTTCACCCACGACTGGCTGCGCCAAGGCCAGGTGCTGGGCTGCGTCAGCACGGTGAGCGCGGCGCTGCGCGGCTGCGAGGTGCGGGCGCTCGGCGCCATGGCCTACACGGCGGTGGCCAGCCCCGGCTTTGTGGCGCAGCACCTGCCCGACGGGCTGAACGCGAGCAACTTCGCCCACGTGCCGTTTTTGATCTTCAACCGCAAAGACGACATGCAGCCGCAGTGGGTGTCGCGCGCGTTTGGCGTGCGGCAGCCGCGCTTGCAGGGGCGCTACGTGCCGTCGTCCGAGGCCTATTTGCAGGCGGCCGAGCGCGGCTGGGGCGTGGGCGTGTTGCCGGTGCTGCAGGCCGGGCCTGCGCTGGCGCGCGGCTCGCTGATGGCGCTGCGGCCCGAGGTGACAGTGGACGTGCAGCTCTACTGGCACCAGTGGCGCTTGGGCCCCGATGTGGCCGAGCCGGGGGCGCGGGTGGCCTTGCTCGATCAGATTGGCGCGGCCTTGGCGGCTGGCGCCGCGGGCGCACTGAACGCCGGCTCAGCGCCCCGCCGCCGCGGCCGGGCGGCTTGAGCTGGCGTGCGGCAGCGGGTCGCCTTCGGTCAGCGCCAGCAAGAGCGCGCTGAGTACTGCAGCGATCACGGTGCACCAGGTGAGGGCGGTCAACAGGCTTCTGCGCATGGTGAGCCCGCTGCACACAAGTTGCGTGCCGGAACGCCGCTGAAGCGGGCCTTATCCCCCCAATGGGTGGGGTGGCAGGGAACGAGAATGCGGCTTGCCACTCCATGTCCACCGTGAACCCCCTTTTGTCGCGCCGCTTGGCGCTGGATCGCCTCACCCGCAGCGCCGCCGCCCTGGCCTTGGGCAGCCTGTTTGCGCTGCCCGATGCCCGCCGTGGTGCGCAGGCCGCGTCGGCGCGCCCGATATTGAGCGATCTGCCGTTCAGTTTGGGCGTGGCCAGCGGCATGCCGCGGCCCGACAGCGTGGTGCTGTGGACCCGCCTGGCGCCCCAGCCGCTGGCGCCCGGCGGTGGCATGCCGCCCGTGCCCGTGGTGCTGCGCTGGGAGCTGGCCGAAGACGCGCATTTTTCGCGTGGCCTGCGCCGTGGCGAGCTGCTGGCGCTGCCCGACAACGCCCACGCCGTGCACCTGGAGGTGAGCGGTTTGCGCTCGGCCAGCGGCTACTTTTACCGCTTCATGCTGGGCGATGCGGTGAGCCCAGTGGGCCGCACGCGCACCGCGCCCGCGCTCGACGCGCCGGTTCAACGCCTGCGCTTGGCGCTGGCTTCCTGCCAGCACTACGAACAAGGCGCGTTTGCCGCCCACCGTGAGATCGCCAGCCGCGACCTCGACCTGGTGCTGTTCGTGGGCGACTACATCTACGAGTCGAGCAACCCGCGTTACCTGGTGCGCCCGCACGAGGCCTTGTTGCCCTTGACGCTGGACGACTACCGCGCCCGCCACGCCACCTACAAGCTCGATGCCGACCTGCGCGCTGCGCACGCTGCCCACCCGTGGGTGGTGACCTGGGACGACCACGATGTGCAGAACGACTACGCCGGTGATGTGTCCGGCTACGACCGCGACCCGGCCGTGTTTCTCGCCCGCCGGGTGGCCGCCTACAAGGCCTACTTCGAGCACCTGCCGATCTCGCCCGCCATGGCGCCGGTGAACGGCCACCTCCGCATCCACGACCGCTATGCCTGGGGCCAGCTGGCCGACCTGTGGACGCTGGACAACCGCCAATATCGCGATCGCCAAGCCTGCAGCCCGCCGGGGCGCGGCGGTGGACGCGTGATTGGCGAGTGCGCTGCCTTGGCCGACCCGGCACGCAGCATGTTCGGCCACCCGCAAGAGGCGTGGCTGGCGCAAGGGCTGACCACCAGCGCCCGGCAATGGAAGCTGCTCGGCCAGGCCACACAAATCAGTGCCAGCGGGGTCGACACCCCGCTCGGCCACCGCATCTACAGCGACGGTTGGGATGGCTACCCGCTGGCCCGCGAGCGCTTGCTGGGCACCATCGGCCAAGCCAGCCTGAGCAATGTGCTGGCGCTGGGGGGCGACGTGCACCGCCACGTGGCCGCCCAACTGCGGGTGCGGCCCCATGACGCGGCCTCGCCCATCGTCGCCAGCGAGTTTGTGGCCAGTTCGGTCACCACCCACGGCGTGTCGGAGCTGGCCACGCTGCTGATGCAGCGCGACAACCCGGACCTGCTGCACATGCGCTCCGACGAGCGCGGCTACGCGCTGGTCGAGATCACACCCGAGGCTGCGCGCTGCGACTTTCGCGCCACTCCCTTTCCGGCCCAGGCCGACGCCCCGCTCGTCAGCCAGGCGCGGGTGGTGGTGGAAGCGGGGCAAGCTGGCGTGAAGTACGGCGGCTGATGTCGCGCGCTGAAGACAGCGCCTTGAAACCCCCCCATTTTCGTCATATCGCCGACACGGGCTCCCCGGCACACTTGCGTCATTCGCACACACAAACAGTGCAACAAGTGGCAAGGGAGCAGTGGTGATGGCAGCGTGGCATCCTCAAACGTGGTGGCAAGCATGGCGGGCGCGCCGTGCCGTGGCTTTGATGCGCAACGACCCGGCCGACATGGGCACGGTGTTCGGGCTCGAAGCCTGCCAAGATGAACTGCCGCGGCCGATCGACCGCGCCGGTTTTGCGCCGTCCACCCAAAGCCCGCCGCTGCCGGTGGCCGAGCGCCTCAAAGGCCGCTCGGTCTGGTGAGTTCGCACCGCCCGTGACGGGCGGCGCGACTCCTCAGTCACAAACGTGACGCCAGCGTTCATGGGCTGGACGCGGAATCTACAATCTCGCGCATGTCACGTGTCCCGTTCCGTCAGCAGGTGCTTCGCGCCCGCGAAGATGCCATCGTCAGCGCGGTGAACCGCCTGTTGGCCGAAAAAGGCTTTGAGTCGATGACCGTCGACGAGGTGGCCGCCGATGTGGGCATTGCCAAAGCCAGCCTCTACAAGCACTTCACGTCCAAAGAGCAGCTGGCCGCGGCCGCGATGATCCGGGTGCTCGACCACACGCTGGCCTTTCTCGCCACTGTCGACGGGGCCACGCCGGCCATTGAGCGCCTCAAGGCGGTGGCGCGCTGGACCATGCAGGTGCAACTTGCCGGCGAAATGCCCTCGCTGCCGGCGCAAAATTCCTCGCTGCGCGCCGAGCTCACCGGCAACGCCGCCTACCTCGACCGCCTGATGCAGGTCAGCGAAACGCTGGGCGAGTGGATCGTGGCGGCGCAGCAGGCCGGCGCCTTGAACCCCACACTGCCGCCCGAGGTGGCGCTGTACACCCTGTTTGCGCGCGCCTGCGACCCGGTGCTGGGCCTGCTCAAGGCCAGCGGCCAGCACAGCGACGAGCGCATCATCGAGATGCTGATCGCCACGTGCTTCGACGGGCTGGCCGGCCCACGCTGAACGCTGCTGAACAGCGCCCGGCTTGTCGACCTGGGCCCGGGCCCAAGCCCCGTGCTCAGCGAATCAGCAGCACCGGCGTCTTGCAGTGCGCCATCACCTTGGTGGCCACCGAGCCCATCACCAGGTTGGTGAGTGAGCCATGGCCGTGCGAGCCCATCATCAACAAATCAAAGCCGCCGCTTTCGGCCAGCTTGGCAATCACCTCTGGCGCCGAGCCGGTTTTGCTGACGAACTCTGCCGCAATGCCTTGGCGCTTGAAGAAGGTGCGGATCGGTTTGAACACCTTGTCTGCTTCCTCGGCGTAGTAGCCTTTGATGAGGTCTTTGTCGACCACGGCGGCGGCGCGTGGTGGCAGAGCGGGCACCGAGGTCACCACGGTGTACTCATGGCGTCCAGCGCCCAACCACTCATCGTGCGCGGCCAGGTAGGCGAGCATGTGTTTGGTGAAGGCGCTTCCGTCGGCAGCAACGAGGATTTTCATGGTCTGTGCTTTCTGAACTGAGGAACTGACAGCGTGTGCTGTTGCCCCAGTGTGGCACGTGCCCCGCGCTGTGAATTGACCGGCCTCAAGCGGCCCGCGCCTGGCGCAGCGGGGTGGACTCCCGCCCGGTGCAGCCGTGCACACCGGTCTCATCCCCCTCGGGGGGGGGCTGATGCGCAGCGGCAGGTCTCTGGGGCGCACTCAGACGTGGATGACGGTCAGCCCGTCGTGGCCCTCGGCCTCGCCCTTGTGACTGTGGCCGCGCGCGTTCGACACCACACGCGTGCTGCGCCCATCGGCGTGCTGCACGCGGTGATCGTGGCGGCAGTGCAGGTGGCCGTGGATCCACAGGTCCACCCCCGGCATCAGCGCTTCGTCGTTGTTGCAGAAGCTGGCGGTGCCGGGCTGCTGGCCGTAACGCGGATCCGCGCTGCGTGGGCTGGGGCCGTAGTGGGTGATCACCACGGTGGCGTCCCAGGCCTCGGCCTCGTTGGCCGGTGCGCGCGCCAGCTCGGCGGCCAGCCAATCGCGGCAGGCCAGTGATTCATCGCGCACCGCGGCGGCGTCAAAGGGCAGGCCGCCGCGCGTGGCCTTCATCACCCGCACGTAGTAGCCGGCGGCACGCTGCGCTTTCTCTCGTCGCACCGCGCCCCAAAGCTCAAAGTCGCTCCAGCGCACCGTGCCGACAAAGCGGATGCGGCGGCCATCGTCGCCGGTGAGCACGCAGTGTTCGCGCTCCAGCATGCGGATGCCCAGCTCGGCGCAGCGCGCGCGTAGCGCGGGCCAGGTGTCGTTCAGCTCGCGGCCGTCGAACTCATGGTTGCCGGCCACGAACAGCACCGGCACCGGCCAGTCGCGAAACAGCGCCAGCCCGTCCCAGCGGCTGTCCACATCGCCCGCCAGCACCAGCAGCTCCGCGCCCGGCGCGGGCTGGGGCGCGAACACCTCGGTTTCGAGGTGCAGGTCAGACAGCAATTGCAGGCGCATCAGGCGGTGGGGAGGAGTGTGGGTGGTGGCTGGGACGGCATTGAGTGGCTCAGGGTGGGCCTTGCGTTCAGCGCGTCGCTGCGGGTTTGTGTTGGACGGTTCGAGTTTTTTGCGGCCAGGTAGTTTGGTGCTCGGTAAGTGTCTTCCCGTGGCCGTTCGCCGTTCGCCGTTCGCCGTTTGGCGCGAGGTCGGCGATGGGCCGGGGCGATGTGCTCCGTGTCCTCCGGACCCGCTGCGCGGGCCCTCCCCCTTGACCTGCGCACATCACCCCGGCCCATCACCGCCCCAATCATCACCGCGGCATGCGTCGTCGCTGCACACCACCACCGGT
>JBEAOO010000192.1:0-6763 GCA_041164825.1 Pseudomonadota bacterium | reverse complement strand
GCAGCGACAGCGCGCCCGGCGCCGGGCTGGTCACCGGCATAGGCCGCATCAGCGGGGTGGACTGCATGGTGGTGTGTAACGACGCCACGGTCAAAGGCGGCACCTATTTCCCCATGACCGTCAAAAAGCACTTGCGCGCCCAAGAGGTGGCCCAGCAAAACCGGCTGCCCTGCGTGTACCTGGTGGATTCCGGCGGCGCGCACCTGCCCAGCCAGGACGAGGTGTTCCCCGACCGCGACCACTTTGGCCGCATCTTTTTTAACCAGGCCACCCTGAGCGCCCAGGGCATTGCGCAGATTGCGGTGGTCATGGGCTCGTGCACCGCAGGCGGGGCCTACGTGCCCGCCATGGCCGACGAATCCATCATCGTGCAGGGCCAGGGCACCATCTTTCTGGCCGGGCCGCCACTGGTCAAGGCCGCTACCGGCGAGGTCGTCAGCGCCGAAGACCTGGGCGGTGGCGACGTGCACACCCGCCTGTCTGGCGTGGCCGACCACCTGGCCCAGAACGATGTACACGCACTGGCGCTGGCCCGGGCGGCGGTCAAGAATTTACATAAAAACAAGGCTCCAGCGCAGGTGGAATATGCGACGGCAGCTCCTAAATATGTAGCAGACGAGCTGTACGGCGTGGTTCCCACCGACAGCCGCAA
Source organism: Pseudomonadota bacterium (assembly GCA_041164825.1). Lineage (GTDB taxonomy): Bacteria > Pseudomonadota > Gammaproteobacteria > Burkholderiales > Burkholderiaceae_C > JBEAOO01. The sequence goes on along the minus strand of JBEAOO010000192.1, from coordinate 6,111 downwards.
ACCCTTTGATGTGCGCGAAATCATCGCCCGCATCGTCGATGGCAGCGTGTTCGACGAATTCAAGGCCCGCTTTGGCCCCACGCTGGTCTGCGGCTTTGCGCAGATCGAGGGCATGGCGGTGGGTATCGTCGCCAACAACGGCATCTTGTTCAGCGAATCGGCGCAAAAGGCCGCCCACTTCATCCAGCTCTGCTGCCAGCGCAAAACCCCGCTGGTGTTTTTGCAGAACATCACCGGCTTCATGGTGGGGCAAAAATATGAGAACGAAGGCATTGCCCGCGCCGGCGCCAAGCTGGTGACGGCGGTGGCGTGTGCGGCGGTGCCGAAGTTCACCGTCATCATTGGCGGCAGTTTTGGCGCCGGCAACTACGGCATGTGCGGCCGCGCCTACAGCCCGCGGTTCTTGTGGATGTGGCCGAACGCGCGCATCAGCGTGATGGGTGGCGAGCAGGCCGCCAGCGTGCTGGCCACCGTCAAGCGCGATGGCATCGAGGGCCAAGGCGGCGCCTGGAGCGCAGACGAAGAAGCGGCCTTCAAGGCGCCGATCCGCCAGCAGTACGACGTGCAAGGCCACCCGTATTACGCCAGCGCCCGCTTGTGGGACGACGGCATCATCGACCCGGCCGACACCCGCCGCGTGCTGGCGCTGGGCCTCAGCGCCTCGCTCAACGCGCCCATCCCCGACACGCGTTTTGGCGTGTTCCGCATGTGAGTGGCGTGTGATCATGCGCGCGTCATCACTGCCGGACTGAGCCCATGAACCCGCACAAGCCGTGGACGACTTGGCTGCTCGGCGCCGCCCTCATGCTGGGCTCGGCCACGGCGTGGGCGCAAGACCTGGTGAGCGCCTTGCGCGAAGAGATCGTGCCGGTGCCCAAGGCCGGCTTGTTCACGATCACCCTGCAAAGCACCTACTTCCGCCCGCCCGGCGACGGGCCGTTTCCGCTGGTCATCATCAACCACGGCAAGAGCCCGGGCGACCCGCGGTTTCAGCCCCGCTACCGCCCGCTCTACGCCGCCCGTGAGCTGGTGCAGCGCGGTTACGCGGTGGCGGTGCCCATGCGCCAGGGTTTTGACAAATCCGGCGGCAGCTACATCGGTGGCGGCTGCAATGTGCACAGCAACGGCCTGGTGCAGGCCGAAGACGTGCAGGCCACGCTCCAGGCCTATGCCCAGCGGCCCGAGATCGATGCCACGCGCGTGGTGCTCATGGGCCAGTCGCACGGCGGCCTCACCACCGTGGCCGCGGGCACGCTGGCGCTGCCGGGTGTGCGCGGCTTGGTCAACTTTGCCGGCGGCTTGAGGCAGGAGCAGTGCCCCCAGTGGCAGCGTTTTTTGGCCGATGCCTTTGGCAGTTACGCCCAGGCCAGCACCTTGCCCGCGCTGTTTTTTTACGGCGACAACGACAGCTACTGGCCGGTGCCGGTGTGGCAGCAGATGGTGGCGCAGTACAACGCGGCCGGCGGCCGGGCGCGCGTGGTGGCCTTTGGCCCGTTTGGCACCGATGCACACAGCCTGTTTGGCGCGCGCGATGGCGTGCGCATCTGGCTGCCCGAGGTGGATCGCTTTTTCCGCAGCCTCGGCCTGCCGTTTGACAAGCAGCGCGACATCGCGCTCATCGACCACAGCGCGCCTGTGCCGGCCGACACCGGCGTGGCGGCGGTGGACGACGTGGCGGCCCTGCCCACCGTGCTCAGCGCCCATGGGCGCGAGGGCTACGCGGCCTTTCTGGGCGCCAGCCCGCCGCGCGCTTTTGCGCTCGGGCCCACGGGCGCGTGGTCGTGGCGCAGCGGCGTGGCCGATGCGATGGCGCAGGTGATCGAGCGCTGCAGCAAGTCGTCCAAAGCGGGGCCTTGCAAGCTGTATGCGGTGGACGACCGCGTGGTCTGGACCCGGGAGTGAAGACACCATGAATCCACACCATCTGGATGTGCAACGCGATGGCCCCGTGCTGCGTGTGTTCCTCAATCGGCCCGATGTGCGCAATGCCTTCAACAGCGCGGTGATTGCCGAGTTGACGGCGGTGTTCCGGGGCGCGGCGGCCGATGCCGAGTTGCGCGCCGTGGTGCTGGGCGGCCACGGCAAGGCCTTTTGCGCCGGGGCCGATTTGAACTGGATGCGCGAGATGGCCGGCTACGACTGGGCGCAAAACCACGCCGATGCCAGCGCGCTGGCCGACATGCTCTGGGCCATCGCCAGCTGCCCGGTGCCAGTGATCGGCCGCATCCACGGCGATTGTTATGCCGGCGGCGTGGGCCTGGCGGCGGTGTGCGACATCGCGGTGGCGGCCGAGGGCGTCCAGTTTTGTTTGAGCGAGGCCAAGCTCGGCTTGTTGCCCGCCACCATCGCGCCTTACGTGGTGCGGGCCTTGGGCACGCGGGCCTCGCAGCGCTACTTTGTGAGCGCCGAGCGATTTGATGCGTCAGAGGCACACCGGCTGGGCCTGGTGCACGAATGTGTGCCCGCCGATCAGCTCGATGCGTGCGTGGCGACTATGGTGTGCGCTGTGGTCGCCAATGGCCCCGCGGCTGTGACGGCCTGCAAGCAGTTGGTGGTGGATGTGGCGGCGTCGCCGATCGACGCCGCGCTGCGCGATGACACCGCGCGGCGCATTGCCGACATCCGCGCCAGCGCCGAAGGGCGCGAGGGCGTGGCGGCCTTTTTGCAAAAAAGGACGCCGTCATGGAATGGATGAATTCGCTGCCCGCCTGGGCCCTGGCGCTGCTGCACACCGCAGGCGGCTGGTGGGGTGCCGCGCAAGGCACACCGGTGGTGCAAGGCATGGCCGAGCGTGCCAGTGCGCTCGACACCACGCACCTGATGGCGGTGGCGGCCGCGCTCGGCTGGGCCAGCGGGCTGCGGCTCTACGCGGTGGTGTTTCTCACCGGCTTGGCGGGCGCCATGGGCTGGGTGCCACTGCCCAGCGGCTTGCAGATGTTGCAGAGCCCGGTGGTGTTGGGCGCGAGTGGCTTCATGCTGCTGGTGGAGTTTTTTGCCGACAAGATTCCCGGCCTCGATTCGCTGTGGGATGTGTTGCACACGGTGGTGCGCATTCCCGCCGGGGCGGCCTTGGCCGCGGCCGTGTTTGGTGGCGACAGCGCCAGCTGGGGCATGGCTGCGGCGCTGATGGGCGGCACGCTGGCCGCCACCGCGCAGGCCGCCAAGATGACCACGCGCGCGGCCATCAACACCTCGCCCGAGCCGTTTTCCAACATCGCCATGTCGCTGGCCGGTGACGCCGCGGTGCCGGTGCTGCTGTGGTTGTCGTGGGAGCACCCGACCGCGTTTTATGTGGCGCTGGCGGTGAGCGTGGTGCTGGCCGTGGTGTTGATCGTGGTGCTGCTGCGCTTTTTGCGGGCGCTGATGGCGCGGGTGCGCGGAGGCTGGGGTTCATCTCCCCGACCGGCAGTGGGTTAGGCAATCAGGCGCGGGCATCGCCCGCCGAAGGAGACAAGATGTTCAAAAAAATACTGATCGCCAACCGCGGCGAGATCGCCTGCCGCGTGGCCGCCACGGCGCGCCGTTTGGGCATTCGCACGGTGGCCGTGTACTCGGACGCCGATGCGCAATCGGCCCACGTGCAAGCCTGCGATGAAGCCGTGCACATTGGCGGCAGTGCGCCCGGCGAGAGCTATTTGCGCGCCGATGTGATCCTGCAAGCTGCGGTGGCCACAGGCGCCCAAGCGGTGCACCCGGGCTACGGCTTTTTGTCGGAGAACGATGGGTTTGCCACCGCTTGCGCGGCCGCCGGTATCACCTTCATCGGCCCGCCGCCCGCCGCCCTGCGCGCCATGGGCCTGAAGGCCGAGAGCAAGCGCCTGATGGCCGCGGCCGGTGTGCCGCTGGTGCCGGGGTACCACGGCGCCGACCAAGACCCGGCGCTGTTGCAGCGCGAGGCCGATGCCATCGGCTACCCGGTGCTCATCAAGGCCAGCGCAGGCGGCGGCGGCAAGGGCATGCGGGTGGTCAACGCGACGGGTGAATTTGCCGCCGCGCTGGCCTCGTGCCAGCGCGAGGCACGCAACAGTTTTGGCGACGACGCGGTGCTGATCGAGCGCTACGTGACGCGGCCGCGGCACATCGAGATTCAGGTGTTCGGCGACGCCCACGGCCACTGTGTGCACCTGCACGAGCGCGATTGCTCGGTGCAGCGCCGCCACCAAAAGGTGTTGGAAGAAGCGCCCGCCCCGGGCATGACGGCCGAGCGCCGCGCGGAGATGGGTGCGGCCGCCGTGGCTGCCGCCAAAGCCGTGGCGTACGAAGGCGCAGGCACGGTCGAGTTCATTGCCGAGCAAGACGGCCGCTTCTACTTCATGGAGATGAACACCCGCCTGCAGGTGGAGCATCCGGTGACCGAAGCCATCACCGGGCTCGACCTGGTGGAATGGCAACTGCGCGTGGCCGCCGGTGAGCCGCTGCCGCTCACGCAAGACCAGATCCCCTTGCTCGGCCACGCCATTGAGGCGCGCCTGTGCGCCGAAAACCCCGACGCGCAGTTTTTGCCCGCCACCGGGCGGCTTGATGTGTTTCGCACGCCCGCGGGCGCGGCCCGCTTTGAGCGCGCCGAGGTGCGGCTCGATGCCGGCGTGCGCGAGGGCGACACCATCTCGCCGTTCTACGACTCGATGATCGGCAAGCTCATCGTCTGGGGCGCGGACCGCGCGCAAGCGCTGGCCCGGCTCGATGCGGCGCTGGCGGCCACCCACATCGTTGGGCCCCACACCAATGTGGCGTTTTTGCGCCGCGTGCTGGCGAGTGAGTCTTTTGCCCAGGCCGACCTCGACACCGGCCTGATCGAGCGCGAACGCGCCGTGCTGTTTGATGCGCCCGGCTTGCCGCTGGCATGGGCCGCGGCCGGTGTGGTGGCGCAAGCCCTGGCCGCCGAGCAGGCGCTGCAAACGGCCGATCCGTGGTCGCGCCGTGATGGCTGGCGCCTGCATGGCGGCGCGCTGCGCCACTTTGATCTGGCCCAAGGCAGCACCCACCACACGGTGACGCTGCGGCGCAGCCACGCGGGCGCGCTGCAACTGGCCATCGCCGAGCAGACCTGGCCGCTGGCCGTGAGCCACCGCGGCGGTGCGCTGCACGACGTGACCCTGGGCACGCAGCGGCGCGCGCTCAGCGTTTACGCCGTGGGCGAGCGCTTTGATGTGTTTGCCGCCGACGACCACGCCACGCTGCACGACATCGACCCGCTGGCCCACGCCGCCGATGCGGCGGTGGAAGGGCGGCTGACCGCCCCCATGCCCGGCAAGGTGGTGGCCTTCATGGCCCAGCCCGGCGACGCGGTGACCCGCGGCCAAGCCGTGGCCGTGATGGAGGCGATGAAGATGGAACACACGCTGACCGCGCCGCGCGACGGCGTGGTGCAGGCGCTGCTTTACGCCGTGGGCGACCAGGTGAGCGAGGGTGGTGAACTGCTGAGCTTGGTGCCCTTGGCGTGAGCCGCGACAGCGTGCGCCGCCGCTTGAGTGGGGATGTCGGCGCCGATGAGGTGGCGCGTTCAACCGGGTGCCGGCGGCCGATGCGGCCAAGCGCGCTGAGCGGGGCTCAGCTCTTGCGCCAGAAGGCCAGCTTCCAGCCCGGCCGCTCGACCGGCTCGGGCCGGTTGCGCAAGGCGGTCGCCCACGAGATGTCGGGTGGCGTGGCGCTGGGTCGCAGCGCATCGGCCGTGGGCACAAAGGGCGCGGGCTCGAACTCGCGCTCGTTCTCCGGCCAATCCTGCGGGCGGCTGAAGCCAAAGCCCGAGGTGTCGCGCGACCAGGCGGTGGGTTGGGGCACGTGGCCGGCCGAGTGCTCGGGGGGCGGCTTCGGCGTCGGCCGCGGGGGGGGCGATGGGGCTTGTGCCGGCGACGGTACAGGCACCGGTGCCAACGCTGCCGCTGGCGTCGCGTCGCCCAGGAGCGCGGTGGGGGGCCACTCGGGGCGGGCGCGCACTGCGGCCGGAGGTGGTGGTGAGGCGCTGCTGGCCGCCGGTGGCGGCGCGCGGCGCGGGGCCCGTGGCGCCACCGCATGGTGCAGCGCAGGCACCGCGCCGTTCGGGCGGGGGGCCGCTGACGCCGCCGCAGCCCGGCCAGCAAACTCCTGGGCCAGCGCCTGCAAAACGGGGTC
>JBEAOO010000191.1:0-3675 GCA_041164825.1 Pseudomonadota bacterium | reverse complement strand
ACCGTTGAAAGGCACGCACTGTGCGAGGTTTGTTGTTGTTTGCCCATGGCGCGCGTGACCCGCGCTGGGCACTGCCGTTTAAAGACATCGCCGGGCGCATTGGCGCCCAAGCACCGCAGATGCCTGTGCGGCTGGCATTTTTGGAGTTCATGACCCCTGTCCTGCTCGACGGCGGGGCAGAACTGGCCGGACTGGGCTGCAACGCGGTAGACATCGTGCCGCTGTTTCTGGGCGCGGGCGGCCATGTGCGCAAAGACCTGCCCGATCTGGTGCTGGCGCTGCAGGCCCGACACCCGCAGGTGCAGTGGCAGTTGCGCCCGGCCATCGGCGAGGTGGATGCGGTGGTGCAAGCCATGGCCGATGCAGCCCTCGCCTGGACCGCGGCGCCCGCGCCCGGCTCTGCCAGCGCTTGACCACGAACCCGTCATGAACCTGCACCAGTTCCGCTTTGTGCAAGAGGCGGTGCGTCAGAAGCTCAACCTGACCGAAACCGCGAAGGCGTTGTTCACCTCGCAGCCCGGCATTTCCAAAGCAATTTTGGAGCTGGAGGCCGAGCTGGGCATCGATATTTTTGCCCGCCACGGCAAGCGCCTGCGCCGCGTCACCGAGCCCGGCCAGCAGGTGCTGAAGTCCATTGAAGTGATCCTGCGCGAGGTCAACAACCTCAAGCGCATCGGCGCCGAATACGCCAACCAAGACGCCGGCACGCTCTCGATCGCCACCACCCATACCCAGGCGCGCTACGTGCTGCCCGAGCCGGTGGCACAGCTGCGCAAACGCTGCCCCAAGGTGCATGTGAGCCTGCATCAGGGCTCGCCCGAGCAGGTGGCGCAAATGCTGTTGGCGGAAGTGGCCGATGTGGGCTTGGCCACGGAATCTCTGACCCGCCACGCCGATCTCGTCACCCTGCCCTGCTACGAGTGGCAACACGTGATCGTGCTGCCTGCCCATCACCCGCTGGCCCGGGTCGACCGCATCACGCTCGATCAACTCGCCACCGAACCGCTCATCACCTATCACCCGTCCTTCACCGGCCGCACGCGCATCGATCAGGCCTTTTTGGCGCGCGACCTGCGACCCGATGTGGTGCTTGAGGCCATCGACTCCGACGTGATCAAGACCTATGTGCGCCTGGGCATGGGCGTGGGCATCGTGGCCGAGATGGCCGTGCGCGAGGACCCCCCCGGTGGCGACCTGGTGTGGCGGCCTGCCGCCCACCTGTTCGGCCACAACGTGGCGCGCGTGGCGTTCAAGCGCGGCACCTACCTGCGCAATTACGTCTACACCTTCGTCGAAACGCTGTCCGACCGACTCACGCGGCCCTTGATCGCACGCGCCGTGGCCGGCGAAGACGCGCCAGGCGACAACCCGGACTACCAGCTCTGAGGGGTCGCGGCGACACGTGGGCGGCCAACACTGCACCCCCTTGTCGCCCTGGCACCATCGCAGCGCGCCAACCGCTCGGTTCGCTGCGTCAACCGTCCCGCGCCACCCACGCGCCCTGCCCCCCACACCACCATGCAACTCGCCCCCGCACTTGCTCCCACCAGCCGCCTGCCGCAGGTGGGCACCACCATCTTCACCGTGATGTCGGCGCTGGCGCAGCAGCACGGTGCCGTCAACCTGGGCCAGGGCTTTCCGGATTTCGACTGTGATCCGGCGCTGCTTGATGCCGTCAACGCAGCCATGCGGGCCGGCCACAACCAGTACCCGCCGATGGCTGGCGTCCCGGCCCTGCGCGAGGCGGTGGCGGCCAAGATCGCCGCCTTGTATGGCGCCGAGTACGACCCCGGCAGCGAAATCACAGTCACAGCGGGGGCCACGCAAGGCATCCTCACGACCATCTTGGCGTTGGTGCACCCGGGCGACGAGGTGATCGTGCTTGACCCCTGTTACGACAGTTACGACCCCAACATCGTATTGGCCGGCGCCACGCCGGTGCATGTGCCACTCACACCCGGCACCTTCCGCCCTGATTTCGCACGCATCGCCGCCGCCATCACGCCGCGCACGCGGCTGTTGATCATCAACACGCCGCACAACCCGAGCGCCACCGTCTGGCGCAGCGACGACATGGTGGCACTGGCCGCACTGCTTGCGCCCACCCGCATCGTGCTGCTGGCCGATGAGGTGTATGAACACATGGTGTTTGATGGCATGCCGCACCACAGCGTGTCGCGCTGGCCGGCGTTGGCCGAACGCTCGGTGGTGGTGTCGAGTTTCGGCAAGACCTTCCACGTCACGGGCTGGAAGGTGGGCACGGTGGCCGCACCGGCGGCGCTGATGGCGGAGTTCCGCAAGGTGCACCAGTTCAACGTGTTCACGGTGAACACGCCGATGCAATACGCGCTTGCCGCCTACCTGGCCGACCCGGCACCCTACCGCGAGTTAGCCGCCTTCTACCAGCGCAAACGCGATCTCTTCCGCCAGGGCTTGACCGCCACGCGGTTCGAGCCGCTGCACAGTGAGGGCAGCTACTTTCAATGCGTGCGCTATCGCGCGGTGAGCGAGTTGCCCGAGGCCGAGTTTTGCCGCTGGTTGACCGAAAATGCCGGCGTTGCGGCCATTCCACTCTCAGCGTTTTATGCTGGTGGTTTTGAGCAAGGCATCGTCCGCTTTTGTTTCGCAAAGCAAGACAGCACCTTGCTGCAAGCCCTGGAGCGCCTGGCCAAGTTGTGAGCTCAGCGCCTCACCGAGCGCGCCCGCAGCTGGTGGGTGGCAGCTGCGGGGCAACCCACAGCGCGTGGGCCCTGCAAACTGCCAACCGTCGCGGCCCAGGGCCGCGAGCTGCCCGTCGGCTCAGCGCGGTCGGTGCAAGCTCACGTCGCCCGCGGGCACGGTGTCACCGATGTTCAGGTCCAGCTCCAAGGGCACGTCTGGCGGAGAGAGGTCAAAAGAGAACGGCGAGCTTGCCAGCGGCGTGCGGTCACGCGCATCGCCTTCTGCGCCGCCCAAGGGCAGAAGCAGATCCACCTCACCCCCAGCGACGGGTTGATCCATCAACTCGCGCGCCATGCCGTAGAGCATCAGCAACTCGACATAGGCGGGCAGCTCGAACGTTTCGGAGTACGCATCGCGGCGGAACAACAACGACTCCAGCAAGGCCATGGCATCCGCTTCATGGGCCCACACGGCCTGCAGCCGTTCCACCACGCCCGGGTAATCTTCGAGACGCAGCCCACCTTGCGGGTCCAGGCCCCATTCAGGTGCCACGGCGTTGAAGCGCTGGTTGAAGCGCTCGCGCAGACGCAGGTAAGGCTCGCGCTCGCCGCGTTTGAAGTAGATATCCATCAGCTTCAAAAACGGCAGCGGGCTGCTGCCACCGGTGCTGCGCACGTGGCTGGTCAGCAACTCAATGGCGGCGTCCTCCTGGCCGAGTACTAGGAAAAAGTCGGCCTGCTGCTCCAGGTCCATCAACTCTTCGACCGTCACCTCGCGCCGAGGCTCTTCCATCAGCGCGGCGCCCACCGAGGTGGTGTAAGCGCTGTGCTCCACGGACGCCGCACCTTGCGGGCGCGAAGACGGTGTTGTCGCTGCAGTTGCCGCCGCCGCACCCAGCGCCGCCACGCTGGGCATGGCGGAGGGCCAGAACGAGGGCTCCATGGCATCGTCGCCGCCTGCAGATTCCGGCGCCACCGGCGCCGACACGCCGGCCGCTGGTGATGACAGGTCGTC
>JBEAOO010000190.1:0-31503 GCA_041164825.1 Pseudomonadota bacterium | reverse complement strand
GAAACCCGGCCTGGGCTGGCAGCGCCCTCTTCTCTCGGTCAGGCGGCCAGGTCGGCGGCAGACTTGCCCACTTGGGTTTCGTCGACTTGCTTCATGATCCCGTGTTCCATCAGCAGGTCTTCCAGCTGGTCCATGGTGATGGGGGTGGGGATGGTGCCGTTGCCAGCATTGGCGTGGATCTTCTGAGCCAGCGTGCGGTACTCTTGAGCTTGCTTGGACTCAGGTGCGTACTCCAGCACCGTCATGCGACGCAGCTCAGCGTGTTGCACGATGTTGTCGCGGGGCACGAAGTGGATCAGACGCGAACCCAGCATCTTGGCCAGCGATTCAGCCAGTTCCAGTTCCTTGTCGGTCTGACGCTCGTTGCACACCAGGCCACCCAGACGCACACCACCCGAGTTGGCGTACTTCAGAATGCCCTTGGAGATGTTGTTGGCCGCGTACATGGCCATCATCTCGCCGGACATCACGATGTAGATCTCTTGCGCCTTGTTTTCGCGGATGGGCATGGCGAAGCCACCGCACACCACGTCGCCGAGCACGTCGTAGGACACATAGTCCACGCCGTCATACGCACCGTTTTCTTCCAGGAAGTTGATCGAGGTGATCACGCCGCGGCCTGCGCAGCCAACACCTGGCTCCGGGCCACCGGATTCGACGCAACGAATGTCTTTGTAGCCGACCTTCATGACGTCTTCGAGCTCCAGGTCCTCGACCGATCCGGCTTCAGCGGCCAGCGACAAGATGGTGTCTTGTGCTTTGGCGTGCAAGATCAAACGGGTCGAGTCGGCCTTGGGGTCGCAGCCGACGATCAAGATTTTTTGGCCCAGGTCGCTCAGTGCGGCCAGGGTGTTTTGCGAGGTGGTGGACTTGCCGATGCCACCTTTGCCGTAGAAGGCAATTTGCCGAAGTGCAGCCATTGTGTTTCTCCAATCCAAGTGGTGATGAGAGGTCGTTGGTTCGAACGAGGGAACGTTCTGATGACGAGCTAAAAACGAGCATTGCCGCGATCTCAATGCAGCCTTGGGTGCCTCTATGGGTCTTCTTCGGAAGCCACTTCGGGGCCAGACATGGGTGCCGCGCAGCCTTCACATTGCAACGGCCGTGCCACCCTGTTTGATCTGAGCCAAGTGCTTGATTTGCATGGGTAAATCGGCTTTTGTCCGGGTTTTTGCGGGCGCCGATTCGAGTGTGAGAAACCCGACAAAGGCGGCTGCATCGCTGCATAGCCGACACGCCGTGGGCGCGGCCCCCCAGCGGGCTGTGCCGCGAGTCGCTGCCGGGCGCGCTTGGGGCTGACGCCCGGTGCGCGCCGGGTCACAAGCTCGCCGCGTGAGCCACCGATTGGCGATCAGCGTGCGGTGGTACAGGGCTTGCAAATACAGCCTGCATGAACACGCCTGCAACGCTGCCTGTGGCGGCCACGCCCACCGGGGTCTCCGCCTCCAACCCGCCCAATCCCCATTACCTGCGCCTGGGCGGCCACGAGGCCGTGGTGCGCCTGGTCACCGCCTTTTATGACGCCATGCTCACGCGGCCCGATGCCGCGGTGATTCGCGCCATGCACGAGAGCGACCTCGGCCCCACGCGCGCCATCCTCATCACCTACTTGAGCGAGTGGATGGGCGGCCCGCGCGAGTTCACCGCCACGCGCGGTGAGCCCCGCCTGCGCCGCCGCCACCAGGCGTTTGCCATCGACGCCAGCGCGCGCGATGCCTGGATGGCCTGCATGCGCGACGCGCTCGCCGCCACCTGCGCGGATGCGGCCTTGCGCGCCGAGCTCGACGCGGCGTTTTTCAAGATCGCCGATTTTTTGATCAACCGGCCGGGCTGAGCCTCAGCCGCCCTTCGTTCTTTTGTTTCTCACCACCACCGCCACCACCGGAGCCTCGCACCATGAGCACCCTCACCATCGCCGACACCGCTTTCGCCCGCCTCGACTCTGAGGGCCGCTTGCTCAACAGCGTGCTCAAGGCGCCCACCAAAAAGCCGGGCCGCTTCGGCTTCCGGGGCGACATGGCGCTGAAGTTCCAGGCCAAGCTGGCCGACGAAGCGCGCCCGCCCGAAATCAGCGCCGAGCAAGTGATTGCCGCGGCCAACGTCGGCGAGCCCACGCTGGCCTTCATGGCTGGCTTTCTGCTGAGCTTTGAGTACCTCGGCCTGGTGGCCGAAACCTTGGGCGACCTGCTCTCGCCCACCGGCAAATACTTCTTCTTTGTCGACAACATCGACATCAGCAAGAAGTACACGGTCGACCACGGCGGCGCCACCTTCTACATCCTGCCCATCGACGAAGCCACGGTCTACAACGAGCTGCTGGAGCTGCTGTACCTGGAAAAGACCCAACTCAAGAAGCTCGACACCGCCGGCAAAACCGACGCCATCGCCGACAAGGCCGCGAGCTTCAGCGCCAGCTTCCCGAAGATCACCTTCGCAGAAGGCCTGAAGCTGATGGGCCCGGTGCGCAACCCTTATGAAAACCGCCCGGTGTGAGCTTGGGTCGGCGGGGCTCCCGGCGATGAGCGCGCCCAAGCTTTGCGGGCGTGACGCGCCCACCTGGTGGGCGTGCCCGGGCCGGTGCGGGTGCCCGCTGCTGCAGGGCTGGGGCGGGGCCTCCCATGGCTGAAGACACCGTGGCCGCCTACCACCAGCGCAGCAAACACGCGCAAGGCGCCTACGCCGCCGGCCCCGACACGCTCGACTGGGACGCGCAGCCCAAGCCGTTTCGCGACTTTGCCGGCGCGCCGCTCACGGCCCTGCCGCTGCTCACGCACGACCCGCTCACGCCCTGGTCGCAGCTGTTTCAGCCCGGTGCGGTGGCGCCGCGTGCGATCGATGTGGCCGCACTCGGGCAGCTGTTTGAACTCAGCCTGGCCCTGGCCGCTTGGAAGCACAGCGGCCCCGACCGCTGGGCCGTGCGCATCAACCCATCGAGCGGCAACCTGCACCCCACCGAGGCCTGGCTCATCAGCCGCTGCGTGCCGGGCCTGCGCGACGGCCTGCATCACTACGCGCCCGAGGTGCACGCGCTGGCGCAGCGTGCGGTGTGGGCCGACGGCGAGCCGGCAGGCCCCGCACGCGCGTGGCTGGCGCTCAGCAGCATCGCCTGGCGCGAGGCCTGGAAGTACGGCGAGCGCGCCTTCCGCTACACCGAGCTCGACCTCGGCCACGCGGTGGGCGCGCTGCGTGGCGCCGCTGCGTTGTGCGGCTGGTGCTTGCAGCCCGTGCCCCTCCGCAGCGCCGACTTGGCCGCGCTGCTGGGCCTGAACCGCGAGGCCGACTACCGCGGCGTGGAGTGCGATGAGGCGGAGCTGTTGTTTCAGCTGCGGCCCCTGCCGCCGGCTGCCGCCGCACAGGCCGCAGAGGTTGGTGACGATGCCCAGGCGCTGCTCGCCGCCACCCGCACCGCCACCTGGTTCGGCACGCCCAACCGCCTCGACGCCCACCCCATGTACCGCTGGCCGGTGATCGATGCGGTGAGCGCGGCCACGCGCGTGCAAGCGGCCGATGCCGAGGCCCGCACCGCCGCCACGCCGGCACGCCTCGTCGCGCCCCAGGCGAGCCACACCGACGCTCACAGCGCATGGCGCCAGGCCCCCGCGATCTCGCTCCATGCGGCAAGCGCTGGGGCGCCCACCGCCGCCAGCCTCATCCGCCAACGCCGCAGCGCCCAGCGCTTTGATGCGCGCGCCCGCATGCCGCTGGCCGCGCTCTGGCCGCTGCTGCGCGCGCTGAACCCCGCGCATCCGCTGTTCGGGGCGCAGCCCGCGCACGTGCACGCGCTGCTGTTTGTCCACCGCGTGGACGGCCTGCCGCCCGGCGCCTACCTGCTGCCCCGCAGCCCCAGCGGCCAGGCCTTGCTCGCGCGCACGCTGCCCTGGCCGATGGTGCCGGCGGCTGCGGTGATCAACGGTGCGCCTGCCGATGTGCCCCTGCTGCACCTGGCCGATAACCCCGCACTCGCCGGCACGCTGCGCACCCTCAACTGCCACCAGGCGCTGGGCGCCGACGCGATGCTGGCCTTCGCCTTCGTGGCCGAGTTCCAGCCCCTGCCCACACCCGCTGCTTACCGCGCACGGCTTCAAGAGGCCGGCCTGCTCGGCCACGCGCTCTACCTGCAGGCCGAGGCCTGGGGCCTGCGCGGCACCGGCATCGGCTGCTACTTCGACGACGCGCTGCACCAGCTCATCGGCCTGCCCGATCCCCAAGCGCGCAGCGCGCCGCTGCAATCGGTCTACCACTTCACCGTGGGCCTGGCGCTCGACGACCCGCGCATCGCCAGCGAGCCGCCCTACGCCCACCGGCCAACGCCACGCACCACGGAGCCTTCGCCATGACCCAGCCCCACCCGCTCAGCGACGAGCGTGAGCGCTTCACGCGCCTCACCGCGCCCCAAGCGCGCGACTGGCTCGCCGCCCACCCCAGCGCACTGCGCCTGGACGCGCGCGAAGCCCGCCACCACGCAGAAGCCCACCTGGCCGGCAGCCTGCGCCTCGATGGCCGCAACCACGAGGCCCTGTTGCTGCGCGAGCCCAAGGCGCGGCCGGTGTTCGTCTACTGCCATCACGGCCACGCCAGCCCAACCTGGGCGGCGATGTTCAGCGATTTCGGCTTCCACACCGTGGCCGATCTGGTGGGCGGCTGGGCGGCGTTGGGCACGGCTGGGTTGAGCGGTCCACAGCCGGCCGAGGCGCTGTTCCCCCTGCCCACCGCCGCCCACGCCGTGCCCGAGGCGCTGGCCGTGTGGCTCCACAGCGAAGGCTTCAACCCCACCGACCCCAGCGGCCCCGGCGCGCATGGCAACACGCCGTTGATGCACGCCGCCTGGCGCGGTGCCCACCACGCGTTGGATGCGCTGCTGGCCCTGGGCGTGCCGCTCGATGCCGTCAACGGCGACGGCAACAACGCGCTCTGGCTGGCCTGCGTCAACGGCGAGCCCGGCCTCATCCGTGCGCTGGTGGCACGCGGTGTGCCCCTCGACCACGCCAACCTCACCGGCGCCACCGCGCTGATGTATGCGGCCTCTGCCGGCAAAGCCGAGGTGCTGGCCACGCTGCTGGCCTTGGGCGCCAATGCCGCACTCACCACGCAAGACGACATGAGCGCGCTCGACATGGCCGCCACGCTGGCGTGCTTGCAGCTTTTGCGCCCGCTCCGGGTGGCCCGCGCCCCGGCCTCCGCCGCCCTCGCTTCCTCCGCCCTCGACACTCCAGGAGCCCACCATGCCCCTCTTTGACTACCACTGCCCGCAATGCAGCGCCCGCTTCGAGCTGCTGGTGCGCGCCAGCACCGTGCCCACCTGCCCGCACTGCGGCAGCACCACGCTCGACAAAGCGGTGTCGCGCATCGCCCCGGCCGGCAAGATCGAAGCCATTCGCCTCTCCAACCGCCGTGCCGCCGATGCCCAAGGCCACTTCAACAGCTACAGCGCGGCCGACCGCGCCAAGCTGCTGAAGGGCAAGCGCGTTTGATCCCGTGGCTCACACATCGAGCGGGCCGGCATCGCTGTTTCTCGGCACGGCCATTCACGCGGTTGCCGGCGAAGGCGCAGGGGTGGCTTGAATGTGTGGCCTTGAACGCAGGAGGACCCGATCATGAATCTGTTCACCGGCGACAGCGCCGACACCTTTTTCGGCGGTGATGCCCCGCCCGCGGTGCACGACCTGCTGCACCGCGCCGCGCACAGCGCGCCCGACGAGCGCAGCGCCTTGTTGTGGAGCGCCCAGGCGGTGGCCCCGGCCTGCTTGGCCACTTACTGCGTGCTCTACAAACACCACGCCGGCCGGCGCGAGTTTGAGTGGGCCGAGCGGGCGGCATCGCGGGGCTTGCGCGAGGCGGCGCAGCAAGCTGGGCTCGATGCCGATTGGCGCGCGGTGCCCGCGCCCTTGCCGGCGGCTGTGGTGCAGAGCGAGGCGGGTCGCTTTTGGCTGTTCACGCTCAAAGCTCTGGCGTTCATCCACTTGCGCGCTGGCCTGACCGATGCGTCACGCGAGCTGCTCGCACACCTGGAGGCCTGCGCGCCCGAAGCCCGCACCGGCAGCGATGTGACGGCGGCCTTGTTGGGGGCGGCCGATGCGGCGCCGCGTGAGGACTGAAACGAGGGATGGCGCGCGGGTTCAGACGAGCGCTGAAGACTCGCCGCGCCACCATGCGTCAGCGCCTCACGTTGTGTACGAAAACAGCGCCGGTTGCGACTCGCGGTACACGCGCAGCCACAGCAGCGTGGCCGGCACCAGCGCGCTGGCGCCAAACCACAGCGCGTCGTCCAGCGCCTGGCCCGTGGGCATCGCCAGCGCCACACTCACGCCGCGCCAGCCGGCCCAATCCACCTCAGGCAAGGCGGCTTGGGCGGCGGGCGACAGCGCGCCCAGCGTGCCCGCCATCAGCTGCAGTTGGCGCTGCACCTCGCCGCGCGTGAGGCGTGAGCGCAGCAGTTCAGACGGTTGCAAACCGTCAACCAGCACCAGCACGCCTTCGCCAGCGTCGGTGATGAGGTGGAGCATGGCGGTGTCGATCATGTCCTCAATGAATGCAGATTCCGGGCCACCACGCGCCTGGGCCGTCGCCTGAACCCGCACTCGCTGTGGCTACACACGGGCTTGCGCTTGAAAGTACAAGTTCGCCATGGCCGGGGAATTCGGTTCTCGGCGCATTGCGGCCCTTGGCCTTGGATCGGCTTTTGTTCGAAGTTCGGCGCGAGGGCGGCGATGGGTCGGGCCGATGTGCTCCGTGTCCTCCTGGCCCTCCCTTCGGTCGGTCCATTCCCCCTTGACCTGCGCACATCGGCCCGGCCCATCACCGCCCCACCGCCAACGTGGCATGCGAACACGTGCCATGCCACCACCGGTTGGGGGAGCGCTGTGCGCCAGTCTCTGGATGAGAGGAGTCTCTGCGCCGAGAATGGCCCCTGCCGCCTGCCGCCTGCCGTGCGGCCGATGAGTTTGAACGCCAAGGCGCATCAGCCGCCCAGCGGCCCTTCGCGCAGCTCGCCCAAGCGCCGGCGCCGCAACAGCCAGCCCAAGCTGGTCAGGCCACCCAGCATGAGCGCCCAGCTGGAGGGTTCGGGCACGGCGGAGACGGCCACAAAGCCGCCGCTCACCGCACCACTGTCGTCAAAGCTGGCGCTGGCGAGCAAGTAGTCCTCCAAGTTGTTGACCATGGCCAGGTGGCTGTCGGGGTCGACCAGGGTGGCGAGGTCGGTGTCGGGCGGTGGGGTGATGGGCGGTGTGGACGGGCCGGGGGATTTGGTTTCGTCCAGCACATAGTCGCTCGCCGATTGCGTCACTTTGGTGATCACCGGGTTCACCAGTTCCACCACCACTTGGCCCACCACCACACCGGCGGGGCCGGCGCTGCCCGTCACCGCCACGCGGATCACCTCGGTGGCCACGATGGTGATCAGCTGCTCCGCACTGCGCACCACAAACTTCACCAAGCGCGACCACCAGCTGCCCGTGGTCTCGCCCTCTTGTTTGACGTTGAAGCGGGTGTAGGCACGGTCGCTCGCACTCCAGTCCCAGGTGGCCGTGGAGCCCATGGCCAAGGTTTTGAGGCTGCCCACCGTGGCGCCGCCCGTGGCGGCCAGCGTCAAATTGCTGCCTGCGGTGCCGCTCAGCGTGCCCAGAAACGACATGGCGAAGTCTTCGCCATAGAGCTTGCCGTTGCCATTGAGCGACCAGCCGCTGTCCGAATACGCGCCGGTGAAGCCGAACACGGTTTGCCCGCTGCGTGGGCCAAAACTCAGCGGCGTGGCGCTGTCCGCCTGGATCGCCCGCGAGGTGAAGGTCAGTGCGTGGGAGGCCGTCTCCAACATCATATGCAGGTTGGCGGTCTCGTACAGCGTGAGCGCAGAGGCCTGCCCGCCCAACAGCAAACCGCCGCAAACCAACGCAGCGAGCGGAGGGCGACGCCGCGTGGAGAAGGTGGCGCGATGGCGGCTGGCGCGGTGCCGCGCGGGCGGGATGATGGTGGCGGTGGCGAGGGTCATGGTTTGTCTCCTGAAGGGGAGTCACCATGGTGAAACGGTGTGCGGTGCCACAGTTTGTGGCATCGCAAACCGAATCCACATCGCTGGCCGGCGAGACGGGGTGCGCCCGTCGTGGCGTCGCTGCCCCATGGCGTGCCGGGCCGTGGGCGCGCTGCCGATTCAGTAGTGAATGGCGAACCAGTCCGGCTCTTGTTCGCGCAGCGTGTCCAGCAACACCAGCGTGGCCGGCAGCAAGGCGGTGGCGCCGTACCAGACGATGTCTTGACGCTGGTGGGCCGGGTCGCCGGCTGGGTCGCTCAAGGCCGTGTGCAGCGCGCCCCAGCCGGCCCAGTCCACCTGCGGCAGGCGCAGCAGCACCACCGGGGGCAAGTGGGCCAAGGTGTGGGCCACTTCCCACAACTGGGCTTCCACCTCGCGGCGCGTGTTGGCGCTGGCAAACAACTCATCGGCGCCGCCTTGCATCGACACCAGCAGCGTCAACACGGCCGTGCCGCGGGTGTGAATGATGTCGAACAGCGCGCGTGCGTACATGGCCAGTCTCTCTCAGTGTGGGGTGCCGCTGGCTCAGTCGGTGAGCGAGTGCGGCGCGGCGTCATCGGCCGCGTGGTCAAACAGCGCGGCCATGCGGCGCAGCGCCTCGGTGCGGCGCTGGCCGTGGGCCTGCAGCGCGCTGCGCAGGCGCTCGCGCTCAGCGGCCGGCAAGCCGCGTTGCAGCGAGCGCGCAAACGCCTGCAGCGGCGCATCGGCCTCGCGCCGCCCCAGCCGTGTCACGTTCAGCTCGGGCGCGATCAGGCCAAACACCGTCTTGGCCGACCACGAGCCCGCCATGGCCGGGTGGTAGTAGTGGGTGCGCGCCAGCTGAAAGAGGTCCACCACGCGCGGCAGCAGCGCCTCCAGCGGCTCACGCAGTTCGTCAAACTGCTGCGCCAACTCGCGGATGCGGTTGCGCTCGAAGCCGGCGTTGTAGGCCAGGATGGCGCCTTGTGTGCCGTGTGCATTGAGGGCGACCAGCAAGCTCAGCGCAAACGCGCGCCGCGGGTCGCCGCCCGCCGCGTCGGCCAAAAAGCCGTGGTGCGTCCACTGCCCTGGCGCCGTCTCCACATCGCAGCTCCACTGAAACGGCAGCACCTGGTAGGGCCGCGTGCCCGGCCACACCGGCACGGCAAAGCCGATGGTTTCCATGCGCAGGTGCAGGCGCGGCCAGGGCAGCTCGCGCATCAGCCGCGCCACGCCGGGCTCCAGCACCGGCGCGCCTTGCCGCACCGCGCGCAGCGCACGGCGGTGGCGCGCATCGCTCAGCCGCTCGGGCGGCACGCTGCGCAGGTCCACATGGCCTTCGCGGCGCAGCGCCGCCGCCAACTCCTTGCCCACGATGTCCAGTTGCCAGGCCGGGTCCACCACCCGGCCACCGGGCTCGCCCGCATGGCACTCGGCCATGAATCGGCAGCCGCCGCCCTGCGCACACGGCGCGCCCAGCGCGGGCGCGGGCTTGGGGCCCGCCTCGCTGCCGCGCAGCGCCGCCAGCCACTCGCCCACCGGCCGCGTGCCGAGCATCGGCCCCACGTCCACCTCGCGAAACAAACCCGCATAGCACTGCATGCCCGGGTACACAAAACCCGTGTCCACCAACAGCAGCCCCGCGCTCTGCACCCGCCAACCCGCGCGCGAGGCCACATGCACCCACAGCGCCAGTGCGTCCACATCGGCGTCATCGGCCACCGTGGCCAGCCGCTGTTTGTAGATCTGCCACCCCAGCGCGCCCCGCACCAGCACGTCAATGCGCACCCGCGCCCCGTCGTCGCTTTGCACGCAAGCGCCCAGCACGGCCGCACCCATCGCCTGACGCGCCGGGTCGGTCATCGCAGCGGTGGTGGCGGCGATGGCCCGCGCCCAATCGGCCTCGTTGTCCGCCTCGCTGCCCGCATCGGCCGCAGGCGGCGCGATGCTCAGCGCCTCGGGGTAGCTGGCCCGCAGCGCCAACGCGGGCTCGGGGCCGAACACCACGTCCGGCTCGGCGGGCCCGGCTACGCGCTGGCCGCGGCCATCGCGGCTCGCGTCCGCCGAGTGGCCCGCTGCACCGGGCCCACTGGCCTCATGCGCCCGCAGCGCCGCACGGTGCAGCCACTGCAAACGCGCACACGTTCGCCAGCGGCGCAGGTCGCCCTCGCTCAGCACATGCAGGGTGGGCGACACAGGTGGGAGCGTTTGGGCGAAAGCAGACACAGCGCGCAGACAAAAGCCCGGATTGGGGCGGGTTGAGGCAGGGCTCCGCAAGAAGCGTGCGGGCTGTGGCGCAGCGTCCGGGGCGGCCCCGCCAACGGCGCCTATCGGTCCCTCAGTGCGGGGCGGCCTTGGCTTTGCTCAAGGCGCGGCCCTTGTTCTTGGACTTGTTCTTGTTTCTGCCCTGGGCACCCGGAGACCGCGCCGCCGCGGAGGCCGCTTGTTGCGCCGCCGCTGCGGCGGTCTGGGCCGCCACCGCCGCTGCTCCTGCCGTCGACGCCGCTGACGCCGCCGCAGAGGCTGCCGCTTGGGCGGTTGATGCCGCGCGGGAGACCCCGCTCGCCGCCTGTTCTTCGGCAGTGGGCGCGCGCAGCGTATCGCGCTGCGCGGCAGGCCAGAGCACGATCGCGACCCCGATCAGCGGCACGGCCAACAGCCCTGTGGCCAACTGGGTCAGTGTCACGCCATCATTGACGCGGTGCCCGCGCTGGTGCAACAGGCCGATCAACCAGCGGCTTTCTGCCTCGGCACTGCCGAACTGCTCGTCCGTTGGCCAGTGGGTGCGGCTGGTTTGCAACGTCATGCCTGCGCCGAACAGCGCCAACACAATAACGAACCAGGCCACCCCGCGTGCCACGCCGGGAAGCGCAGCAGAAAGAGCGATCGGCACGCACACGGCGGCCAACAGCGCGCAGTAGGTTCGCAGCGCCGCCGCCTTGGTCAACTGCAGATCGACCACCGGGCGCAGGTAGGCCAGCAGCGCATCGTGCGAGCCCTCCATCTGCCGCAAGGCCTCTTGCAGTTCGGCCTTGCGGGCCTTGGCGTCGGCGGGCGTGGCCCAGGCCGACTCGGCGCTCGCCCGCACCAGGCCTTGCACGTCGTCCAGGTGCGCTGTGCTTGGGCCGACAAAGCGCTGTGTCAGCCGCTGGGTGAGCTGTTCCACGGTCGGGTGGGTGGCCATGTGGTGTGCCTCGCGGGTGAGGGTGTCATTGGACGGCCGTGGGGCTCACTCCGCCACCAACACCACCACCTCCCCGCTGTCGCGCTGCATGTACAGCGTGCCGCCCTGCAGGCGCATGGCATTGCAGGTCTCTTTGATGCGTTTGCCGCCGCCGCACAACTGGCCGTCTTGGGTCGACCACTTGCCGGTGTCGGCAAAGCCGCGGCTGGTGTTGATGAACCAGTAGCCGTTGGTTTGGTACTGCAAACGCCAGGTGACGCCATCCGCCAACTTGACGTTGAACACCTTGCCGGCCAGGGCGGTTTGCAGCGCCGCAGCCGTGGGCGTGGTGGCCTCGGGCGGGAAGCTGGTGGGCGCATCGGGTGGCGCGCTCTGTGCCCACAGCGCGCTGCTGACGCTGAGCAGCCCCGCCAACATCATCGACCGAGCGCAAAACAGAGACAGGCGAGGCATCAGCATGGCAGCGCTCCTGGCCGCGAGCTGCGGCGGATGAGGCACTGTGCGCTCCAGGAGTCGCTGCGTCCATCCCTTGCTTGAGGCCGGCCTGCGGCCTCCCTGCGCAGCGCGCCCTACCGCACTCACACCACCCGCTCCCCATCCCGATACCCACCCCCACACGCATACGCCATGAACCGGATCGGGAAGTGCGTGGGCAAGTCGGCGGCTTCGGGCAAGGTGGGTGCGAGTTGGGGGTGTTGAGCGACGACGGCGTGGCGGTGGAGCGTCCAGGCGGCGAGCAAGGCCGTGCGGGCGTCGGCCTCGCTGTGGCCGGCGCCGCGCCAGATGTGGCTGTGGGTGATCATCTCGGCGAGCACCCAGGTCTCGGCGCTCGACCCCACTGCCATCACGCGCTGCGCTCCGGTGCGTCCAACCCCCGAAACACCGCACAGCGCTCAAACACCTCGGGCGTGGGCGGCAGCTGCTTGTGGTGGCAGTACTTGGCCACCAGTTTCGACAGGCCCTTGATGTCGCGTCCGCTGGCGGTGGCAAAGCGGCGCGCGAGTTGCGCGATCGTGGCGTCATCGAGCGCCAGGCCAAACTGCGCCGCCATCACGCCCCAGATGCGTTCGCGGGCGGCGGTGTCGGGCGTGTGATAGCGGATCAGCGCGATGCAGCGGCTGACGATGGCTTCGTCGATGTCGTCGATGCGGTTGGTGGTGAGAAACAGCAGGCCGTTGAAGTACTCCAGCACGCGCAAGAACACACCCACCACGGCGTTCATGGTGATGTTGTCGTCGCGCCGCTTGATGTAGACATCGGCCTCGTCGATCAGCATCACCGCGCCCCAGCGCTGTGCGCGGGTGAGCGCGTCCTTCAACGCGGTTTCCATGCTGGCCACGTTCAGGCCCAGCTGGCCGCTGTGCACGCGGTAGAGCGGCCGGCCGACGATCTCGGCGTAGACCTCGGCGGTGAGCGTTTTGCCCACGCCGGGTGGGCCGGCGCAGAGCACGGTGGTGCCGCCGCTTTTGCCCGCCACGATGTCGTCCATCAGCAGGTCCATCTCGGCGGTGAGGATGTCGATCAGGTCGGTTTGCTCGGGCGGCAGCACCAGCTTGGTCTTGAGCTCGGGCTGGTAGGCGTAGGGCTGCACATCGTCCACATGCACCCACAGGTGGTGGTGCAGTTCGAGGTGGAACATGAACAAATAGCCGTGCACCGGCAGCTGCGTGAACAGGCCCTTGGGGCTGCTCGCGCGGATGGCCTCTACCTCGTCCTCGGCGGCGTAGCGGTTGCTCTTGGCGGCTTTGCGCAGATAGGGGCCGAGGATGTCGCCGGTGGCGTCGAGCGTGGTGGCGCGCGGCGGCAAGATGGCCTCGTCATTCACCAGCCGCGCCGCGCCGCCGGAGGTCGACAGCACGATCTGGTCTTTGCGGCTCCAGTCCGTGTCACGGTGCGAGGCGCTCGGGTCCTCGGCATGGAAGCCCATGCCGCTGGCGCTGAACTGCTCGCCATAGCGCGCGCGCCACTGGAAGTAGCGCTCGGCCGTGGCGTCATGCGTGGCGATCAGCGCTGGGGTCTCTTTGAGCCAGCCCTTGGCGGCCAGCATCTCGGCCACGCTGTGGCCGGGCAGGTCGGCCTCGGTGAAGCGCAGCACCTGGCTGGTGATGCCGATGCGCGCCATGGCCTTGAGCTCGACCATCACCTTGCCCATTTCTTCGTTGGAGGCGGCCACGTAGTCGATGCGCGTCACCACCCAGGCCAGCGGTTTGCCCGCCACATTGCTGTGGAAGAGCCAGCCACGCAGCGCATCACAAGCCAGATAGCGTGCGAGTGCGGGCAGCAGTTGCTCCAGGTCATCGCCCTTGGCAAAGCGCTCGCCCGGCTGCTGCAGCGCGGCCAACAGGCTTTGCAGCTGGCCGAGGCGTCCCGCCGAATCACCACCTGCCGCGGCATACAGGTCGCCCACGAACAGCAGTTCATCGAGTTGCAGCTGGTGGTGGGGCAACTCGATGCGGGGGCCAAACCGCAGCTGATCGCTCAAATGCGCCAGGCGCGGAAAGGCATCGATCAGCGCGCTGACTTGCGTGCGTTCGAGGGCGAGTTTCATGCGCGGGCCCGGGCCAGGGGTTCGGGGTTTGCCGCGGCGGGCGCCTGCAGCAGCTCGCGCCGCAAACGCGCCGCCGCACTCAGTGCGCCTTCCACATACCCGCCGCCTTGGCGTGCGGTTTCGGAGCCGCCAAACAGCAAGCGGCCTTGCCAGTGCGGCTGGGTGAGCAAGGGCTCGCCGTAGCTGGGGTGTTCGAGCGGCTGGCTGTCTTCGGCCAGGTCGAGCGGGCTGCAGGTGTGGGGTTCGAGCGCCCAGTCCAGCGTGTGCAGCTCGCCGTCTTGCGCCTCGGCACCAAACAGCTGGCCGAGCTGGCTGCGCAGCAGCAACGCCATGCCCACCGCGCCGAACTGCGGCCGGGCGCTGGCGCCGAGGGCGCTGAAACCGGCCAGGGCGGCGTGGCTGCTGGGGGTGTCTGGCGACGCGGCATCGGTTTGCGCCGGCGTGCTGGCGTCAAACACCTCGGCCAACACCGCTTGCGGGTGCGTGACCCAGGCGTTGCCGCTGTGGCCGGCCTCGCGCCAGAAGGGGCGCGTGTAGGCCATGCCGACTTTGGCAGCGGTGGCCATCCAGGTGGGGGTGTGGCGCAGCGCGGCCGACACGGCCTCGCTCAGCGCGGGCTCAAACGCGAGCCGCGCATAGGCCAGCCGCGGCGGCAGCGCCAGCACCACGCGGCGGGCGGTGAGGCTGCAGGCCTCGCCCTGGGTGTCGGTCCAATGCACGGCCACGCAGTTGCCGTGATCGACCAGGGTGTGCACCGCCGTGCCCCGCTGGATGCGCGCGGCGGGCAAGGGTGCGGCCAGGGCCTGCACCAGTGCGCCCATGCCACCGGCAATGCGCATGGCGCCGCCGTGCACGCCTTGGGCGGGCGGGTCGTCGGGGGCCGAGCCGCTGTGCAGTTCACCGTTGGCGCTCACGCCCACGGCCACGGTTTGGGGGGTGGCGTTCGGGTCGCTCAGGTGCAGCAGGCGGCCGTCGTCGGTTTGCGGGAAGGCCTGCAAACCCAGGTCGCTCACCAGCCGGGTGATGGACGGCTGGTGATCGGGCCAGAACCAGGTGGGGCCGAGGTCAATGGGCGTGTCGCCCGCGGGGCCCGCGGCCTGGGTGAGCACGCGGCCGCCCAAGCGATCGCGCGCCTCCAGCAGGCGCCAGTCCACGCGTTTGGCCTGCAGGCTGTGCGCCAGCGCCAGCCCGCACACCCCGCCGCCGATGATGAGCACGTCGAGCATGTTGACTCCTTGGGGTGAGGGTGAGTGGGCTGATCGGGGTGGTGGCACGAGCCCTCACCTCGGCCCTCTCGCCAAGGGAGAGGGGGCCGGCGCTGTGGACCTCAGCCGCTCAGCGCGCCGAGCAACTCGACCGTCACCGGCTCGGTGCCGAGCAGCGTCATCTGGCAGGCCAGGCGCGATTTGCTGCCGATGCCGATGAGGGAGTCGAGCTTGGCGTTCTCTTCGGGCGTCATCTTGGAGATGCCCTTGCGGCCGCCGGTGAGAAACAGGTGGCAGCCGCCGCAGCTGGCTTTGCCGCCGCACTTGGTGGCGAGCTTTTGGCCGGCCGCAAGAATGGCTTGCAGCAGGTTGGTGCCGGGGACGACCTCGACGGTGACGTTGGCGGGGAGGATGGTCAGGGTGCTCATGGGGGACTCGCTTTTCTCTTCAGCGTTGCAGGGACAGGGAACTGTGAACAGGTTGCCTCAGGCAGCGACCGCGGACGCGGCGCTGCCCACCGGGGCCGTGAGGGCCGCGGCCACCTCGGCCAGCGGCAGCGCAATCAAGGTGATGCCTTGTTCTTCAAAAAAGCGCGCCTCCATGCGGGTGGGCGCTTCGCTCATCACGGCGTAGTGCGGGCCGGCCGAGCGCTTCATGATCTGGCGTGCAAAGGCGCGCGGCAGTTGGTCGTTGAAACGGCAGCCCAGGAACACAAAACCCAGGCTGGCGCGGCGCGCTTGCATGATGGCGGGGATGGGGGTTTGGATGTCGATCTCGGTCAGCACCTCGACGTAGTCGGAGTCCGAGACCAGGTAGTTGCCGGCCGGCGCGTGGCCGCCCCAGGGCTTGTAGAGCACGGTGGTGGGCGTAGGCGCATCGGCCAGCGGCGCGCCATCGGGCGCGTACCAACCCGTCCAGGTGCCGAAGTGTTCGCTCTGCGACAAGCCCTGCACCTCCGCCCAATCGTTGCGGCCTTGCAGCGCGGTGCGCAGGGTGTCGTCGTACCAGTTCGACACGATCACCGGCGCCGGCAACGCGGCCAACCAACGGTGCAGCGGCGAGGGCTCGGCCTGGGCCTTGAACGCGTCGTTCATGCCGCTGACCAAGGTCTTGCGGTGCTTGAAGTTCTCAATGAACTGCGCGGCCTGGGTGAGCCGGTTCTTGATCTTGCCGGGCACGCTGTTTTTGGCGGTGAGCACGGCGGCCAGCGCGGGCGGCTCGGCCGGCACGGTGTGCGGCGGGCACAGGGCCAGCAGCTCGGGGCCCAGGTAAGGCGCGAGCGTGCCGCTGCGCAGACCGGCGGTCAGGGCCTCGGGCAGGTGATCGAGCGTGGCGTAGGCGGTCATGGGGTGTCTCGGTGGGGGTGAATGGGGGCGTGGGGTGGCGTGAGCGGCGGGCGTCAATAGATGGCCGCACCCGCACCCACATTGGTGGCCGCGTCTTTCAACACGCCCACCAAGTAGCGGATCTCGTCTTCGTCCAGCGCGGCATGGAACGGCAGGGCCAGCGCGCGGTCGCCAATGCGCTCGGCCAGCGGCAACTGCCCGCGCTTCCAGCCCGCCTGGGTGTAGAAAAACTGCTGGTGCAGCGGCTTGCAATAGGGCGCGGCTTCGATGTGGTTGGCGGCCAGGTCTTCCACAATTTGTTTGCGCGCGCTGGCGGTGAAGCGTGTGCCCAGGTGCACCATCCAGACCATGAAATGCACCTCGTCCACATCGGCGCCGGTGTAGGGCGGTTTGATGCCTTCGAAGCTGCTCATCTCGGCCAGGTAGAGCGCCTCCACGGCTTTGCGCCGCGCCAGCAATTCATCCATGCGCGCCAACTGGCCCACGCCCATCGCGGCACTCAGCTCGCTGATGCCCGCCTGCAGCGGCACGCGCGCACCCACGGCGATGGCGTTGCGGTCTTTGACCGAGCGCTGGCGCAGGTAGCGCAGCTCAATCGCCAGCCGGTCATCGTCGGTGACGACCATCGCGCCATCGCCGCAACTCAGCGCGCTGGGCTGCGAAAAGTCGAACACCGCCACATCGCCAAACGTGCCGACGAGGTGGCCTTGGTACCGCGAGCCAATCGCTTCGGTGGAGTCTTCGATCAGCGCGATGCCACGCTCATCGGCCAGCGCGCGCAGCGGCGCCCAGGCGGCCGGGTGGCCGTTCACATTGCCGGCCAAGATGGCTCGGGTGGCGGGCGTGATCTTGGCCGCGGCGCGCACCGGGTCGAGGCAGCCGGTCCAGTAGTTGATGTCGCTGAACACGAGCGTGGCGCCGGCCAGCGTCACGGCTTGTGCCACTTGGTGCCAGCCGTGCGGCGAGGCAATCACCTCGTCGCCGGGGCCGATGCCCAGGGCCCGCAGCGCCAGCCAGGTGCCGAGCGTGCCGCTGGCGACTGACACCGCGTGTTTGCGGCCCAGCCAGTGGGCGAACGAGGCCTCGAAGCGCTCGACCATCGGCCCGTAGGTGAGGCGCGAGCCGCTCATCGCGGTTTGCACCAGCTTGAGTTCCAACGCCGACAGATCGGGGTCGGAGAGCGGGATCCAGTCGTCGCTGAGCAGCGCGTCGTTCTCGGGCTGCTCGTCGGCCACCAGGCCATCGGGGCCGATGAGTTCGTCGGTGTTCTTGCCTTCCGCGCCGCCTCCCGGCACCGGAAGCACATGCGCGGTCAACTCAGCCGTCACGGCGCTGTTCATGGCATCACCCCCTGTCCGCGAGGTAAAGCCCGGCCACGTGGGCCAGGTCGGTGCTGACTTGCCAGCAGTGGCCGTCGCTGGCCGCGCCCCAGATCAGGCGCTTGCTGCCGGCGATGGCCGGGGTTTCCTCGCGCATGTCGAAGGCATCGACCACCACCACCTTCAGCGGCGCAAAACGCTCGCGCAGCAGCAAGGCCGCTTCACGCACGGTGCCCGCGCTGTCGGCCAAGGCCATGGCCTCAGGCAGCGGGAATGTCGACCCCTCGTCCGTCGGGTACGTCGGCCGGTCCCCCAAGGGGACGGCGGGTCGGCTTGGGGCGGCCCGGCGCTCGGCCCGCTCGGCGTTGTTTGAGGTGGGCAGACTCATACCTCCCCCGAGATGCGTTTGGCTTCGACCGTGATGGGCAGCTTCGTGCCCTCGGGCATCTCGGGCAGGGCCATCACCCAGTCGTTGCCGAGGGTCACGTTGCCGCCCCAGAGGTCGGGCTTCTCTTGCGAGACGATGGGCTCCTCCAAATCCTTCTTGGGCACGTAGAGCGAGAGCACGCCTGCGTGCGAGCGGCGGATCATGACTTTCATGGCGGGGACTCCTGGGGTGATGCGGGGGGTGGCGTGCGCGGTGGGCGGCGGCGGCTCAAGCGGCTTGCGTTTCGGCGCACAGCAAGGGCAGCACCGCCCGCTGCACCGCCACCAGCGTCTGGGCGATGTCGTCGTCGCTGGTGTCCCGGCCCAGCGACAAACGAACGCTGGCCTGCGCCTGCGCCGCACTGGCGCCCATGGCCAGCAGCACATGGGAGGGTTGGGTGCCGGAGGCAGTGCAGGCCGCGCCGCTCGACGCCACCACGCCGGCGCGCTCCAGCTTGTCGAGCACGCGCTCGGCATGCAGCTCGCCAAAGCGCAGGCACGTGGTGTTGGGCAGGCGCTCGGCCCCCGCACTCAGCACCACCACCTCGGGGTGCAGTGCCAACAGGCCGGCTTCCAGGCGCAGGCGGCGCGTTTGCATCTGCGCCAGGTCGTGGGCCAGGGTGCGTGCGGTGGTCTCTGCGGCGGCCGCGAAGCCGACGATGCCGGGCAGGTTTTCGGTGCCGCCGCGGCGGCCGCGCTCTTGGCGGCCCGCTTGCAGTGTGGGCCAGCTCAGGCCTTTTTTGATCACCAGCGCGCCCACGCCTTTGGGGCCGTGCAGCTTGTGGGCCGAGAGCGACCAGAGCGCCGCGCCGCTGTGTGCAAAGCGCAGCGCGCTCTTGCCCACCAGCTGCGTGGCGTCCATGTGAAACGGCACGCCGTGTTCGGCCGCCAGCGCGGCCAACTCGGCCGTGGGCATCAGCACGCCGGTCTCGTTGTTGGCGCCCATCACGCTCAGCAGCGCCACGTCGGGGCCCATCAGGGCACGCGCCGCATCCATGCGCAGGCGGCCCTGGGCATCCACCGGAATCAAGTCCACCGGCGTGCCCTCGCTGCGCAGCTTGGCGGCCAGCGCCAGCAGGCCGGGGTGCTCCACGGCCGACAGCACGAGGCGCTGTCGGCCGGTGTCCCGTCCTTGCGCCAAGGCGCCCATCACGGCGATGTGGTTGGCCTCGGTGGCGCCACTGGTGAACACCAGCTCGGCCGGCTGGCAGCCGATGAGTGCGGCCACCCGCGCCCGCGCATCGGCCAACAAGCGCCGCGCCGCCTGGCCCGGACCATGCACCGACGAGGGGTTGGCCCACACCCGCGCCAACACATCGGTCATCTCCTGCACCGCTTCGGGCGCGGGGCGGGTGGTGGCGTTGTGGTCGAGATAGATCATGGTGTGGATCTCCGCGGGTTCACTGCCAAAACGATCGGTTGGGGTCGCTCACCAGCTGAGCCAGCGCCTCGGCCAGGGTCGCTGCACGCAGCTTGAGTTGCCAGCAGCCTTGCCCGTGGTCGCGGGCGTGCAACAGCCAGCCGCTGGGGCGACCGGGCTCGGTCCCGTCGCCGGTGGGCACCAGCCAGGCGATGTCGATATCGCCGCCCTCGGCGTCCACATTGCGCGAGCAGTTGGGGCTGACCACCTTCCAGCCCAGGCCCTCGCGCAGCACGCGCGGGTGCACGTACTTGTAGCGGCTGCGGGCTTCCAGCGCGACCTCGATGCGCACGCGGTCGAGCACGTACACATGGCCGCCCACCAGGCTGCCGCTGCTGCCGTGGCCATTGCCGCCACCGTCGCCCAGGCGGCCGCCCGAGGGCTTGCGGGTGCGCGAGGCGGCGGCCATCTCAGGCACCTGCGGCATGGGGGGTGTCGGCCATCGGCAGGGCCGGGGCGCCCAGGCCGGCGAGCACGATTTCTTCTTCCAGGCAGCCCAGCACCCGGCCGTCAAACTCCACCAGATACACCGGCACATTGGCCTCGCTGTGGTGGCCCACTTGCACGATCTCGCCCAGGCCGCCAGCGGGCATGAGCAAGGCGCCTTCTTCAGCCTCGGGGTGGCTGCCGTCGTTGAACAAATCGATCGCAGCGCGCACGCGCTGGCCCCATTCAAAGCGGGCTGGGCGGGGTTCCATCATGGCGGGCTCCTTGGGTTTGGTGGAAGGGCTGAGTCGGTCAGCGCATCTCGCGCAAGGCTTCGGCCTTGGCGCCGAGTTGCGCCAGCACCTCGTCGGGCAGGTGGTCGAGCGTGCACAGCTCTTTGGCGCGCATGCCCACCTGGTGGCCGCTGGCCACGAACTCGACGGCGTAGATGTAGAACTGCTGCAAGAAGGTGCCGATCGAGCGCACGTAGCCGATGTCGCCGCGCTGCACCAGCACGTCGCCGATGTCTTTGCCGTTGTAGGTGCCGTCGTTGCGCACCACGCTGCGGCAGGCCACCCGCTCACCCATGGTGAAGCGCGGAGGCAGCGAGATTTCCAGCACGTCGTCGTCGCGGTTGATGTCAGCCATGGGGGTGGACCTCTGCCTCGGGCGTTGAAGTGACGGAGACGAGCCCGCCCAGGCGCTCGCGCGCTTGGGCACTCACCTCCACATCGGGGTCGGCGGCCAGCGTCAGCAGCAGCGCACGTTGGCGCAGCGGGTCGGCGCGGTGGGCGACCTCCCAGCGCACCGACCAATCGGCGTCGTGCAGCAGGCTGGTCAGCAAGGCCACCGGCGCGCGCTGCGCCACCACGCGGCGCACCTCGGGCGCGGCGTCGTCGGCCAGGCGCCACAGCGCGGGCATGGCCAAGCGCTGGGCCACGGTGTGGCGCACGCGCGCGTCGCGGTCTTGCGCCAAGGTGGGCAGCAGCGCTTGCGGCAGGCGCAGCGCCACCGTGTGCCGCACCTCGTCGTCGGGGTCGTGCAGCAGGCGCCCAAGCTGGGTGTCGTCCAGCCGCTGCGCCACGCGGATGCGCACTTCGCGGTGCGGGTCGTCGCACATCAGCGCCAGCTGGCGCTGCGGCAGCCGCAATACCACCTGCAGGCGCACGGTTTCGTCCGGGTCGCTGCGCAGCGCGTTGAGGTGGAACAGATCGACATGCCGAACGGCGATGGCGCGCACTTCGAAATACGGGTGGTCGAGGTGCTGCTGCGCGAGGGCCGGATGCTGGTGAAAAAAGCGGTCGATGCGGCGCGCATAGGCGTCTTGCATGCAGCTGTGGCCGGGCTCGCAGCCACCGGCTGTTTGCAGCGCCATGTGCGGGCAGGCGGCGCAGTCCACCGGCTGGCCTTGCCAGTCGAGCGTGGGGATGTCGCCGGCCGGGGCGCGCGGCTTGGCCGGGGTCGGCACGGCAGCAAGGCGGGCGGGGGCGGCGGACATGGCGGGGCCTTCAGGCGTGGGCGGAGGGGTTGTGCGGTGGCGCCACATGCAACGTCAACTGCGGCGCCAACCGCGCCCAAGCCGCGGCGCCAAACACAGCGTCGGGCACGGTGGCGCTGTCGTCGTCGGGGTCGCCCACCAGCGCGCGTTGGCGCACGGCCTCGATCAGTGCGCCACCCACCCGGTCGTCGGGGTCAAGGTGGCGCAGCAGGGCCAGCGCGTCGCGCGCCTCGCTGTCGTCGCCCAGGCGCAGGCTCAGGTAGGCATAGCCTTTGAGCGTGAACAAATAAAAGCGCACGCGGGCGTCATCGCGTGCGCCCGCCAGCGCTTGGCGGGGCACCTCGCGCCACAGCTCGGGCAGGCCCAGCGCTTGTGCACCGATGCGCAGCGCACGCCGCGCCACATCGCGCGCCGGGGCCAGGCGATGGCTGTAGAAGTGGTCGCGGTACATCGCGATCAACACCGCCGGGTGCTCGGGTGCCAGCGCCTGGGCGCGCATCAGCGCCGCCATGGCACGTGGCGCATCGCCCCGGTGCAGCCCGGCTTCGCGCAGCGCGGCCTCAGCCAAAGGCGGCAAGCCCTGGCCCAACACCGCGTCGTCGAAGTCCACGCCGAGGCTGCTCATG
Organism: Pseudomonadota bacterium; assembly: GCA_041164825.1. Classification (GTDB taxonomy): domain Bacteria; phylum Pseudomonadota; class Gammaproteobacteria; order Burkholderiales; family Burkholderiaceae_C; genus JBEAOO01. Next base: position 9,521 of record JBEAOO010000190.1, on the reverse strand, counting down.
TCAGCTCCTCGGTCCGCGGGGACGCCGACCGATTCCCCTGGGGGATGCGTGCCGGCGTGGGCGCGGCCCGGCGCTCGACCCGCTGTGGCGTGTTCAACGACAACATGGTGCGGTGCTCAGTGACGCTTCAACGAAGCCAGCGAGACCGTGGCCTCGGCCGGCTTGGTAGTGGCCGCATCGCCCGACGACGAGCAGCCGCAGGGGCCGGCACCGGGGTTGATGAAGGTGAGGCCGGCGGAGGTGGGCGTCTCGGCGAAATCGACCGTCACACCGTCGAGCACCAGGCGGCTCTCGGCCGGCAAAAACACGCGCACATCGCCCACCATCAGCTCGGCGTCACCGGCTTGCGGCGCGGCCATCACGGTGAACTCCGAGCTGTAGCCCGAGCAACCGCCCGGCGCCACCTTGAGGTGAAAACCACCGGCCGGATGCTCAGAGAAGCGGACCATGCGGCGGATGAATTTCTCGGCCGCGGGGGTGACGATGATGTTGGGAAGAATCATGTGAAGTCTCCAGATGTGGGTGTGAAAAGCGCCGATGCGCACGCCTCAGTCCAGCCATGCACGCGCCGCAGATCCGGCTCCGCCGGTCCGCTGGTGCGGCCCCCTGGGGGGAGCGCCGTGAGGCGCTTCGGGGGGGGATCAAACCTTTTTAATGCAGCCGTCGACCGGGCACACAGCGATGCACTGCGGCGAGTCGAACTGGCCTTCGCACTCGGTGCACTTGGCCGGATCGATGATGAAGGTGCCGCCCTTTTCGCGGATGGCAACGTTGGGGCACTCGGGCTCGCAGGCGGAGCAGCCGGTGCAGGTGGAGGCGATGATCTTGAGGGCCATGGTGTCTCTCCTTGGGACGGGTGGGTGAGGGGGGCCCGCGGGCTGTGGGGCGGCCGCGAGCGTCAGGAAAACAGGCGAGGAATCAAGCGGGAACTCAGGCCGCTTCTTCGGCGTTGCCGGTGTAGGCGCCTTGGCGGATCTGCGCGTCGCCGCGCGGCACGTGGCGCATCTCGCCGTTGGCGATGCGTTGGCGGTAGCCGTTGAACCAGCCGAGCGCCGCCTTCTCGATGTACTCGTGGGCGTATTCCTCGACCGGCTCGATGCCGGCCGCTTTGAGCTCGTCGCGTGGGCAGGCGCCGATCTTGGCCACCAGCACCGCGTGGCAATCGTTGATGGCCTTGACGATGGAGGGCAGCTGCTCGTCTTCGCCGTAGCCGCCTTGGCAGTACAGGTCCACCCGGCGGTGGCCGACGAACATCGCTTGCGCCTTGCTCACCTGGAAGATCTGGAACTCGGTGGCATGGCCGAAGTGCATGTTGACCTTGCCATGGCCCTCGGTGGCCACGGCCACCAGCACGGTCATGTCGGGGTCCACGTGCTCCAGGTCGAAGGCCGCGGCCAGCGCATCGACCTTGGCCTGGTGCTGCGACTGGCGCTCTTGCTCCACCTTCTCTTGGTAGGCGCGGCGCTTGTCGATGTCGTAGACGATGTCCATCTCTTCGATCTTGTCGAGCGTGAACTCTTCGGAGCGGTCTTCGCCCAGCAGGCCCACCGCATCGGCGCGGCACTGGCGGCAGTGGCGCATCAGGTTAGCGCCGCCCATGCAGGCGTCTTGCACGGCCTTGAGCTCTTGCGCGGTCGGGCCGCGTTGGCCAGTGAGGCCAAACACCGTGCCATGCTCGGCCTCAGAGATGAGCGGCATGATGTTGTGCAAGAAGGCGCCGCGCTTTTTCACCTCGCGGTTCACCTCGATCAGGTGCTCGTCGTTCACGCCCGGGATCAGCACCGAGTTGATCTTGGTGAGCACGCCGCGCGCGGTCAGCATCTCCAGGCCGAGCATCTGGCGCTCGTGGAGGATGCGCGAGGCTTCCACGCCGGTGACGCGCTTGTGGTCCCAAAAGATCCACGGGTAAATCTTGGCGCCAATCTCCGGGTCCACCATGTTGATGGTGATGGTGACGTGGTCGATGTTGTACTTGCAGATCTCGTCCACCTGGTCGGGCAGCGCCAGGCCGTTGGTGGAGAGGCAGAGCTTGATGTCCGGTGCCTTCTCGGCCAGCGCGCTCATGGTGTCGAAGGTCTTCTTCGGGTTGGCCAGCGCATCGCCCGGGCCGGCAATGCCGAGCACCGTCATTTGCGGAATCTCGCTGGCCACGGCCAGCACCTTTTTCACCGCCTGTTCGGGCGTGAGCTTTTGGCTGACCACGCCGGGACGCGACTCGTTGCTGCAGTCGTACTTGCGATTGCAGTAGTTGCACTGGATGTTGCAGGCCGGGGCCACGGCCACGTGCATGCGGGCAAAGTGATGGTGGGCTTCTTCCGAATAACAGGGGTGGTTCTTGACCTTGTCCCAGATCTCGGCGGGCATGTCGTCGGGCCCGGCGGACGTGCCGCAACTGGCCTTGCCCTCGCCCCCGGTGGTGCCGCAGCCCCCGCCGGTGTCGATGACTTCGCTGACCGCTTGACGACCTTTTTTGAGGTCAGCGATCGACACAAACGTCGCGTTGGCAGACGACGAACCGGTGTTCGCTGGGGAAGACAAACTGGCTGACATGGCGCACCTCGCAGGGGGACGAATGCGAGGTCTATTGCGAGAGTTGTGCCAGCCCTGTTGATGCCGCTTAGTTGTTGAAAATCAATGACTTGCCGCGTTGTCGCATGCCCTTCAAGGTGTGTTGGTCGCGACAAAAGCGACAAGCGGTGGCAGGCGTCACGCCGACGCTGATGTGGCGGTGTCGGGCGGCGGGCTTTGTGGGCATGCTGGTCAGCGCGCGATGCAGGTCGCATCGGCGTCCGCACTCACCAGCCGCTCGCCCCGCCACCAGGAGTCCACCATGGCCACTGCCAAACGATCTGTTGCGTCCATCCGCGCTGCCGCGGCAGCACCTGCTGGCCCCGACGCCGATGCGCTGTACCTCGACATCAGGCAACTGGTGGAGCGTGCACGCACCCAGGTGCTGACCCAGGTGAACCAGGCGCTGGTGCTGACGTATTGGCACATTGGCCGCACCATCAAGCAAAGCCTCGTCACCGAGGCTCGGGCAGACTATGGCGATGCCACCATGCAAAAGCTCGCTGACAGATTGGTGCTGGATTACGGCCCGGGTTACGGGCGCCGCAACCTGTTTCGCATGGTGCAGCTCTACCAGTGCTTTGATCAGCTGCAGATTGTGACGACGCTGTCGACACAATTGAGTTGGTCGCATCTGGTGGAGTTGCTGAAGGTCGATACCGCCACCAAGCGCAGCTTTTACGCCGAGCTGTGCGCCCAATCCCGCTGGTCCGTGCGGACCCTGCGTGAGCGCATGGACGGCATGCTGTTTGAGCGCACGGCCATTGCCAAGCAGCCCGAAGCGGTCATCCGGCAAGAGCTTGAGCAGCTCAAGCAGGGTGCCGATGCCAGCCCCGCGCTGTTCTTGAAAGACCCCTACCTGCTGGATTTTCTCGATCTGCGTGACGGCTTCGGCGAGCAAGACCTGGAGAAGGCCATCTTGGCCGAGCTGGAGCGCTTCATCTTGGAGCTGGGCAGCGACTTCGCCTTCATGGGCCGGCAAAAGCGAATCCAGGTGGGCGGGCACGACTACGTGATGGACCTGCTCTTTTTCCACCGACGTCTGCGTCGCCTGGTGCTGGTGGAGCTCAAGCTGGGTGAGTTCAAGCCCGAGCACAAAGGCCAGGTCGAGCTTTACCTGAAGTGGCTGGCCAAACACGAGCAGCAGCCGGGTGAGAGCGCGCCCATCGCCATCATTTTGTGCGCGGGCAAAGATGCCGAAGTGGTGGAGCTGCTGGACCTGGAGCCCGACGGCATCCATGTGGCGAGCTACTGGCTGGCCCTGCCGCCCCGCGAGGTGCTGCAAGCCAAGTTGCACCGGGCCATGGTCGACGCGCAGACGCGGTTGGACCTGCGGCGGCAGGAACTTTGAGCGGCAGCGCGTTCGTTGCGACACACAGTGCTTTGCCGCATCGGGCCAAACCGCGTAGAGCTTGCGCAGGTCATGCCGACGCTCTGCGAATGCCAAGCAAGCAAGAGCGTGTTGGGCAAGTCGCAGCGACCCGCTACAGGGTGAACTGTTCCCCGGCGACCCAACAGACGCATCCACCCAGCAGCCTTTTAGTAATAAAGGAAAATGTGCAACATATTTGCATCCAATCTGATTTTGCGTATGATGCAAACATGACAACAAAGCGCACAAAGGATTTCGACATGGATCCCATTGCTCACATCACCCTTGATTCGCTCAAGCTCGAACTCCGCTCCTACTACGCGGCACTCGCTGTGGTCGTCGACGACTGCTTTGAGGCGGGAGCAGGGGATCGAATGCTCGGCGTCGACTCGCAGTCGTCCGGCTTCCGTTTCGAGCGCCTGGATATCGATCGGTCCCGGCTGGGTGCGCTTCTGCCCACGTGGTACCGATACGCCTATGAAGGCGTTTTGAGCGCGGGGTATTCGCCCCAGCAGTTCTTCAGGGCCGACGGGGCTTTCGAGCGGCTTGGGGACTTGCTCACTGTTTTCGGCAAAGACAATGTCTACCTCACCGATGCGCATGAAAGCTGTGGGGTCGACAACCCACCCGCGGGACATCTGGCTGACTTGGCCGCGAGGCTTGGCGCTCGAGCGAGCTTGGACACCGGGTGCGATATGACCTTGCAAGAGATCGCCTTGTTGGCCGACATGAACGAACGTAGCGTTCGAAACGCGACCACGATCGAGGGTACTGCCCGCCTGGAGGTTCGTGCCGACGGCCGAGTGGTCCATGCTGAGGCGTTGGGATGGCTGGCGGGCCGGCGTGGATTCAAGCCAACGGATCAGCGAGTGATGACGCCGGATCTTTTGCCCTCGGACTTGCTTGATGTTGAGATCCCCATCTTTGTGACGACGCGCCTACGCCGTGTGTATGACGAGCGAGCGCAATCCAGTGTTGGCGGAGAAGGTTGGCTTGCATCGGCTTCGCTGGACGCGGGCATACCCATCGCACGTATCCAAGAACTGTGCGAATTGCCTCTGAAAATCCACCCCCGGGAATGCGCAGCATTGGCCAGGGCCATGTGTATTGACCCCCACTGGTTCACCTTGCAGGTCATGAGTGCGCTGTATCCAGAGCCCATCGACATGCTGCTGAACCCCAGGCATTGGCGTAATGTCGCCCGAACGACAGAAGAGGAGATGGAGCCTGGGTCGCTGGACGCAGTCACCATCACGCTGACCCCCGCCATGCTGAAGCATGGCTATGTGGATATCCCAATGTCTGCAAAGAAGCTGTTCCCGAACTGTGAATTCGGTTCCCGTGAGCGTGAAGGGCAAGGCGGGCAAGTGGAGTTCTTGTTTGGTATGCAGCGCGTCATGACGGACATTCGCCAGAAGAGCCAGCAAACACTGTCGCCACGCAAGCGCTTCACCGCTTGGCTGAACACTGAGTTGGGTGCCAAGCCGGGGGATCGAATCCGCATCGATCGCATTGGTGATAGCCAGTTCAGGATGTCCCACCAAAGTGTTTGAGGGAGATATGCCATGTCATTGAGTCAGCACGCAGCGACTCGTTGCCAGCAGCGCGGAATACCTCCGCTCATTGTCGACTGGCTCCTCGCCTATGGCGCTGAACAGCGCAGCGCGGGCGCCACCCGTCGATTTTTCGACAAGGAGGCACGACGCCGGTTGGCCCATGATTTCGGGGCCGCAGTGGTGGACCGAATGGGCGATCTTCTTAATCTTTACTTGGTTGAAGGTTCGGGCCAAGTGGTGACAGTAGCCGTGCGGCAGCGCCGCATCAAACGATCCAACTGAGGAGTTGCGACTTGAAGCAAACTGATCCCAAGCAGCCCGCTTGTCGGATAGCTAGCGCACTTTTCACTCGCTATGCTGATGCCATCCGCCACTACGACGGCGACCCACTTTCGCCGAGCCTGCACATCGCATCTGACGGCCCGTTGAGTGTCTTTTATGCGCCGTTCGATGTTGTGAATCCAGAGGCAAGGGTTGTGTTGCTGGGAATCACCCCAGGCAAGTCTCAGGCGAACAGAGCGTTGATCGAAGCACGAGCCCAACTCCAACGCGGTGCAAGCCCATTTGCCGCCATTCGTGCCGCCAAATCTACTGGGGCCTTCGCAGCAGGAATGAGAAAGAATCTGGTGGCGATGCTTGACCACATCGGCTTGGCCCAGCGCTTGGAGTTGCCGTCGTGTGCTGAACTATTCGACAAGAGCGCTCACCTCCTGCAAACCGCTTCGGCGTTGCCTTTCCCTGTTTTCCACCAAGGCGAAAACTACAACGGCAATCCGGATCTGACGCGCAGCCCGTTCTTACGCACAATGGTCTTGGAACACTTTGTGCCGCTGCTGGCCGCTCTGCCGAACGCGATCTATGTCCCGCTTGGGCCAGTGCCCGGGAAATTGCTGCAGTGGCTGAGTCTGGAAGGGAGATTGACCGCTTCGCAAATCTTGGCTGGGCTGCCTCACCCCAGTGGGGCCAATGCAGAACGCATCGCGTACTTTCTAGGCGCAAAGCCAAGGCACGCGCTTTCTGCGAAAACAGATCCCGATAAATTGGACCAAGCGCTGGCGCAACTTCGGAACAGGGTCATTCAAATTGATTCGGGTCAGCTGAAAAACTTGCTGCGCTAATTTGGCGGCCCAGGGCCGCTTCGGCTGGTGCGAGCCGACTCAAAGCTTGCGCACCTCGATCCGGTGCTTCTGCAGTGCATAACCCAGTTGCCGCGGCGTGACGCGCAGCAGGCGGGCGGCTTTGGCTTGGACCCAGCCGCATTGCTCCATGGCCCACACCAGGCGCTCGCGTTCGCCGTGGGGCGGCTCGTTGCCGAACTGGCGGGGGGCAGGGCGCTGGCGTCGTTGAGGCGTTCGGTGGGGCCGATGCGCAGCACGTCGTCGCCGTCGTCGAAGCCGCTGTCGGCAAAGCCACTGGGGGCAAAACCGCTTGGCGCGAAACCGCTGTGGCCGAAGCCACTGCCAGCGCTGCTCTGGCCGTTGCCAAACCCGCTGGCTGCAAAGCCCGAGCCGTCGCCATCGGGCCCATCGGCATGCGCGGGTTGGCGGGGGGCCGAGGCGTGGCCGTGGCTGGACCCCGCACCAGACCCCGAGCCCGCGGACGAGGCGCGCCCGATGAACTGCACCGTGCTGCCGGTGGACGCGCGCACCGCGTCTTCCTTGTCGATGTGGTGCAGCGTTTGCGTGAGGCAGCGGTTGCTTTTGCAGGGAAAGGCCAGGTCGCGGATCGAGTCGCCGGGCACCATGGTGGCGGTGCGTTCGATGCAGTTTTGCAGCTCGCGCACATTGCCCGGCCAGTAGCAGTTGGTGAGCACCTGCACGGCCTCGGGCGTCACCTTGAGCTGGCGGCGGTTTTCTTTGTTGTAGCGGTCGAGAAAATAGGCCACCAGTGGCGCGATGTCGTCGCGGCGCTCGCGCAGCGGTGGCAAAAAGATGCTGACCACATTGATGCGGTAGTAGAGGTCGGCGCGGTATTCGCCGCGTTGCACCATGCGCTCCAGGTCGCGGTTGGTGGCGCAAATCAGCCGCACATCCACCTTCACGGCTTTTGTGCCGCCCACGCGCTCAAACTCGCGCTCTTGCAGCACGCGCAGCAGCTTGGCCTGGAAGCCGGGCGAGATGTCGCCCACCTCGTCGAGGAACAAGGAGCCGCCATGCGCCAATTCAAACCGGCCTTTGCGCTCGCCAATCGCGCCGGTGAAGGCGCCCTTCTCGTGGCCGAACAGTTCCGATTCGAGCAGCGACTCGGTGAGCGCGGCGCAGTTGACCTTGATGAAGGGCGCGTCTTTGCGCGGGCTGAGGTAGTGGATGGCGCGCGCGATCTCTTCTTTGCCGGTGCCGCTCTCGCCGCGCAGCAACACGGTTGAGCGTGATGGCGCCGCTTGGTGCACCTCGGCAAACACCAGCTGCATCGGCTTGCTCTGACCCACCACGTTGTCGAGCGCGTAGCGGCGCCGCGCGGGCTCGCGGCTGAGGGCTTTTTGCAAACGCGTGGTCTCGGTTTGCAGGCGGCGGTGTTCGTCGCTCACCGATCGGTGCAGGCTCATCGACTGAGCCAGCAGCGTGGCGACCATGGTGAGAAAACGCTGGTCGTCCGACAAACGCGCCACGCCCTCCACCTCGCGCTGCGCGGCCAGCACACCGAGCGTGACCTGGTCGGTGCGCAACGGCACCACGATGAAGGCCAAGCGGTGGCCCTCTTGGTGGCCGAAAGCGCCGGTGCGGTCGATGAACTCGGCGCTCTCTTGCACATTGGTGAGCACCACCGGCAAGCCGCTCTGGTGCACATGGCCGATCACGCCTTCGCCGGGCTGCCAGCGGCCGCGCTCGGCCTGCTCGCGGGTCAGGCCCACGGCGCTGTGCACGGTGAGCAGGCCATCGGCTTCTTCGTCCTCCAGCACGATCATGGCGCGGTGCAGGCCGAGTTGCGCGGCCAGGGTGTTGAGCGCGGCGCGGAAGGTGCGGTGCGTGTCGAGGGAGTCGCCCAGGATGCGGCAGACCTCGTAAATGGTGCTGAGCTCCAGGTGGGAGCGTTCTTGAGCAATGCGGCTGATCACGGTGCACCTCCTGCGACGCGTCGGCGCACAACCGGTGCGCCCGGGGGTGGGCCTGTGGGGGGGACTGCCCCGGTGCGGGGCGCTGCGATGCGCTGTGGTGCGCTTCTGGGCGCTTCAGTGCACCGTTGGCGCAGTACCTCACCGGGTGCCAGAAACTGAGCAACTTCCACGCCGGGCGGGCCCTGTTGGCCCATCCGGCTTGTGCGTCGTGGACCTGGGTTGACCCAGGTCAAGGGGTGGTGCGGGGCGGGTCGCTTTACCAAACGCCGGGTGCGGCTTGCAGGCGCGCCACGGGCTCGCCCTGGAGCAGGTGTTGCTCAAAAATCTCGCTCACATCGTCGGGCGTGACACGCTGGTACAGCACGCCTTCGGGGTAGACCAACACATTGCTGCCGCCATCGCAGGGGCCGATGCAGCCCGAGTAGGTGACGGCCACGGTGTCAAAGGCATTGCGCTTTTGCTGCTCGGCCCAGAAGGCCTGCAACACGGCGCTCGCGCCCTTGGCGGCGCAGCTGCCGCGCGGGTGTTGCGGCGGGCGCTGTTGGTTGCAAACGAAGACGTGGCGGGTGGGGTGGGCCATGGTGCGCTCCTTGGGATGGTGGGGGAGGAATGGATGCCGGGCGAGCGCGCTGACCTGCGGCCGGTCAGCAGCGGCTGCGCGGCGGGAGGGTCGGACGATGGGGGGGCGGGCCCGCGCCGGACGGCGCGACGGCTCAAACCAGCGGCCGCGCGGTGATGAGCTTTTCCAGCTCGGCCACGTGCTCGGCTTCTTCGGCGGCAAATTCGGCGGCCAGGTGCTTGAGCTCCGGGTCGCCGCTGGTGGCGGCCATGGTGGCGTAATAGGCGTGGCCGCGGCGCTCGCTGTCCAGCGCCAGCAGCAGCGCGCCGCGGGCGTCCATCAGCGCATCGACGCCGGCCCAGTCGGCCACCTCGGGCGACACGCCTTCGGGCCAGCGGAAGTCGTCGGGGC
>JBEAOO010000189.1:0-3682 GCA_041164825.1 Pseudomonadota bacterium | reverse complement strand
CGGCCTGGTGGACAACGATCTGTCAAGCAACGCCGTCATCACCACCAAGGCCAAGGCCAGCTGGGTGCAGTACCTGCGGTACGGTGCCGCGCCCGCCACCAGCAGCACCATGGTTGATGCTGCCACCAACGTGCAGTACCTCAACCGAGCGGCCTATGCGGCGGCCAACAACGCGCCAAACGTCAACATCACGCTCAAGAGCTACCTGCAATCCATCGGCTGGACGGTCAACAGCGTGGACGGCACCTTTGAGCTTGCCGAGTGGCACGCTGGGTACACCACGGGCACGCCCTGGCATCGAGGCAATGACCCCGTGGAGCTGCAGCCAAAGGCGATCGTCAACGCTTTCCGCGCGGGCTGGGGCAAGCCACTTCTCGGCATCGAGGTGGTCTCCACCGAGGTGCAGGCCGTGGTCGCCGGCACGTTGGGCTCCATCCAGCCAGGCGTCGCCGGTTCCGTCGACATCGCCGCCTCCATGGGCATCGTCCTGGCCGAGATTGGCGGCGGTGTGACGGGCAGTGTGGCCTTGGGTGGTGCGGTGGGTGGCGACCTGGCTGCGATGGCGGGCACGCTCGCTGCCTCACTCGGTGAGCCACCCAACATCACATTCACCGCGCTCAGCACCGTGCGCATCGGCCGCACGCCTGCGCGAATGGCTGCCAAACGCATCGGACGAAAGAGACCATGAAGCAAACCGATCTGGTGGCTGGTGACAGCCTCAACTTCAGCACCTCGACACCGGACTATCCGGCGTCGGCGGGCTGGGTGCTCAAGCACCGCCTGGCGCCACGCACAGCCGCCCCTGGTGCGAATCCGATCGACCTGGTGAGCGTGCCCGATGGCGACGACCACCGAACCCAGGCCACGGCCTATGGCACCGCGTTGTGGGTGCCAGCCACCTACAGCTGGTGGGCCTGGGTGGAGCGCGACACCGAGCGCTACACCGTGGCCAGCGGCGAGCTGGTGGTGCGCGCTGACCCACGCACCGCGGCTGTCGGTGTAGACGCCCGCACAGAAAACCAGCGCGCGCTCGATGACGCCCGCGCAGCCTTTCGCAGCTGGAACCCCACCATGCGCCGCTACAAGATCGGCGAGCGCGAACGCGAGTTCAACGCGGTGAGCGAGATCCTCGCCCTCATCCGCTACCTCGAAGCCCAGGTGGCCCTCGAAACCGGCACCGCTCGCCCTGGCGCAGGCGGTCGCATCTTCTACCGCTTCAAATGACCCACTTCAGCGACAAGACCCGGGCTCGTTTGCGCGAACCCGGGAGCGTGATCCTGCGCGACTTCCGCGCAGCCATGGAGGCCAAGCGTGCCGGCGGTGCGGGGCAGGGCAGTGGTGCGCCGCTGCGCTATGGCCAGCAGCGCAGCTTCAGCGCCGCCCAGGCCAGCGCCTTCACCTCGGGCTGGCACACCAACGCCACCAGCCTCAACCAGCTGCTGCAAACCCAGCTTCCCATCCTGGTGCAAAAGAGCCGCCACTGGTCGCGCAACACTGGCGCCGGCCGCAAGTTTTTGAAGATGGTCCGAGACAACGGCGTGGGCCCCACCGGCTACCCGCTGCGCATGGCCTGCGGCGACTGGCGGCAAGGAAAAGGCAAGTGGGTCTGGAAGCTCGACAAACTCGCCAACGACGCCATCGAAGCCGCATGGGCCGATTGGTGCAACAACGGTTGCGAGGTCACCGGCCGACTCAGCTTTGCCGAAGTCTGCAAGCTGCAGCTTGAGCACTGCGCCGCCGATGGCGAATACCTCACACGCAAGGTCAAAGGTCGCGGCGCTGGCAAGTACCTGTTCCAGCTGCAACTGCTGCACCCCTCGCGGCTCGATGTCCACCACAACGAGACACCACGCGATGGCCGCGAGGTGCGCATGGGCGTGCATCGCGACAGCGCCGGCAAGACCCTGGCCTACAGCCTCTTGCGCTCCAACCCGGGCGAGATGACAGGCACACGCGATCGCGACGTGGTGCCGGCCGACCAGGTGCTGCATGACTTCGTCACGCTGGAGGCTGAGCAAGCGCGCGGCGTGCCCTGGTCGCACGCGGTGCTGGTCGGCGCCAACATGCTGGCGCAGTTCAGCAACTTCGCCATGTTTGCGGCGCAGATTGGCGCGAGCCAGATGGGCTTTCTCATCCCGCCCAAAGACGAGGCTGCGCCCTTCACCCCCGAGCAGCTCGGTGGCGTCACGCAAGACCCCGCCACCGGCCAGCTCAGCAAAGAGATGGCACCCGGCGCACTCGACCAGCTGCCGCCCGGGTACGACTTCAAGCAGTTCGACAGCAAATACCCCAGCGAGAGCTTTGACCCCTTCACCAAAGCGCACCGGCGCGAGATCGCCAGCGGCCTCGGCGTGGCCGATCACAACCTCAGCGGCGATATGGAGGGCGTCAACTACAGCAGCGCCCGCATCGCTGAGCTGGCCGAGCGCGATGGCTGGCGAAGCATCTCACTGTGGTACATCCACCGCTTTGTTCGCAACGTGTTCAAGGAGTGGCTGGAAATGGCGCTCCTTGGGCAGCAGATCAAGATCGCCAGCGGTCAGCCGCTCAGCGCGCTCAAGATCGACAAGTACCTCAGCGGCGCCATCTTCACCCCCCGCGGCTGGGCCTGGGTCGACCCGCTCAAAGAGGTCAACGCCCACAAGATCGCTCGGGAAGAAGGCTTCGAGACCCGCACCCAGATCGTGGCCGAAGCCGGCGGCAACTTCGAAGACAACGTGGCCGAGATGGCGCAGGAGCAAGCGCTGATGGAGAGCTACGGCGTGACCCTCGGCACCCCTGCGCCCGCTGCCGCGCCGGGTGGCAAACCCAAGCCACCGGCCGATGGCGAAGACCCCGCCGACGACGAAGACGCCGCCGACAAACCCGACAACGAGCAGGACTGACAACATGCCCCAAACACTCACCCCGCCCGGCATGCAACAGCGTGCCAAGCAGCAGCTCGATGAGCTGTTGCGCAAGCTCGGCCCCGATGGCACCGGCTCGTTCCGTGACTTGTTGGCCAGCGTCGTCGATGACTCCATCGATGTGGAGGCCCGCACCGTCAAGATCGCCTGGGCCAGCGAAGAACCCTATGAGCGCTACTTTGGCGCTGAAGTACTGGATTGCGCCGCTCCGTCGGTGCGCCTGGGCCGGCTGGCCAACGGCGCGGCGCTGCTCTTCAACCACGACAGGGATGCCCTGATCGGCGTGGTTGAAAGCGTCACCCTCGGTTCAGACCGTGTGTGTCGAGCGTTGGTCCGCTTCGACACCTCGGACGAAGCCGAAAAGCGGTTCCAGCAGGTCTGCAACAAGGTGCTCACCAAGGTATCGGTGGGCTACTTCGTGCTGGCCATGGTGCTGGAAAAGGAAGAAGGCGACACGCGCACATACCGCGTCACCGACTGGGAGCCGTTTGAACTGTCCTTTGTGACCGTTCCTGCGGACGACAGCGTTGGCGTGGGCCGTTCGCTGGAGCCCGGCGCCACCCCTCCCCAGCCGCAGGCCGATCAGCGCGATACCACCCTCACCGAAGTTCCCCCCACTGTTCCCGTTCAACTGAAGGACACCCGCACCATGCCTCAAGCCCTCGAAACCCAGCCGGCCAATCCCTCGGCCGAATCCATCGACATCAAGCGCCGCGAGGCCCTGGTCGACCTCGGCGTCAAATACGCCGATTACGTCACCCTCACCGAAGTGCGCG
>JBEAOO010000188.1:0-2606 GCA_041164825.1 Pseudomonadota bacterium | reverse complement strand
GCAGCCGCAGCCACATCCTCGGCCTCTACGCCGAGGCCATTCGCCTCGCGCCCGAGTTCGACTTTGTGTTGATGCTCGGCTCACCCGAGCGCCTGCGCGCCGAACACCCCGAATTCAACGCACCCAACGTTGAGCTGCTCGCCATGCCCCACGGCGGCGGCTTGGCCCGCTTGGGCTGGCAACTCGCACTCGCCCGCCGCCGCGCTCGCGTCGACCTGCTGCACGTGCAATACCGGCTGCCGCTGCTGCCGCTGGGCCCCTGTGCCTGCACCATCCACGATGTGCTGTTCGAGACCCACCCGCAGTTCTTCACGCCACGCTTCGTGCAGATGGCGCGCCTCACCAGCCGCGACGCGGTGCGCCGCTCGGCGCTGATGTTCGCCGTCAGCGCCTTCTCGCGCGACGAGATCGCCCGCCACTACCGCAGCGACGCCAGCCACATCACCATCACCTACAACGGCGTCAACAGCGCGCGCTTCCACCCCGCAGCCGATGTCCACAGCGACGGCGCCGACCTGGTGCGCGCCTGCGGTTTTGAGCCCGGCCAGTACCTGTGCACCATCGGCCGCATCGAGCCGCGCAAGAACCACCTCCACCTGCTGCGTGCCTATGCGCAACTGCCTGCGCCACGCCCGCCGCTGCTGGTGATCGGCCAGCGCGACTTCAGCTGCCAGCCGGTGTTTGACGAGGTTGCGACGCTCGGCCTGCAAAACGACGTGACCTTCCTCGAATCCGTGGGCGACCGCGAGCTGCCCGCGCTGCTGCGCCACGCCATGGTGTTCGCTTACCCAACCTTCGCCGAAGGCTTCGGCATGCCCGTGGCCGAGGCCATGGCCAGCGGTGTGCCCGTGCTCACGGCCAACGTCACCGCACTGCCCGAGGTGGTGGGCGACGCCGCCCTCACCGCCGACCCGCACGACCCCGCCGACATCGCCCGCGCGCTGCAGCGCCTGGTGAGTGAGCCTGCACTGCGCCAGCAACTCGCAACTGCGGGGATCCAGCAAGCCGCCCGCTTCAACTGGCGCGCCTCCGCCGAAGCCCTGGTGGCCAGCTACCGCGCGTACTTCACCACACACCCGGTCTGATACGGACTGGCGTTCAGCCGCACAAGGTCGCCCTGGCAGGGACCTTCGACTCTCGGCATGGAGGGGCATTTCAGGCCCGGGTAGGCGCGAGGGGAGCGCTGTACCGCCTTCGCTTTGCGCCGTGCCCGGGCCAGAGGCCCGTGCCTTCGCCAGGCACAAACAGTCCTCAGGACTGTTTGAGTCCGGGCTCAGTCCTCCGCCGGCCTGCGGCCGGCTCCCCCTGCGCAAAGCGAAGGCGGTACAACGCTCCCCCGAACCTGCGGTGGCATGCCAAGTCGATGCATGCCGCGGTGGATGCAGGGGCGGTGATGGGCCGGGCCGATGTGCGGAGGTCAATGGGGAATGGGCCGACCGAAGGGAGGACCAGGAGGACACGGAGCACATCGGCCCGGTCCAGCGCCGCACGCGCGCCAATCGTCGAAGGAGCTGCGGCATCCAGCCTTCAGCGCGATGGGCATTCACGCTGCACGCACCATCCGGCCAAGTGAGGCCCGAGCACAAACCTATCGCCCAATAAAAAACCTGGGCGGGGTCTCCCCCGTCCAGGTTGAAAAGGTGGGCCGCCTTGTGCGGCTTACCCGTCGCTCTGAAGTCATGGTATGCCGACTGCCGCGCCGTGGCGCGGCAATAAGCAACGATCCGTGAGCCCTGTTACAGCGATTGAAACAGGGCGCGCCCAGATCAGTAGGCCTGGCCCAACTGCTCCAGGATGGCCGGGTTCTGGTGCGCACATCACGTCGCTGCGCGACATGAGTGCACCCCGACCCGGCCGGCGCTGCTGTCGCATCGCCGCGCCCTGCCGGGCGCTCTTGGATCAGTACGCTTGGCCCAACTGCTCCAAGATGGCCGGGTTCTCCAAGGTGCTGGTGTCTTGGGTGATGGCTTCGTTCTTGGCCACCGAGCGCAGCAGGCGGCGCATGATCTTGCCGCTGCGGGTCTTGGGCAGGTTGTCGCCGAAGCGGATGTCCTTGGGCTTGGCGATCGGACCGATCTCCTTGCCCACCCAGTCGCGCAACTGCTTGGCGATCGCCTTGGCCTCGTCGCCCGTGGGGCGGGGGCGCTTGAGCACCACGAAGG
Organism: Pseudomonadota bacterium; assembly: GCA_041164825.1. Lineage (GTDB taxonomy): Bacteria > Pseudomonadota > Gammaproteobacteria > Burkholderiales > Burkholderiaceae_C > JBEAOO01. The sequence goes on along the minus strand of JBEAOO010000188.1, from coordinate 444 downwards.
CGCAAATCGCCTCACCCGTGGTGTCGTCCGGGCGGCCCACCACCGCGGCCTCGGCCACCAGCTCGGTGCAACTCACCAGGGCCGACTCGATCTCCATCGTGCCCATGCGGTGGCCCGACACATTCAGCACATCGTCGATGCGGCCGGTGATCGTGAAGTAGCCGGTCTTGGCGTCGCGGATCGCGCCGTCGCCGGCAAGGTAGTAGCGGCCCTGGAAGTCTTCGGGGTAGTAGCTCTTCTTGAAACGCTCCGGGTCGCCCCAGATGTTGCGGATCATCGACGGCCAGGGCCGCTTGACCACCAGGATGCCGCCCTGGCCCCAGGGCACGTCCTTGCCGGTTTCGTCCACCACCGCGGCCATGATGCCGGGGAACGGCAGCGTGCACGAGCCCGGCACCAGCGGCGTCGCACCCGGCAGCGGCGTGATCATGTGGCCGCCGGTTT
>JBEAOO010000187.1:0-10737 GCA_041164825.1 Pseudomonadota bacterium | reverse complement strand
AAAGCAGAAGAAGGCAAACAAGATGTAGATACGATACAGCAATTCAGACATCAGCTCAAACAAACAAATCAGCATGCAGTAGTAGCGCAGCACGGTTACGTCGGAGATGGCCTGGCGCAGCGGCATCACCTCGTCGCGCTGGTGCAGGGCGATGTCGTGCGCGGTGCGGTAGGCCGAGTAGGCCTCGCGCAGCTGCGAGCTGGCCGCGCGGGTGGTGGCCTCCAGGCGCTGGGCGGCGGCCAGCGTTTGTGCGCTGTACTGCGCGCGTTGTGCATCGCCGGCATCAAACAGCGGCAGGCGCAGGCTGATCTCGCCGCCGCGCCGGCTGGCGCGGCCACTCGGGTCTTGCACGGTGTCGCGGCGAATGCCCAGCTCCACATCGGTGAGGCTGGTGAGTCGGCCCAGGCCTTGATCGCTGGCAGCGCTGTCGAGCGCTGCGGCGGCCAGTCGCACGTCGAGCCGGGCTTGCCGCGCGGATTGCGTCACCACCTCGGCGCTGAGCGCCTGGGTGGGCAGCTCGGGCAGGCGCGCGGGCAGGCGCAGTTGCTCGGCCTCGTCTTCGGTCAAGCCGAGCGCGCGCACCAAGGCCTCGCGGCTGGCCGTGGCTTGGTGCTGGGCCAAGGCGAGCTGCGTGGTGGCCTCGGCATGGAAGGCCTGTTGGCGTGCGCGGTCGAGCTTGTTGAAGTTGCCGGCGGCTTGCATGCGCCGGGCCAATTCAGCGCTGGCCCCGGCGCTTTGCTGCACCAGTTGCGCCGCGCCCAGCAGCTGTTGCGCGGCCACGGCCTGCACCCAGGCCTGGCGCACTTGCGTCAGCTGGTCCACCACCTCGGCCGAGAGGCGCAACTGCGCTTCCAGCTGCCGTTGGCGGGCCACGCCTTGGCGTTGCGGCAGCGTCAGCAGGTCCAGCAGCCCGAACGACAGCAGCCGGCCAAACTCCAACTCGTCACCCAGGCGCACGCGCTCGAAGGTGAACAGCGGGTTGGCGATGCGTCCGCTTTGCGCGGCGGCTGCGGCGTCGGCCGCACCTTGGGCGAGTGCGGCTTGCAGGGCCGGGCTGTGGGCCAGGGCCAGGCGCACGGCGTCTTGCACGCTGGCCAGCGGGCGCTGCAGCAGGTCGGTGCTCAGGCGCTGGGCGGCGGCTTGTTGATCGGATGTGCGCGTCAGGGCCAGGTCGGCGGTGCCGAAGGCGGCCGTGTCTTGGCGCACGCGGCTGAGTTGGCGGTCGAGATCGGCCGTCGCGCAGCCGCCGAGGACGAGCAGGGCCACCAGTGGCAGGAGCGCCCGCTGGGTCGCACGCCGTCGCGCGCTCATTTCGAGCCTCCGGCGTTGCCGGTTGCGGACGCTGCTGGGCTGGGCGCAGCCGCCTCCCGGGCATAGGCGCGCCAACCGCCCGCGCGCTGCACCGTGTTGTTGACCGCGCGCCAGGGGCCGACTGCGGTGTCGCTGTGGCGGGTGTAGCCGGTGAAGGCGGAGCGGTAGCTCAGGCGGAAGGCGGGATCGCTGGCCGGCTGCAGAGCGGCCGTGGCTGGGGACGGGGCAGCGGTGGCTGACGTGGCTGCGGTGGCCGGCTCAGGCCGCGGCGCTGCCACAGCGTCGCCCAAGCGCAGCAGTGCCAGCGCGGCCAAGCCACCCCGCAACAGACGCGCCAAGCGCGGCAGGGAGAAAAAGGGCATGAAGCACCTCGTGTCGGTCTCTGATGTCTGATCGCCTGGGCGCGCAGCGAGCGCGTACTGAAACGGGCCCAGCTGGGGCGCCTCTTGGGCGTCGATGGGCACTGCGGCCGCCGCTAAGTGCGGCGCAGCGCGGCGCAGAGACTGCGATCAACCTCTGCTCAGAGTGCGTCGGGTCTGGGCGGCCGCTGGGGTTGCGGCGGCAGCCAGCCCGACGTGGTCGCGGGCTGGGTGGGCACCAGCGCCACGGGGCCGGTGCTGGTGGCGAACACGGCCACCGTCACCGGCAGCGCTGCACCCGCGCAACAGCTGGCGCAGCTGCTGCACGTGTGGTGGTCATGGGCCTGATGGCCGGTGGGGCTGGGGCCATCGGCGTGGGCATGGTCATGCGCGCTGACATGTGCACCGGCACTGGCACTGGCACTGGCATCGGCATCGGCATCGGCATCGGCATGGATGTGTTGTCCCGCGGGCAGCGTCTGGTCGCTGGGCGCCGAGTGGCTGCCGTGGGCGCTTGGGGCCGTGCCGTACCGCCCTTGCATGGCGTGCATCGTGTGCCCGGTGTGGGTCACGGCCGCCAGCGAGCGCACCACCGTTGCCGTGTCGGGCTGGCAGGCGCGCGCGCCCACCGCAGCCAAGCCCTGCAAGGGCAGGGCGAGGGCCAGCAGACACAGCAACATCCAGTTCAGGATCAAGCGCATGAGGGCGGGGTGGGGTGGGGCAGCGAGAGGCGTTTGGCGCAGCGACACCATGTCACTGCCCCTTACTTTAGCCGAGCACGCGAGGCCGAGCGCTGCGCTGGGTCATGGTGAGGCCGAGCCGCAGGGGGCGCTGGGGGCTCACCGCTGCTGCGTCGGCACCTTGTCGCGCAGGGTGGTGATGCGGTTGGCCTCGTCCACAAACACCAGTTGCGGGGTGTGGCTGGGCGCTTCGGCCGCGTCGACCTGGCAGAAGGCGGCCAGGATCACCAGGTCGCCGGTGGAGGCACGGCGCGCCGCCGAGCCGTTGAGCGAAATGATGCCGCTGCCGCGCTGGCCGCGGATGGCATAGGTGACGAAGCGCTCACCGTTGTTGATGTTCCAGACATGGATCTGCTCGTTCTCCAGGATGCCCGAGGCATCGAGCAGGTTTTCGTCGATGGCGCAGGAGCCCTCGTAGTGCAGTTCGCAGTGGGTGACGGTGGCGCGGTGGATCTTGGCTTTGAGCAGGTTGAGCAACATGGTGGGCAGCGGGTCTGAAAGCTTGTGGGACAAAAGCGGCAATTGACGTGGCGGGTGATGCGGCCGAGTTGCTGGAATAGTCACGGCCCCGTTGGGCTGGAACATCGGCTGGATGGCGTTGATTGTGACGCAGTGCCCGGGCGTCGGGCTGGGCTCGGCCACGGGCTGGATGACAGGCGTGTAGGAATTTGCCTGACAAGCGGTATGGAAAAACCGGGACTCAAGCGATGGAAATGGGCCGATGTTGCGGGCCAGTTCACTTCTTCACAATCCGTATCACGTTGAGACGAAAGCCAACGAAAAGACAAGCCGAGCGAAGCCAAGCAAGCCCACGCCACACACCGACCCGACCGAATCCCCCAAGGAGCCCCCCATGAACGCCGACCAAATCCTGACCGAAATCCGCGAAGCCAACCTGTCGTACCTGATGCTGGCGCAGAGCCTCATCCGCAGCGACCGCGAACAAGCGCTGTTCCGCCTGGGCCTGAGCGAAGAGAGCGCCGCGATGATCGGCCTGCTGACCCCGGCCCAGATGATGAAGATTGCCGCCGGCAACACGCTGCTGTGCAAGTTCCGCGTCGACGACGACCTGGTGTGGAGCCTGCTGACCAACCACGGCAAGAGCGCGGCCAACGAAGTGACCAGCCGCTTGCACGCCAGCATCTTGATGGCCGGGCGCCACCAAGAAGCGGCCTGATTTCTGCCTCCGGGCTGCGGCGTACCGCAGCCCACCCCCCGAGGGGATGCCGGCCCGGCTTGGGGCGGCCCGGCGCTCGCGCCGGCCGCCGCAGCCACCAGCCCACCCTCCGATGCAGTCTGAGCCCCGCCCAGATTGACGACCCCACAAATCAGACAGACCCCAGGACGGAGAACACACCATGGCCCGCAGCAAAAGCATCCTCACCGAAGCCCGGCAAATCGAGCGCGCCGTGACGCTGATTCACCTCGGCGCACGCTTGCAAGTGCTGGAATCGGAGACCGACCTGTCGTACGAGCGCCTGCTTCGCCTGTACAAGGAAGTCTCGGGCAAGTCGCCGAGCAAGGGCCAGCTGCCGTTTTCCACCGACTGGTTCATGACCTGGCAGCCCAACATCCATGCCAGCCTGTTTCTCAACATCCACGAGTACCTCAACAAGGTTGCCGAGATGGACGAGATCGACACCGTCATCAAGGCCTACCAGCTCTACCAAGAGCAGACCGCTGCGCAAGGCCTGGAAGCGCTGCTCTCGGTGACCCGCGCTTGGCGTCTGGTGAAGTTTGTCGACAACGGCATGCTGACGCTGACCAAGTGCTCCAAGTGCAGCGGCCACTTTGTGACCCACCCGCACGAGATCGCCAAGCACTATGTGTGTGGCCTGTGCAACCCGCCGGCACGTGCTGGCAAGGGCAGCGCTGCGGGCTCGATCAAGATGGGCGCGGCGTCGGCTGTGGCCAAGCAGCCCAAGGCTGAAGCAGCGGTGCATTGAAGGGCACCTCGGTGTGGGGCGGCTGCTGACTTTTTTGGGGGTAGTGCTGCACATAGCGCTCAAGTCAGCCCGCGCCGCGCCGATAAACAAGGCAAGTTCTTTGAGTGTGTGTTTGAGAGTGTGTGAGGTTGAGTGAAGTGAATTTCTGTTCCTGAGTGATTTGGGTTTTTGTTTTCTGGTTTCCTCCTGAGCGCACGTTCCGTGTGCTTTCCAAGCGGGCCCTGTCGCAAGACTCGGCCCGTCTTTTTTTGTCCGCTCGCCGCGTGGTCGCCGCAGCCCGGGTGAGCCGCAAGGCGCAGAACTGGGCGGCTCCACAGCCCTTGTTGTGGGCTTTGCCGCACCAGGTGCGCTCCTAGACTCAAGACCAAGCCTCGGGTGGTCGATACACGGGGTGACCACAACGGGCGCAGCCATCGGCGTCGCCCACCATCGCGGACCACACGACCATGTTTGTACTCGTAGGCTGGGGCCTGGCCATGGCCTGTATCTTTGGCGTCTACATCTTCCACGGCGGCAACATCAGCGTCGTGCTCCACGCCTTGCCGTTCGAGATGATCACCATCTTTGGTGCGGCAGCCGGCGCCTTTCTGGCCAACAACCAGATGAAGGTGATCAAGGCTTCGATGAAGGGCCTGGGCCAGTGTTTCAAGGGCAGCAAGTTCAGCAAGGCCCGCTACATGGAGCTGCTGGCGATGATGTTCGACATCCTGCAAAAGGCCCGCAAAGAGGGCCTGATGGCGATTGAAAAAGACGTCGAAGACCCGCACAGCTCGGCCATCTTCCAAAAGTATCCGATCGTGGGCAACGACCACCACGTGATCGAGTTCGTCACCGACTACCTGCGCATGATGGTGTCGGGCAATCTGAACGCGCACGAGATCGAGTCGCTGATGGACGCCGAGATCGACACCCACCACGCCGAAGAGCACGCCGCCGTGGCCGCCATTGGCCGCCTGGCCGGTGGCCTGCCGGCCTTCGGCATCGTGGCCGCGGTGCTGGGCGTGGTGAACACCATGGGCTCGGTGGGCCAGGCGCCCGCCATCTTGGGCGGCATGATCGCCTCGGCACTGGTGGGCACCTTCCTCGGCATTTTGTTGGCCTACGGTTTTGTCGAGCCCTTGGGCGGCCTGCTTGAGCAAAAAGTGGAAGACGCGGGCAAGGAATTGCAGTGCATCAAGACCACGCTCTTGGCCAGCATGCAGGGTTATGCGCCACAGGTGGCGATCGAGTTTGGCCGCAAGGTGCTGTATTCGGGCGACCGGCCGACCTTCGGTGAGCTGGAAGCCCATGTGAAGGGTAAAAAATGACCCCCCCCCGAAGCCCCTTTGGTGCTCCCCCCCAGGGGGGCGCCACCAGCGGCCCGGCGGAGCCGGATCCGCGGTGGCCGCTTGAGGGGCGCTTGGCCGTTGGCCCTCGCTTGACTTTGATTGGAGCGGCGCATGGCTGGTGATGCCAAAAAACTGCAGCCCATCATCATCAAACGGGTGAAGAAGGGCGGCCATGCGGTGCATGGCGGGGCGTGGAAGATTGCCTACGCCGACTTCGTGACCGCGATGATGGCGTTCTTCTTGTTGATGTGGCTGCTCGGCTCCACCAGCGAGGGCGACAAAAAGGGCATCGCCGACTTCTTCCAATCGCCGCTCAAGCTGGCCATGCAAGGCGGCAGTGGCTCGGGCGATTCGTCGAGCGTGGTCAAGGGCGGGGGCATGGACCTCACGCGCACCACCGGGCAGATCAAGTCGGGCGAGATCGAGGCCAAACAGCGCAACTTCAACCTGCAGGCGCTGAAGAACGAGCAGCGCCGCGCCGAGGCCTCGCGCCTGGAGGACCTCAAGGCCCAGGTGCAAGAGGTGCTCGAATCGACGCCGCAGCTGGCCGCGCTCAAATCACAAATTCGGCTCGACATGACGCGCGATGGCCTGCGCATCCAGATCGTGGATGAAAACAGCCGGCCCATGTTCGACAGTGGCAGCGCCGTGGTGCAAAACCACATGCGCGTGCTGCTGCGCGAGATAGGCAGCGTCTTGCGAGAGGTGCCCAACCGGCTCACGCTCGAAGGCCACACCGACGCCCAGCCTTTTGGCGCTGGCGGGCAGGGCTACACCAATTGGGAACTCTCGGCCGACCGGGCCAATGCTTCGCGGCGCGAGCTGATTGCCGGTGGCTTGCCCGAGAACCAGGTGCTGCGCATCCAGGGCATGGCATCGAGCGCGCCGTTTGACCCCAAAGACCCGCTCAGCCCCAGCAACCGCCGCATCAGCATCATCGTGATGAACCGCGATGCCGAGGACCGCTTGTTCCGCAACGCGCCTGACGCTGAAGCCAATGCCGAGGCCAACCCGGCCACCGCACCGCCCGCCACCGAATCTCCCGCCACAACGCACTCAACTTTGCCCGCCCCGGTCCGATAACCCTCTCAGCCGTTACCCGAGAACCGCCATGAGCATCCCCACCGACCTGAAATTCCTCATCGTTGACGACTTCTCCACCATGCGCCGCATCGTGCGCGGGCTGTTGAAGGAGATCGGCTACGCCAATGCCGACGAAGCCGAAGACGGCGTCAATGCCCTGCAATTGATTGCCAGCACGAAGTACGACTTCGTCGTCAGCGACATCAACATGCCGAACATGAACGGCTTTGAGCTGTTGTCGGCCATCAAAAAGGAAGAGCGCACCAAGCACATTCCGGTGCTGATGGTGACGGCCGAAGCGCGCAAGGAAGACATCGTGCGCGCCGCCCAAGAGGGCGCTGCCGGCTACATCGTCAAGCCCTTCACCAAGGCCACCCTGGAAGAGAAGGTGATGAAGATCTTGCAGAAAGTCCACGGCGCCTGAGCCGCTGGGGCTGATGTGACACCGCGCCCTGTGCGGGCCTCGCCACAAGCACAACGCCCCCGCCATGCTGCCGACCCGATGCGCCTGCGCCCGCCTCCTGGTGCAGAGCCTCATCCACGCTGAACCGAGCCCGAGGAATCCGACATGACCAGCCCCCAAGAAGCCGCCATTGCTGCGGCTGCGGTGCCCGCAGGCGCCTCGCCTGAAGTGTTTCAACAACTGGGCACCATCACCCGCCAGTTGCACGACACGCTGCAGCAGCTGGGCGTGATGCCACAGCTGCAGATTGCCGCCGACGGCCTGCCCGACGCGCGCAGCCGCCTGTCCTACATCGCCATCAAAACCGGCGAGGCCGCCGACAAGGTGCTCAACTCCGTGGACCAGGCCAAGGCCGACCACGCCAGCATCACCTCCGAGACGCGCCGCATCGGCCAGGCCATCGTGGCCGACCCGGTGAAGGCCGTGGCCTCGGGTGCGGTGATGAACTTTGTGGGCGACATCGAGGCCGCCGCCGCGCGCATCGACCAGCACCTCACCGACATCATGATGGCGCAGGACTTTCACGACCTCACCGGCCAGGTGGTGGCCAAGGTGGTGAAGCTGGCCATCGACCTGGAGGAGAGCCTGGTCAAGCTGCTGGTGCAAGCCGCGCCCACGGCGCACGTGCCCCATGTCGACCCCGACGTGCTGCACGGCCCCGTGGTCAACCCCGAAGGCCGCACCGACGTGGTGGCCGACCAGGGCGAGGTGGACGACCTGCTGGCCAGCTTGGGCTTCTGAGCGTCTTCACCCGCCCGATCCCCTGAACGGCACACCCCCCGCCTCGCGCGGGCGGTGTGCCGTTTGTCATGGTGATTCCCACGCAGGCAGAACTGGCCGGTGTTCCCCTTGTTGTTCCGGCTCAAGTTTTCGGCCCGGCCCGGAACAATCGGCTTGGCACCCTTTGGGTGATGCAAAGCCATGGCCGACGACTCCGCACAAGACCGCAACCTCCCCGCCTCACAGCGCAAGCTGAGGAAGGCGCGCGAAGAGGGCCAAGTTCCCCGCTCACGCGACCTGGGGCACTTTGCGGCCGTGGCCGTGGGCGGCGCTCTGCTGGTGCTGATGGCGCCTCAAGGCGTGGACTGGCTGCTGCGCCTGCTGGCCGATGGCCTGAGCTTCAAGCTGGCCGACGTGGCCGAGCCCGCCGCCATGGGCGAGCGCCTGCAAACGCTCACGCTCAAGCTGCTGTGGGTGATCGTGCCCGTGGGCCTGGTGATGAGCGCGGTGGGCGTGGCCGCCACGCTGGCCATTGGCGGCTGGAACTTCACGCTCAAGCCCATGGCGCCCAACTTCGGCAAGCTCAACCCGATTGCCGGCCTGCCGCGCATCTTTGCCAAGCAGCAGTTCATTGATGCACTCAAATCGGCCGGCCTGGCGCTGATCCTGGGCGTGATTGGCGCCATGTACCTGCGCTCGCACATCGAATCGTTTGCGATGGTGCTGGGTCTTGATCTGCCCGCCGGCCTCAGCCAGGTGGGCAGCACGCTCACCGGGGGGTTGATGATGTTGCTGCTGGCGCTGGCGCTGTTTGCCGCCATCGACGCGCCGCTGCAGCACCACCTGCACGCCACCCAGCTCAAGATGAGCCAGAGCGAAGTCAAGCAAGAACACAAAGAGCAAGAAGGCTCGCCCGAGGTGAAGAACCGCATCCGCGCCCGCATGCGCGAGATGGCCCAGCGCCGCATGATGGCCGCCGTGCCCACGGCCGACCTGGTGGTGATGAACCCGACCCACTATGCGGTCGCGCTCAAGTACGACGACCAGAAGATGGGCGCACCGCGCGTGGTGGCCAAGGGTGCCGACCTGGTGGCCATGGCGATTCGCGACCTGGCCAAAGAATCGAAAGTGCCGGTGCTGCAGGCCGCGGTGCTGGCGCGTGCGCTGTATGCGCATGCCGAGCTGGAGCGCGAGATCCCGGCGCAGCTCTTTGGCGCCGTGGCCCAGGTGCTGGCCTATGTGTATCAGCTGCGCGCCGCGCTGCGCGGCGACGGGCCGATGCCCGGCGACCTGCCTGACCTGAGCGTGCCGCCCGAGCTCGACCCGCACAACCCACTGAGCAGCAAGCCCCAAGCCACCCCTTCTGACGACGACGAGACCACGCAGCCATGAACGCACTGATGCAGCAACTGCAGCGTCGCCTGGGCCCCAACGCGGTGGCCATCAAGGCCTTGTTGGCGCCGATGTTCATCATCATGGTCCTGTCCATGATGGTGCTGCCGCTGCCGCCGTTTGCGCTCGATCTGCTGTTCACCTTCAACATCGCCGTGGCGCTGATGGTGATGGTGATGGCGTCCTACATGGTGCGGCCGCTGGACTTCTCGGTGTTCCCGAGCGTGATCCTGCTGACCACGCTGCTGCGTTTGTCGCTCAACGTGGCCTCGACCCGCGTGGTGCTGCTCGAAGGCCACACCGGCCCGGGCGCGGCCGGCGCGGTGATCGAATCCTTTGGCCACTTCCTGATCGGCGGCAACTTTGCGGTCGGTTTGATCGTGTTTGCGATTTTGTTGGTGATCAACTTCGTGGTGGTCACCAAGGGTGCCGAGCGCATTGCCGAAGTCGGCGCGCGTTTCACCCTGGACGCCATGCCCGGCAAACAAATGGCCATCGACGCCGACCTGAACGCCGGCCTGATCAACGAAAAAGAAGCCAAGCGCCGCCGCGCCGAGGTGGCCGAAGAAGCCGAGTTCTTTGGCTCCATGGACGGTGCCAGCAAGTACGTGCGCGGCGACGCGATGGCCGGCCTGCTGATCTTGTTCATCAACATGATCGGCGGCTTCGTGATTGGCGTGGCCCAGCACGACCTGAGCGCCTCGCAAGCCGCCAACAGCTACATCCTGCTGGCCATTGGCGATGCGCTGGTGGCGCAGATTCCGGCCTTGCTGATCTCGGTGGCCGCGGCCATGGTGGTCTCGCGCGTGGGCAAAGACAAAGACGTGGGCAGCCAGATCAGTGCGCAGCTGTTCAACTCGCCACGTTCGCTGGGCATCACCGCCGGTGTGGTGGGCTTGCTGGGCGTCATCCCGGGCATGCCGCACATCGTGTTCTTGATGATCTCCAGCGGCCTGGGCTACGCCGCCTGGACCATGAACAAGCGCCAGACCCTGGCCGCGGCCCAGCCCGCGCCCAGCGACGAAGAAGCCGCCCCAGCCGCCAACCCCAATGCCGAGGCCAGCTGGGACGACCTGCTGCCTGTGGACACCCTGGGCCTGGAGGTGGGCTACCGCCTGATCACCTTGGTGGACAAGAGCGCCGAGGGCGACCTGTTGGCGCGCATCAAGGGCGTGCGGCGCAAGTTTGCGCAGGAGGTGGGTTTCCTGCCGCCGCCGGTGCACATCCGCGACAACCTGGAGCTCAAGCCCAGCACCTACCGCCTCACGCTGCGTGGCGCTGTGGTGGGCGAGGGCGAGGCCTTCCCGGGCCAGTTCCTGGCCATCAACCCGGGCCATGCCACGCAAAAATTGATCGGCACGCCCACCACCGATCCGGCCTTTGGTTTGCCCGCCG
>JBEAOO010000186.1:0-16748 GCA_041164825.1 Pseudomonadota bacterium | reverse complement strand
CGCCGATCGTTGAACGGACCACCTTCGAACGGGAAGCGACCTCATGCCCAGCCCTGCAATGCGCCGAGGACTCAACTTCCGGGCCATGCCGAACGCGCAAGTCCGAGCCCTGCAAAACGCCACCCCATCGGCGCGGCGTTTTGCATTCAGCCCATCACACCGGCCGGCCGGCGCGTGCGCTCAACCAGGCAGGGGCGTCTTGCAGCGCCACCGGGCGCAGGAAGCGCACCATGGCCGCATCACCCACCGAGGTGGTCATGGGCTGGGTGCTCGACGGCCACGGGCCACCGTGCTGCTGTGCTGCCGTCACGGCCACGCCCGTGGGCACGCCGGCAAACAGCACGCGGCCGGCGATGTTCATCGCGGCGCGCACCAACGCATGGGTGTCGTCGCTCTCGGTGTCTGCGCCCCAAAGCGTCACGGTCAGGCTGCCACCCACGGCTTCCAGCACCTGCACGGCTTGCGCCACGGTGGCGGCGCGCACGATCACTTGCGAGGGGCCAAACACCTCGTCGCGCAGCGACTCGTTGGCGATGAAGGTGTCGGCATCGACTTGCGCCAGGAAGGGGCGCGGCGCGTTGGCCGAGGTGGGCTCGTGCAGCAGCGGTGCGGCGCCAGCAGCCACCAGGTGGTCCACACCCTTGTCAAACGCGGCGCGCATGGCGGGCGTCAGCATCGGGTGCGGGTTCAGTGCCGCCAGTGCGGTCTGCAGTTGCTCAACGAAGGCATCGCTGGCCGGGTCGTTGATCAGCACGAGCACGCCCGGGCTGGTGCAAAACTGGCCACAGCCTTGGGTGATGGAGCCGGCCATCAGCGTGGCCAGCTCGGCACCCTTGGCGGCCAGCACGGCGGGCAGCGCCACGACCGGGTTGATGGAGCCCAGCTCGCCGTAGAACGGGATGGGGCGCGGGCGGGCGTTGGCCTCGGCCTGCAGCGCGGCACCACCTTGGGTGGAGCCGGTGAATGCGCCGGCAGCAATGGCCGGGTGGCGCACCAGGCGCACGCCCACGTCACGCCCGCCACCTTGCACGAAGCCGATCAATCCGGCCGGCAGGCCCTGGGCGGCCAGCACCTGCTGGATCAGGCCATTCACGCGGTTGGACAGCAGCAGGTGGCCGCTGTGCGCCTTGACCACCACCGGGCAGCCGGCGGCCAGGGCGCTGGCGGTGTCGCCACCCAGCACGCTGAAGGCGAAGGGGAAGTTGCTGGCGCTGAACATGGCCACCGGGCCCAGCGGCACCTGCTGGCGCACCATGGCCGGATGGCCCACCGGCGGCGTACCGGCCACGGCCGGGTCGTCGGTGTGGGCAAACGGCACACCGCTTTCGGCGAGGGTGGCAAAGCGGCGCAGCTGGAAGGTGGTGCGATCGAGCTCGCCGTTGAGGCGCACCGGGCCGAGCGCGGTTTCTTCATCGGCCTGGGCCACCAAGCCGTCGCGGTCGGCGTTGAGCGCATCGGCCAGCGCACGCAGCAGTGCGCCGCGCTGCGCGCCGGTGCTGGCGGCCCAGGCGGGGAAGGCCGCGCCTGCGGCGGCCGCGGCGGCGTCAACCTGCGCGGGGGTGGTGGCGTCGAGTGGCGTGCCCAGGGGCTGGCCGGTGCGGGCTTGGATGCTTTGCAGGATGCTCATGGCGGTGGGGGCAAGAAGAGGGACGGGCGGGGCAGGGCGGGCGGGCGCACAGGGCGGCCGGCCCGAGAATGGGTGTACCAGCATGCGGGACGTTGGTGGCGCATGAATGCTAGCCCTGCAAGCGATGTCCGTATAGGGCGCAGGGCGACGGGGTAGAGTGCGACATCGGACGCTGTTCCACATGTTGGGAGAATTGAATGGCAGCAGCCAGCAGTGAAGGCACGGCCGCGCTCGACAAGGCGCTGGACGTGCTCGATGCCATCGGCAACGCGCCCCACGGGCTGGGCCAGGCCGAGCTGGGCGCGCGCTTGCAGCTGCCGCGCACCACGCTCTACCGCTTGTTGGCCACCTTGGTGGCGCGAGGCTTGGTGCGGCGTGATCCGCTGCGGCGCGTGTATTGCCTGGGCTTTCGCTGTGTGGAGTACGCCCGTGCGGCCTACGCCATGCCCGACCTGGTGGCCGCCGCCGGCATTGAACTGCGCGGCCTGCGCGACCTCACCGGCGAGACCGCCTACCTGGCGGTGCTCGACGGCCGCGAGGTACTGTCGCTGGAGCGCTGCGATGGTGCGCATGCGCACCGCTCGTCGTCGGCGCTGGGCGAGCGCAAACCGTTGCACTGCACCAGCCAGGGCAAGGCCCTGTTGAGCGCGCTGCCCGAGGCCGAGCGCGATGCGCTGGTGCGCGACCTGCCGCTGCCTGCCGTCACGCCGCGCAGCATCACCGACCGGCGCCGCCTGCAGGCCGAATTGCGCCTTACCGCCACGCGCGGTTATGCGCTGGATGACGAAGAAATTGTGCTCGGCGTGCGCTGCGTGGGCGCGCCGGTGATCGACCCGCAGGGCCAGGTGCGCGGCGCCATCAGCGTGGCCGGGCCGGCGTTTCGGCTGACGCTGGAGCGGCTGGAACTGCTGGGCGCCGAGGTGGCCCAGGCGGCGCGGCGCATCGGCGCGCAACTGGGCGCGCGCCCGGCGCAGCGTGCGGCCACCTCGGCCGCTGATGAGGTGCGCGTGGTCGACGGCCCGTGGGCCTTTCGGGGGGCCTACCCGGCCTGGAACGCCGCCACCGCGCAGCTCTGGTGGGCCGACACCCTGGCACCCGCCGTGCACGTGGTGGATGGGCTGGGCCAGGGCCCGGGCAGCGACCGGGTGGTGGCCTCGCTCGACTCGCCGATTGAGGCGCTGCTGTTGATGCCCGCGGCCCCGCCGGCTGCGGACTTGGCTTCGGCCGGGCTGCCCCGCCCTCATGCCCAGGGCCCGGCCCATGCCGCCGGTGTGCTGGTGCGCACCCAAGCGGGCGGCTGGTGGCAGGTGCGCGCGGACGGCAGCGTGCACGCCGTGCCCGCCACGGGCCCCAAGCAGCGCGTCAGCGCCTGGTGCCTGCACCCGCAGGGCGCACTGTGGGCCTGCGTGGCCGAGGGGGATCGCTGGCGTGTGGCGCCCTGGGCGGGCGAGGCGCGGCTGGTGGGCGCGGAGGGCGGTGCGCGGAGTGGTGCGGTGGAGCGGGGCGCCAGGCTGGGTGCGATCAGCGGTGGCGACGCGGGCGGCGACGTTCGCGGCGACATGCGCGGTGATGGACGCGGCGACGATGTGCGCAGTGACCTGGGCCGCAGCACCGCCGCCCCCCAGGCCACGGGCTGGCACCTGCCCGAACCCGTGACGGCGCTGGCCTGGCAGGCCGATGGCCAGCGCCTCGTGGCCGTGGCGCCGGAGTCGGGCACGCTTTACGCCTTCTGGCCGGACAGCGCCACGGTGCGCCGCCTGGCCACCGTGCCCAAGGGCTCGGGCCGGTTGATGGGCCTGGCCCTCGATGCCGAGGGGGGCGCTTGGTGCGCCTTGAAGGGCGGTTGGAGCGTGGCCCGTTTTGCACCCGATGGCGCGCTCGACCGCGTGCTCGGTTTGCCCGTGCCTTGCCCCACGGGCGTGGCGCTGGCCGGGCCGGCCAGCGCACCACCGCTGCTTTGTGTGCTCACCGCGCGCGAAGGTTTGTCGAGCGAGGTGCTGGCCAACGCACCCGCCTCGGGACGCTTGTTGGTGCTGCCGGTGGGTGGAGCCGTGGGCGCCCGGGCCGCCGGCTGATCGGCGGCGGCGGTAGCGGCTGGCGGCTGTGTTGCATGCGCCGGCCACCCGACTTGGCATGGGCTGAGGCAGGCCCTTGAGGTGGCGGCCCAGACCCATGAAAAAGGCCCGCTTGCGCGGGCCTGGGAGCTCAGTTCTGCGTGAGGCTGATCAGGCGCTCACGCCCTTGGCGGCGTCGGCGTACTCTTCGATTTTGTCGAAGTTCAGGTACTGATAGATCTTGCTGCCGTCCTTGTTGATCACGCCCATGTCGGCCTGGTATTCGGCGACGGTGGGGATGCGACCGATCTTGGACGCGATGGCGGCCAGCTCGGCTGAGGCCAGGTACACGAAGGTGTTTTTGCCCAAGCGGTTGGGGAAGTTGCGGGTCGAGGTGGACACGACCGTGGCGCCTTCACGCACTTGCGCTTGGTTGCCCATGCACAGGCTGCAACCCGGCATTTCGGTGCGCGCACCGGCCGCGCCGAACACGCCGTAATGGCCTTCCTTGGTCAGCTCGCTGGCGTCCATCTTGGTCGGCGGAGCGATCCACAGCTTGACCGGGATGTCGCGCTTGCCTTCGAGCAGCTTGGACGCTGCGCGGAAGTGACCGATGTTGGTCATGCAGGAGCCGATGAACACCTCGTCGATCTTGGCGCCAGCGACGTCGCTCAGCAGCTTGGCGTCGTCCGGGTCGTTCGGGCAGCAGAGCACGGGCTCGGTCAGCTCGGCCAGGTCGATCTCGATCACGGCGGCGTATTCGGCGTCCTTGTCGGCTTCGAGCAGGTCGGGCTTGGCGAGCCAGGCTTCGACCTTCTCGATGCGGCGGGCCAGCGTGCGGGCGTCGGCGTAACCGTCGGCGATCATGTTCTTCATCAGCACGATGTTGCTGGTGAGGTATTCCTTGATCGGTGCGGGGTTCAGCTTCACGGTGCAACCGGCGGCGCTGCGCTCGGCCGAGGCATCGCTCAGCTCAAACGCTTGCTCGACCTTCAGGTCGGGCAGGCCTTCGATTTCGAGGATGCGGCCCGAGAACACATTGATCTTGCCGGCCTTGGCCACGGTCAGCAGACCGGCCTTGATGGCGTACAGCGGAATGGCGTGCACCAAGTCGCGCAGCGTGATGCCGGGCTGCATCTGGCCCTTGAAGCGCACCAGCACCGATTCCGGCATGTCCAGCGGCATCACGCCGGTGGCCGCACCGAAGGCCACCAGGCCCGAACCGGCGGGGAAAGAAATGCCGATCGGGAAGCGGGTGTGCGAGTCGCCGCCGGTGCCGACGGTGTCGGGCAGCAGCAGGCGGTTGAGCCAGCTGTGGATCACGCCATCGCCCGGGCGCAGGGCCACACCGCCGCGGCTGGAGATGAACTTGGGCAGCTCGCGGTGGGTCTTGACGTCCACGGGCTTCGGATACGCAGCGGTGTGGCAGAACGATTGCATCACCAGGTCGGCCGAGAAGCCCAGGCAGGCCAGGTCTTTCAGCTCGTCGCGGGTCATCGGGCCGGTGGTGTCTTGCGAACCCACGGTGGTCATCTTGGGCTCGCAGTAGGTGCCGGGGCGCACGCCCTGGCCTTCTGGCAGGCCGACGGCGCGACCGACCATTTTTTGCGCCAGCGTGAAGCCGGCCTTCGTGGCGATCGGGGCGGTGGGCAGGCGGAACAAGGTGGAGGCACCCAGGCCCAAGAACTCACGCGCCTTGGCGGTGAGCGAGCGGCCGATGATCAGGTTGATGCGGCCGCCGGCGCGCACTTCGTCAAACAGCACATCGCTTTTGAGCTTGAACTCGACCACGGTTTCGCCGTTGCGCACGATCTTGCCGTCGTAGGGCATGACGTCAACCACGTCGCCCATTTCCAGCTTGCTCACATCCACTTCGATCGGCAGCGAGCCGGAGTCTTCTTGCGTGTTGAAGAAGATCGGGGCGATCTTGCCGCCCAGGGTGACGCCGCCAAAGCGCTTGTTGGGCACGAAGGGGATGTCTTGGCCGGTGGCCCAGATCACCGAGTTGGTGGCCGACTTGCGGCTCGAACCGGTGCCCACCACGTCGCCCACGTAGGCCACGAGGTTGCCCTTCTTCTTCAGGTCTTCGATGAACTGCATCGGGCCGCGCTTGCCGTCGTCTTCAGGCACAAACGCCGCGCCTTCGCGGGTGTTCTTCAGCATCGCCAGGTAATGCAGCGGGATGTCCGGGCGGCTCCAGGCATCAGGGGCGGGCGACAGGTCGTCGGTGTTGGTTTCGCCGGGCACCTTGAACACGGTCACGGTGATGGTCTGGGGCACTTCGGGGCGGGTGGTGAACCACTCGGCATCGGCCCAGCTCTGCATCACGTCTTTGGCGAAGGCGTTGCCGGCCTTGGCTTTCTCGGCCACGTCGTTGAAGAAGTCGAACATCAACAGCGTCTTCTTCAGCGCGGCAGCGGCCACGCTGGCCACATCGGCGTCGTCCAGCAGTTCGATCAGCGGGTGCACGTTGTAGCCGCCCACCATGGTGCCCAGCAACTCGGTGGCCTTGGCCTTGGAAATCAGCGCCACGCTCAGCTCACCATGGGCCACGGCGGCCAAGAAGCTGGCCTTGACCTTGGCCGCGTCGTCCACGCCCGGGGGCACGCGGTGCGTCAGCAGGTCGAGCAGGAAGGCGTCTTCGCCAGCGGGCGGGGCCTTGATCAGCTCGATCAGGTCGGCCACTTGCTTGGCTTCAAGCGGCAGCGGCGGAATACCGAGGGCAGCGCGTTCGGCGACGTGTTGGCGATAGGCTTGCAGCATGGGGCTCTCCAGTGTGTTGCGGGTGTTCATCGGAAGGTGGGGGGTGTGAAATCCGTGAGCGGGATTGCACGTCAGGAAGCTTTCGGCACGATGACCTTGAGCCCCTTGAAGTAATCGCGGAAGAAGGCGTCGTCGCGGGTGATCAGGCCGTCGCACTGAAGCAAGGCATGTGCCCCGACCAAAAATTCAGCTGCGGTGCGCTCGGGTGCACCCAGGCTGGCGCCGCCGCGCTGGCGCCAGCGGCGTTGCATCTCGCCCGCGCGCACGGCCGATTTGGCCTCGGTGGCGCTGTAGCCCACGCCCATGTCCTCCAGGGCTTCGAGCACCTCGGCGCCGTTTTTCAGGGCGGTGCAAATTTCGGTGAGCGCCACGTCACACACCACCACCGGGCCCATGCTCAGCGACTGGCGCAGGCAGGCCTCGGCCGCGTCGGCCGCAGGGCCGCTGTCGGCCAGCAGGTCGATGAGCACAGAGGAGTCGATGGCTATCATGCGCGGCGCAGGCGTGGGTGTCAGCGCTCGGCCGTGCCGGCGTCGTCGCTTGTTTGGCCGCGGATCGCGCGCACGGCATCGTCGGTGTCGGTGAAGCCGTCGAGCTTGAAGCGGCCGCGAGCGCGCGAGATGGCGTCGCTGACGTCTTTGCGCAAGATGATGCGCCCGCCGTCGAGTTCCACTTTGAGGGTGGTGCCTTTGGTCAGACCCAGTGCATCACGCACCGCTTTGGGCAGGGTGATCTGACCGCGTTCAGCAACAGTGGCTTCCACAGGACGTACTCCGGTCTGACCAGGGCGGCAGGGCGCCCCGAGGCAGATCGAAGTATACATACCGAAGTATGCATACTCAAGCCATACTTCTGCCGCTGGGCATGCGCCGAGCGACCGAGCTGGGGCCAGGTTTGGGCCCCGCTCGCTGCCAAGCGAGTGACTTACTTCAGCAGGTCCGACGGTGCTGCCGGGTTGGCGGCCGCGGCTTGCATGGCTTCGCGCTGCTTGGCGTGCACGCAGTTGTCGACCACGCGCTTGCCCGCCTTGGTGTCCATCAACATCGACTTGTTGGCGATCTGCAGCAGCAGGGTCACGCCCTTGACGTCTTCCAGGCGCAGCGCGCCGGTGGACGAGAGCACGGGCTTCATCGTGTAGCTGCTGTTTTTGTAGCGCACGTCGAGGTAGCCGGGCGATTTGGGGTTGGCGCCCACGTCAATCGATTGTTTGAACTCGCACTCGTAGCTGCCCGTGAGCGCCACGCCGGCAGCTTGCAGTTGCTCGGGGCCGGCTTCGGGCAGCGCCACGGCTTTGGGCACGGCCTTGGCCGAGGGCGGGCGCTTGACGGCGGCGTGGGCCGAGCCCCAGCAGACCAATGCCAAGGTCAGGGCGGTTGCGGCGGTGGTGAGGGCGGGGGTGTGCAGCTTCATGGATGGGCGTCTTGAAAGTGGTTGGACAGGGTTCACCCAATTGTCGGCGCCTTGCATGCCGCCTGAATGACGTGGCGGGCCAGGCTTGCAACAAAGTGCAGCGGGCGCGTCAAGCTGTTGGCGCCAGTGACAGGTTCAAACCACAGGTTCAAACCAATGATTCAGACCAATGATTCAAACCAGAGATGGCGCACCTCGGCCGGCAGGGGCTGGCCCGTGCGGTGGGCGCGCTCGATCACCTGCCAGAAATAGCGGAAGCTGGCACGGTCGTGCAGGGTGTCGCGGTGGCGGATGGGCGCCCAGCCGGCGGCCTGGGCGGCGCTGATGATGTCGATGGCGGTGTCGATCTCGGCCGCGGTGGGCGCAAAGGCTTCGACGATGGGGCGGATCTGGTTCGGGTGGATGCTCCACATGCGGGTGTAGCCGAGCTCGTGGCAGGCGCGGTGGGCGGCGGCTTCGATGGCGCTGCGGTTGTTGAACTCGGTGACCACGCAGTGCGAGGGCACCTTGCCATGGCCGTGGCAGGCCGCCGCGATGTTGAGCTTGGCGCGCAGCACCAGCGGGTGGCTGAACTGGCCCTCGACGCTCATGCCCGCGGCGGGAATGGCGCCGCGGTGCGCCGAGACAAAGTCCATCAGCCCGAACGAGATCGATTCGATGCGGGGCAGGGCGGCAATGGCCTCCACATCGCGCAGCGCGCCATGTGTTTCCACCAGCACGTGCACCGGCACGTTGTGGGCCAGACCGTGCGCACGGCTCACGTGGTCGATGTGGGCAATGGCGCGTTGCACCTCGGCCAGATCGCGCGGCTTGGGCACCATCAGGTAGGCCAGGCGGGTGCCGGCGCGGCCGAGCAGGGTGTCCACGTCGGCCTCGAAGCTGGGGTGGTCGGCCGGGTGCACGCGGGCGCCGACGCGACCGTGCAGGTTGTGGGCCGAGGTGGCCACCTCGGCCACGAGATGGGCGTGTTCGGCCTCGCCGCCAATGGGTGCGCCGTCTTCGCAGTCCAGCGTCACGTCAAACACCGGGCCCAACTCCGCTTGCAGGGTCAGCGCCTTGAGCATGCGGGCTTCGACACCGGCGTAGTGGTCGCACACCGGCAGGGTGGCGGCGGCATCGTCGGCGTCAAACAGCGCCTGGCTGGGGTGGATGGCAGCGGACATGGGGCAAGCTCCGAAGGCAGGTGGGCGGGGCGAGGCCCACGACGGCGGGCCAGAACGAACAACGGGCCGGTGCATGGTGATGCAAGCCGGCCCGAGGGTACTGAGGGTGTCACGCGGGCCCGAGGGCCCGGTGCGCAGCCTGCTGATTACAGCAAGTGCTTGACGCCTTCTTGTTCGCCTTGCAGTTCGGCCAAGGTCTTGTTGATGCACTCTTGCGAGAAGGCATCGATTTCCAGGCCTTCGACGATTTTGTACTCGCCGTTTTCGGTCGTGACGGGGAAGCCGAACATCACGTCCTTCGGGATGCCGTATTCGCCATTCGACGGGATGCCCATCGTCACCCATTCGCCGTTGGTGCCCAGGGCCCAATCGCGCATGTGGTCGATGGCGGCGTTGGCGGCCGAAGCGGCCGACGACAGGCCGCGCGCTTCAATGATGGCCGCGCCACGCTTGCCCACGGTGGGCAGGAACACGTTGGCGTTCCATTCTTGGTCGTTGATCATGTCCTTGACCGAGGCGCCGTCGATGGTGGCGTAGCGGTAGTCGGCGTACATGGTCGGCGAGTGGTTGCCCCACACGGCCAGCTTCTTGATGGCCGACACCGGCTTGCCGGTCTTGGCGGCGATTTGCGAGGCGGCGCGGTTGTGGTCCAGGCGCAGCATGGCGGTGAAGTTCTTGGCCGGCAGGTCCGGCGCGGCCTTCATCGCGATGTAGGCGTTGGTGTTGGCGGGGTTGCCCACGACCAGCACCTTGACGTTGCGCGAAGCGACTTCGTTCAGGGCTTTGCCCTGGGCGGTGAAGATGGCGCCGTTGATCGACAGCAGCTCGGCACGCTCCATGCCCGGGCCGCGGGGGCGCGAGCCCACGAGCAGCGCGTAGTCGGCGTCCTTGAAGGCGGTCAGCGGGTCGCTGTGCGCGGTCATGCCGACCAGCAGCGGGAACGCGCAGTCGTCGAGTTCCATCATCACGCCTTTGAGCGCCTTCTGCGGGCCGTCCACCGGCACCTCCAGCAGTTGCAGGATGACGGGCTGGTCTTTGCCCAGCATTTCGCCGGAGGCAATGCGGAACAACAGGGCGTAACCGATTTGGCCAGCAGCGCCAGTGACGGCAACTCGAACGGGTTTCTTGCTCATGGGAACTCCGAAAGGAAGTGAAAGGTGAACGTCAAGCAGAGCGAACGCGCCAAAGCGCCCTGTGCGGGGCGCGCAGACAGCCAGTTTACGGCCAGTCTAGGTGTTGACCCGGGGCGCGTCAACTCTCTTATGTCTTATATAAGACATCAGTCAACTTTCATGGACTTGACGTTCGGCCTGTGTTGCAATCCGCGCCATGCCTGCGACCGACCCCTCCGCCACCCCTGCCGCTGACACCCCGGTGTCGCCGCGTGGCGCCCCCGCCGAGTCGCTCGCGCCCTCGTTCAGCCCGCTCTATCAACAGATCAAAACGCTGATGATGCGCGACCTGCAGGCCGGCGTGTGGGGTCCGGGTGAGGCCATTCCCAGTGAAATCGAATTGGCCGGCCGCTTCAAGGTCAGCCAGGGCACGGTGCGCAAGGCGGTCGATGAGTTGGCCACCGAAAACCTGTTGGTGCGCCGCCAGGGCAAGGGCACGTTCGTGGCCACCCATGCCGAGCAGCAGGTGCAATACCGCTTCTTGCGCTTGGCCTCCGACCATGGCGATGAAGGCAGCGTGCAACGCGATTTCATCGAGTGCCGGCGTCAGCGCGCGCCTGCCGATGTGGCGCGCGAATTGGGCCTGAAGGCCGGCGAGCCTGTCATCCAAGTGCGCCGCCGCCTGGTGTTTGCCGGCGTGCCGGTGGTGCTCGACGACATCTGGCTGCCCGGGGTGGAATTCAAGGGCCTGACCGCTGAGCGGCTGAGCGATTACCGCGGGCCGATGTACGGCCTGTTTGAGACCGAATTCGGCGTGCGCATGATCCGCGCCGAAGAAAAAATCCGCGCGGTGTGCGCGGACGAGGCCACTGCGGCCTTGCTGGCGGTGGCGCCCGGCGCGCCGCTGCTGAGTGTGGAGCGCCTCTCGCACACCTATGGCGACAAGCCGGTGGAACTGCGCCGCGGGCTCTACAACACCACCTCGCATTTCTACCGCAATGAACTGAGCTGATGACCAAAAAAGACCACGACAGCAGTGGACAGTTCTCAGTCAGCGACGCGTGCTGCAATGCAATAAACTCTGCGGGTTTCACCTCAATTACATCCGCTCACATGAAGGCTCGACATGGCTGAGACGAAAAAACAAAGACCGGGAACGATGCGTTTGGTCGACGCTTTGGGATACCGCTTGCCCCTGGCGGGCGTGGTGTCGATTCTTCACCGCGCCAGCGGTGGCCTGATGTTCATCTTGTTGCCGTTCATCATCTGGATGTTCGACAAAAGCGTGACCTCGGAAATCTCCTACGGTGAATTCACCTCCGCATTCACCGCCGGCATCGGTTTCGTGCCGGGCTTTCTGGTGAAGTTGGTGGTGCTGGCGCTGATTTGGGGCTTTTTGCACCACTTCATTGCCGGTGTGCGCCACCTCTACATGGACGCCACCCACTCGGTCACCAAAGAATTCGGCCGCCAGTCGGCTGTGGTGACGCTGGTGCTGAGCGTGGTGCTGACCCTGGCGCTCGGCGCCAAGCTGTTTTTCTGAGGACGAGGCTCCATGGCTAACGACGCAATCAATTACGGCGCCAAGCGCGTCGTCTCAGGTGCCGGATACGGCATGCGCGACTGGCTGGTGCAACGCATCACCGCCACGCTGATGGCCCTGTTCACCATCGCCCTGCTGGCGCAACTGCTGTTCGGCGGCCCGCTGGGCTACGACCGCTGGGCCGCCATTTTCTCGGCGCAGTGGATGAAGGTGTTGACCTTTGTGCTGATCGTCTCGCTGGCCTGGCACGCCTGGGTTGGCATGCGCGACATCTGGATGGACTACGTGAAGCCCGTGGGCGCTCGTCTGGCGCTGCACGTGTTTACCCTGGTGTGGCTGGTCGGTTGTGCAGGCTGGGCGATCCAGGTCCTGTGGCGGCTGTGATTGATATGAGTACCCCAACGAGTACCCCCATGAGTTCTTCTACCAACGCTACCAACGTGACCAAGCGCAAGTTCGACGTCGTGATCGTCGGTGCCGGCGGCTCCGGCATGCGCGCTTCGCTGCAACTGTCTTTGGCCGGCCTGAACGTGGCCGTGCTGTCCAAGGTCTTCCCGACCCGCTCGCACACCGTGGCCGCCCAAGGCGGCATCGGTGCCTCGCTGGGCAACATGTCGGAAGACAACTGGCACTACCACTTCTACGACACCGTCAAGGGCTCCGACTGGTTGGGCGACCAAGACGCCATCGAGTTCATGTGCCGTGAAGCACCGAAGGTGGTGTACGAGCTCGAACACTTCGGCATGCCGTTCGACCGCAACCCCGACGGCACGATCTACCAGCGCCCGTTTGGCGGCCACACCGCCAACTACGGCGAAAAGCCCGTGCAACGTGCTTGCGCCGCGGCCGACCGCACGGGCCACGCCATGCTGCACACGCTGTACCAACAGAACGTGAAGGCCCGCACCAACTTCTTCGTCGAGTGGATGGCGCTGGACCTGATCCGGGACGCCGACGGCGATGTGGTGGGTGTGACCGCGCTGGAAATGGAAACCGGCGAGATCCACATCATGGAAGCCAAAACCGTGCTGCTGGCCACCGGTGGCGCGGGTCGCATCTTTGCGGCCTCCACCAACGCCTTCATCAACACCGGTGACGGTTTGGGCATGGCGGCTCGCGCTGGCATCCCGCTGGAAGACATGGAGTTCTGGCAATTCCACCCCACCGGCGTGGCCGGCGCGGGCGTGCTGCTGACCGAAGGCTGCCGCGGTGAAGGCGCCATTTTGCGCAACGTCAACGGCGAGCGCTTCATGGAGCGTTATGCCCCGACGCTGAAGGACCTGGCCCCGCGTGACTTCGTCTCGCGCTGCATGGACCAGGAGATCAAGGAAGGTCGCGGCTGCGGTCCCAACAAGGACTACATTCACCTCGACATGACCCACCTGGGTGCCGACACCATCTTGAAGCGCCTGCCTTCGGTGTTCGAGATTGGCCACAACTTCGCCAACGTCGACATCACCAAGGAACCGATCCCCGTGGTGCCGACCATCCACTACCAGATGGGTGGCATCCCCACCAACATCAATGGCCAGGTCGTGGTGCCCAAAGATGGCAACCCGAACGCCGTGGTCAATGGCCTCTACGCCGTGGGTGAGTGCTCGTGCGTGTCGGTGCACGGCGCCAACCGCCTGGGCACCAACTCGCTGCTCGACCTGCTGGTGTTCGGCCGCGCGGCCGGCAACCACATCGTCGACTCGGCCCTCAAGGCCAAGAACCACAAAGCCCTGCCGGCCGACGCCGCTGACAAGACCCTGGCCCGCCTGGCCAAGTTCGACACCAGCACCAGCGGTGAGTACGCGCAAGACGTGGCCAACGACATCCGGGCCGCCATGCAGCAGCACGCAGGTGTGTTCCGCACCCAGGCCTCGATGGACGAAGGCGTGGTCAAGATCAAAGACCTGGCCGAGCGCGTGAAGGGCATCCACCTGGCCGACAAGTCCAAGGTCTTCAACACCGCGCGCATCGAAGCGCTCGAAGTGGAGAACCTGATGGAAGCGGCGCTGGCCACCATGGTCTCGGCCGCGGCCCGCCGCGAGAGCCGTGGTGCCCACACCGTGAACGACTACGGCGACACGCCCGAAGCGCCGAACGGTCGCAACGATGCCGTGTGGATGAAGCACACGCTCTGGTACAGCGAAGGCAACCGCCTCGACTACAAGCCCGTCAACCTCACCCCGCTGACGGCCAAGTCCGTCCCGCCGGTGGTGCGTACGTTCTAAATCGGTGCAGGACACAACATCATGACCAAGCGCGTTTTCCAGATCTACCGCTACGACCCCGACACCGATGCGAAGCCTTACATGCAGACCATCGAGGTTGAGCTGGACGGTTCCGAGCGCATGTTGCTCGACGCCCTGATGAAGCTCAAGCAGGTGGACCCGACGCTGTCGTTCCGCCGCTCGTGCCGCGAAGGGGTTTGTGGCTCTGACGCCATGAACATCAATGGCAAAAACGGACTGGCCTGCCTGACCAACATGCTGACCCTGCCGGGCACCGTGGTGCTCAAGCCGCTGCCGGGCCTGCCGGTCATCCGCGACCTGATCGTCGACATGACCCAGTTCTTCAACCAGTACAACAGCATCAAGCCGTACTTGGTGAACGAAGAGCGTCCGCCCGAAAAAGAGCGCCTGCAGAGCCCCGAAGAGCGCGACGAGCTCAACGGCCTGTACGAGTGCATTTTGTGCGCCAGCTGCTCCACCAGCTGCCCGAGCTTCTGGTGGAACCCGGACAAGTTCGTCGGCCCGGCCGGCTTGCTGCAGGCCTACCGCTTCATCGCCGACAGCCGCGACCACGACACCGCCGGCCGCCTCGACAACCTTGAGGACCCGTACCGCCTGTTCCGTTGCCACACCATCATGAACTGCGTCGATGTCTGCCCCAAGGGTCTGAACCCCACCAAGGCCATCGGCAAGATCAAAGAACTGATGGTGCGTCGCGCCGTCTGAGCGCGCGCAGCCTCTGCTTGCCGCCGTCGCCCTCCTGCACCAGGCCCCGACCACCATGTTGAACGATTTGATCGACGAGCGTGCCCTGAGCAAGCTCCGTTGGCGTTGCCGCCGGGGCCTGCTGGAAAACGATTTGTTCGTGGAGCGTTTTTTTTCGCGCCACGACACCTCGCTGACCGAAGGTCAGGCGCAGGGCTTGCTAGCGTTGATGGACCTGTCCGACAACGACTTGCTCGATCTGCTCCTGGCGCGCAAGGAGCCTGAAGGCGAGCTGAGTGACGATGCGCAGGCTGTGGCGGTGCTGCGTTTGATGCGTGTGCCCGCCGACAAGCCTGTGGCCGTGTCGCCCAGCGTGTGACCCCGGCGCCGATCCGCGCCGATAAAGATTTTCAATCTACGAAGGAAAGCCCATGACTCCGTCTGACGTGAAAGCCACTCTGTCGTTCTCCGATGGCAGCCCCAGCATGGACCTGCCGGTCTACAAGGGCAGTGTCGGTCCCGATGTGATCGACATCCGCAAGCTCTACGGCCAAACCGGCAAGTTCACCTACGACCCGGGCTTTCTGTCCACGGCGTCGTGCCAGTCGGCCATCACCTACATCGACGGCGACAAGGGCGAGCTGTTGTATCGCGGCTACCCCATCGAGCAACTCGCCACCAACTGCGACTACCTCGACACCTGCTACCTGCTGCTGAACGGTGACCTGCCCAATGCCGGCCAGCGCGAGTCGTTCCACAAGCTCGTGACCAACCACACCATGGTCAACGAGCAGATGCAGTTCTTCCTGCGCGGCTTCCGCCGTGATGCCCACCCGATGGCGGTGTTGACCGGCCTGATCGGCGGCCTGTCGGCCTTCTATCACGACAGCACCGACATCAATAACCCCAAGCACCGTGAAATCGCCGCGATCCGCTTGATCGCCAAGATGCCGACGCTGGTGGCCATGTCCTACAAGTACGGCATCGGCCAGCCCTACATGTATCCGCAGAACGACCTGAGCTACTCGGGCAACTTCCTGCGCATGATGTTTGGCACGCCGTGCGAAGAGTACAAGGTCAACCCGGTGCTCGAACGCGCCCTCGACCGCATCTTCATCTTGCACGCAGACCACGAGCAAAACGCCTCCACCTCCACGGTCCGCCTGTGCGGCTCGTCGGGCACCAACCCGTTCGCGGCCATCGCTGCTGGTGTGGCCTGCCTGTGGGGCCCCGCTCACGGTGGCGCCAACGAGGCTTGCCTGAACATGCTGGAAGACATCCAGCGCCAGGGCGGCGTCGCCAAGGTCGGCGAGTTCATGGAGAAGGTGAAGGACAAGAACAGCGGCGTCAAGCTGATGGGCTTCGGTCACCGCGTCTACAAAAACTACGACCCGCGCGCCAAGCTGATGCAGGAAACCTGCAACGAAGTGCTGGCCGAGTTGGGCCTGGAAAACGACCCGCTGTTCAAGCTCGCCAAGGAACTTGAGCGCATCGCGCTGGAAGACGAATACTTCGTCAGCCGCAAGCTGTACCCGAACGTCGACTTCTACTCCGGCATCGTGCAGCGCGCCATCGGCATCCCTGTGAACCTGTTCACCGGCATCTTCGCCCTGGCCCGCACCGTCGGCTGGATCGCCCAGCTGAACGAAATGATCAGCGACCCCGAGTACAAGATCGGCCGTCCGCGCCAGCTGTTCACCGGTTCGGTGAGCCGCAACGTGCCGCCGCTGGGCCAGCGTTGATCTGAGCCTTGGGTTGCGCTGCTCCGGGTTGGACAGCGCAACGGGTATCGCAAGCCGCCTTCGGGCGGCTTGTTAGTTTTGGGCTCAGTTTTGGGGTCTTGGTCTTGGTCTTGGTCTTGTGCTGGGGCTTTTGGCCGGCGCTTGTGGCTTGCGTTGCAGCCCGCCGGGTGTTCGCCCCGGCAGGGCGACTCACTTTCTTTGCTGGTGCAAAGAAAGTAAGCAAAGAAACACCTCAATACCCATCTCGCTCGTTGGCTGCATCGGTCCCGCCGAGCTCGGGCGATGGTTGTCATCGCAGAGACTCGCCCGCTTCGGGCTCAAACAGCTGGGCTGATCACGGGCTGTGCCTGTTCCGCCGATGGGGTGCTCTGCACGGCTCCGTTGGCGTGAGGGCAGGGTGGCGCACCGTG
>JBEAOO010000185.1:0-7811 GCA_041164825.1 Pseudomonadota bacterium | reverse complement strand
GCGGAATCTCCAACTGCAGCACCAGCAGCGCCGCGGTTCGCAGCAAATCGCTGGTCACCGCATCCACATCGGCCGCGCCGACATGCGCGTTGGTGCCCGGTATCACCACGATGCAGTTCTCGCCGTCATCGGCCACGGTGATCACGGCGGTGCCGGTGGGCACGCCGCCAGGCACGGTGCGCACCGCACTCACATCGATACCATCGGCCTGCAAGCCGGCGCGCAAACGCCGCCCCGCGTCATCGTCACCCACGCAGCCCAGCATGGCCACCGGTGCGCCCAGGCGCGCCGCAGCCACGGCCTGGTTGGCGCCTTTGCCACCTTGGTCGGTGCGAAAGTCGCGGCCGGTCAGCGTCTCGCCCGGCGCGGGAAGGTGCGGCGCCTGCACCATCAGGTCGAGATTCAGGCTGCCCACCACCAGCACGTGGCCGAGGGGTGAAGACGCGACCGAGGCGACATCCGCGAAGGGGGAAGCAGCGTGCATGGCGGGCTTTCTGGTGTCACGAAATGGCGATGGCTCAGCCTCGCACCGGTGCGGCCGAGCCCGCACATGTGGGCGCCGCAGCACAGGACGCAAACGTTTGCCGCTGGCGAAATTGTAGAGTCAGCCCAGCGGCTGCGGCCCCGTGAGTTCCCCTGACCGGCCTGGGCTGAATGGGATGTCTGCGAGCAAGGTTTGTCACGTGTCCGTCACATGGGGCAACGACCATCCCGCCCGTTCCCCATCCCGCGCTTGCCCTGGTTGGCAAGCCACCTCTTTGCCTCTTCCGACGACCATGAGCCACGCCAACAAACGACCCAGCGCCGTCTTCAACAACGAGCACGCCAACACCACCGCGAACCCCGAGTTCGAGCACGTGGTGCACCACCGACTGAGCCGCCGCAGCCTGCTGGGCCGCAGCTTGGCTGCCAGCGGCGCAGCCAGCTTGGGCGGTGCCGCACTGACGGGTTGCGCCACCACCGGCGGCAGCCAGGGCGTCAGCGCGGCCGTCAACAGCCTCGGCTTCCAGGCCGTGCCCAAATCGCTGGCCGACCAGGTGAGCGTGCCCGAGGGCTACACCGCGCGCGTGCTGGTGGCGCTGGGTGACCCGCTGCTGGCCGGTGTGCCCGCATTCAAGAACGACGGCACCGACGAGCAGTTCGATGCTCGCCTCGGCGACCACGGCGACGGCATGGCCTTCTTCGGCCTGGATGCGGCCGGCCAACCCTCGCGCAGCTTCAACTCGCGTGGCCTGATCGCCATGAACCACGAAGCCACCACCGACGAGAAGCTCAGCTCCTTCTTCATCCACGCCAACGGCGGCACCGCCAGCCTGCCGCGCCCGGCCGCGGAAGTGAACAAGGAACTGGCCGTGCACGGCCTGAGCGTGACCGAGGTGCAGACCGATGGCCAGGCCTGGCGCTACCGCCAAGGCTCGGCCTTCAACCGCCGCATCACGCCCAACACGCCGGTGCAGATCCACGGCCCGGCGCGCGGCAGCGCCCACCTCGTCACCGCCTACAGCCCGGACGGCACCAGCAGCCGCGGCACGCTCAACAACTGCGGCGCCGGCCCCACCCCCTGGGGCACCTACGTGTCGGGTGAAGAGAACTGGTTCGGCTACTTCTTCCGCGATGCCAAGGACGACGAACGCCGCGGCAAGAAGGACAAGGCCGTGACCGCGCTGGTGCGTTATGGCCGCCCGGCGGGCGCCGCCAGCCGCCACGGCTGGGAAACCGCCGGCCCGCAAGACGTGTACGCACGCTGGAACAACGGTGCCGTCGCCGCCAGCGCCAAGCAGGACTACCGCAACGAGATGAACACCTTCGGTTTCATCGTCGAGATCGATCCCTACAACCCGAACGCCCCGCTGCGCAAGCGCTCGGCCCTGGGCCGCGTCGGCCACGAGAACGTGACCTTCGCCAAGCCGGTGGCCGGCCAGCCCATCGTCGCCTACATGGGTGACGACTCGCGCGGCGAGTACATCTACAAGTTCGTCTCGGCCGCCACCTGGGACGCCGCCGACGCCAACGCCGCCGACCGCTTCGCCGTGGGCGACAAGTACCTCGACCGTGGCACGCTGTATGTGGCCAAGTTCAAGGACGATGGTGCGGGCGCGTGGATCGAGTTGTCGATGGCCAACCCGATCGTCGCCGCCAACCCCGACTTCGAGTTCACCTCCGACGCCGACGTCGCCATCTTCACCCGCCTGGCCGCCGACGCGGTGGGCGCCACCAAGATGGACCGCCCGGAGTGGGGCGGCGTGAACCCCAAGACGGGCGAGGTCTACTTCACGCTGACCAACAACAGCAACCGCGCACTGTCGGGCGACATGTCGGTGGACGCCGCCAACCCGCGCTTCTACAGCGACACGTTCAAGGACGCCAAGGGCGACAAGACCAACAAGGGCAACGTCAACGGCCACATCATCCGCCTGGCCGAAGCGCAGCCCACCGCGACCGCGTTCAAGTGGGACATCTACCTGTTCGGCGCCCAAGCCGACGCGGATGTCGGCCAGATCAACGTGTCCCGCTTGACCGACGCCAACGACCTGTCGTCGCCCGACGGCCTGGTGTTCAGCCCAGCCACCGGCATCTGCTGGATCGAGACCGACGACGGCGCCTACACCGACCAGACCAACTGCATGCTGCTGGCCGCTCTGCCCGGCCGCGTGGGTGACGGTGAGGTCAAGACCTTCAGCTACAGCGGCAGCGACGCCAAGACCATCCGCACCCCGGTGGGCAAGGCGCCCACCGACGCCACGCTCAAGCGCTTCCTGGTCGGCCCGCGCGGTGCCGAGATCACCGGTTGGGCCGAAACCCCAGATGGCCGCGCCATGTTCGTCAACATCCAGCACCCGGGTGAGCTGACCAAGATGGCCGATGTGACCGCCCCCGCCAAGTACCAGAGCCAGTGGCCCGCCAACACCGGCTACGGCGCCGGCGTGCGCCCGCGCTCGGCCACCATCGTCATCACCAAAAACGACGGCGGCGTGATCGGCAGTTGAGCGGCCTGGGATGGGCTGACTGCAGACCGCTGAGGCGGCTTGCGGGCCTGCTGCTCACAACCATGGACCTGTGATCTGAACGGCCCCTTCGGGGGCTGTTTGTCATGGCGGGTCTGCTTGTCGCCGCAGCCCGCCGACAATCCGCAGATGCCACTGCACCTCACCGCGCTTCACGTCCAAGACCCCGCCACGGCGGCGCTGATGCATCAGCTCTTGCAACGCGCCCATGCGCAAGAAGCCTTGCTGTTGGGGGCGGGCGCTGCGCCGCTCAGCGTCGGCATCGCTGACATCCAAGCCAGCGGCGACTTCTTTCTGGGCGTGGTGGACGAGGCCGGGGCGCTGCTGGGGGCACTGGCCTTGGGGCCAGATGAATCCGCGCCATCGCAGCGCATCGCCATCACCACGCTGGTGGTCGACCCGCTGCAGCAGCGACGCGGCATCGCGCGGGGGTTGGTGCAAGAAGCCTTGCAGCGCGCGCCAGGGCTGGCAGTGAGTGTCACGACCACAGCGGCCAACGCACCGGCCTTGGCGCTCTATCGGTCGATGGGTTTTGAGCGCATCGCCGAGGGCGTGATGGGCCCGCAGGCCCTGGCGGTGGTGCAGTTGCTGCGGCCGGCGGACGGGCCGGCTGTGTGATCGAAGCGCGCCATCAGCGCCCGGCGTGTGATTGCAGCGCGCCGTCCGCGCCCGGCGCTCAGGGCCCTTCGATCAATACAGGCACCTCAGGCACCCGTGCCTCACTGAGCGACACGCACTGCAACCACTGCGCGGCTGCGCGCTCGGCATCGGCCGAGTTGGCCGCGTGAACAGTCACCAGCGGCTGGCCAGCTTCGACCCGCTGGCCCACGCCCACCACGGCGCTGAAGCCGACCCGGTGATCGATGGCATCGCCGGCTTGGCGACGGCCACCACCGAGCTCGATCAACATCACGCCGATGTCGCGTGTGTGCATGGCGCTGACCCAGCCGGCATGCGGCGCGAGCACGTCGCGCTGCACTGGGGCTGCGGGCAAATGGGCGTCTGCGTTCGAGGCGATGTCGGAGGGGCCACCGAGGGCCGCCACCATGCGCTCGAAGTGCTGCATCGCCGAGCCATTGGCCAGCACGGCGTCGACGCGGGCGAGCGCCGCCTCGCGTTGCACGGCGGTGGCGTCGGAACCCTGGGCCATGTTCGCGCCCACACCCGCCATCGCTTGAGCCAAGACCGGCGCAGCGCCGTGGCCCGATCGCACCAGACCGTCGCTCAAACCGCCCATCAATCCCCCGATCACCAACAACTCCGCACTCAGTGCGCGCGTGAGCGCATGCAGACGCGGCTCGCGCTCCACGCCCATCAGGTAGTGCACGGCCTCGCGCACCTCCAAGGCGTTGCCCACGCTGTGGCCCAGCACTTGGTTCATGTCGGTGATGAAGGCGCGCGTGGGCAAGCCGGCGCCACCGGCCACCTGCACCAAGGACTGCGCCAACGCCTGCGCATGCGTGAGGTCGGCGCTGAAGGCGCCATTGCCGCACTTCACGTCCATCACCAGGCCCTGCAAACCGGCGGCCAGTTTTTTGGACAAGATGCTGGCCGTGATGAGCGGGATGGATTCGACCGTGGCCGTCACGTCGCGAATGGCGTAGAGGCGGCGATCGGCCGGCGCCAGCGTGGCCGTTTGGCCGACGATGGCGCAACCCGCCTGTCGCAAGGCGCTGCGCAGTTGCGTGATGTCGGGCGCGGTGCGGTAGCCGGGAATGGCGTCGAGCTTGTCGAGCGTGCCGCCGGTGTGGCCCAGGCCACGGCCCGAGATCATGGGCACAAACCCACCGCAGGCGGCCACGATGGGCGCCAGCATCAGGCTCACTTTGTCGCCCACGCCGCCGGTGGAGTGTTTGTCGAGCACGGGGCCATTCAGCTGCGCGTCGGCCCAGCTCAGCACCTCGCCCGAGTGCGTCATGGCGCGGGTGAGCGCCACGGTCTCCTCGGCGTTCATGCCGCGCAAAAAGATCGCCATGGCCAGCGACGCGGCCTGGCCTTCGCTCCAGCCGCCGTCCACCAGGCCGGCCACAAAGGCCTGCACCTGCTCGGCGGCCAGCGCGCCGCCGTCGCGTTTGATGCGGATGATTTCTTGCGCGAGCATGGGGCGCTGGGCTCAGTAACTGCCGGGTGCGGCCACCGGCGGCGGCGCGGTGCCGGCCAGCACGGCGGCGATGTCGTTGAGCAGGCTGCTGGCGCCAAAACGCAGGCGGCTGGGGTGCAGCGCGGCGCCGCCGAGTATGGATTCAGTGAGCGCGATGTAGCCCTCGGCCTCGGCCACGGTGCGGATGCCGCCCGAGGGTTTGAAGCCCACGCGGCCGGCCGCACCGGGCGTGTGTGCAATGGCTTGCAGCAACAGCCGCGCGGCGTCGAGCGTGGCGCCCACGGGTGTCTTGCCGGTGCTGGTCTTCAGAAAATCGGCGCCCTCGCTGAGCGCGATGTGCGCGGCACGGCGGATCAGCGCCTCGGTCTTCAGCTCGCCGGTTTCCAGAATCACTTTGAGGCGCACGCCTTGCGAGGCCTTGCGCGTGGCGGCCAACACCGCGGCCACCACGGCCTCGTCACCGCGCATGAGCGCAGCGTAGGGCAGCACCACGTCCACCTCTTGCGCGCCGGCGTCAACGATCTCAGCGGCATCGCGCGCGGCGGCCTCGGGGTCGGTGCCGCCGTCGGGGAAGTTGGCGACCGCCGCCACCGCGATGCCGGCCGGCAGGTGCTGGCGCGCGAGGCTGGCAAAACCCGGCCACACACACACGGCGGCCACCGGGCCGTGCGGACTCTGTGCGCGCTGGCAGAGGGCGAGCACGTCGGTGTCGCTGTCGTGGTCGCCCAAGGTGGTGAGGTCAAGGCAGGCGAGCGCGATGCGGGCGCTGTCTTGCAGCGTGCGGGCGGAAGTGGGGGTGCTCATGCGGGCAGGTCCATCGAAGCAATCAGGTCGGCCAGCAGGCCGCTGGCAGTGTCGCTGGCGCCTTGTGCCTGCGACAGGGTGTGGGCGTGGCTGAGCACTTCGTCGGACAAACCGGCCGCCATGTTGGTCAGCAGCGAGATCGCCATCACACGCAGGCCCGCATGGCGCGCGATGATGGTCTCGGGCACGGTGCTCATGCCGACCGAATCAGCGCCCAGTCGCTGGAACATGCGGATCTCGGCCGGCGTCTCGAACTGCGGGCCGAGGAACCAGGCCATCACGCCCTCGCGCAGCGTCACGCCACGGCGTTGGGCCACGGCCAGGGCCTGGCCCAGCAGCGCCGGATCGTAGGCATCGACCAAGCTCACAAAACGCTCCGAACCCACCTCGCCCACCAGCGGCGAGCGCTGTGAGAAGTTGATGTGGTCGGTGATCAGCATCAGCGTGCCGGGCACCCAATCGGGGCGCAGGCTGCCGGCCGCGTTGGTCTGCACCAGCACCTCGCAGCCCAAGGCCTTGAGCGCGCGCAGCGGCACCTTCATGCCATCGACCTCGCCGGTCTCGTACGCGTGTTTGCGCCCGCTCATCACTGCCACCTCGTGGCCGCCCAGCCGGCCCAGCCACAGTTCACCGGCGTGGCCGGCCACGGTGGCCTGAGGGAAACCGGGCAGATCGCGATAGGGGATGCGGACCGGGTCCTGCACGTGGGCGGTGAGCCCGCCCCAGCCCGAACCCAGCACCACGGCGATGCGCGGTGCGGCGGTCGGGGCTGCGGCGCGCACGGCTTGGATGGCGGCTTGCACCGCGGCGGAGGTGTCGCTCATCACACGCCCTTCAGGTGGTCGGGCCCGAAGCTCTCGGGCAGCAGTTGCGCCATGGTGAACAGCGCGCGCCAACCGCGCGGGTCGGCCATCATGATCGGCACCTCGGGGCCCACAAACTCGCGCAGCTTTTGGCGGCAGCCACCGCAGGGCGTCACCAGGCCTTCGCCCTCGCCCATCACCACCACCGCGCGCAGCCGCGTGCTGCCGGCCAGCACCATGGCGCTGAGCGCACCACCTTCGGCGCACACGCCTTGCGGGTAGGCGGCGTTTTCGACATTGCAGCCGGGGTGGATGCGGCCTTGGTCATCCAGCAGGGCCGCGCCCACCAAAAAGCGCGAGTACGGCGCGTAGGCGCGCAGTCGCGCGTCGTGCGCGGCTTGCCACAGGGCTTGCAGCGTGTGGGCATCGAGGCCCAGCACGTCGAGTGGCCCGAGCACAGCGAGCGGGTGGTTCATCTCAACGCTCCTTCAAATAGGGTTGGCCCAGCGCCTGGGGCGCCATGGTTTTGCCGATGAAACCGGCCAGCAGCACCACGGTCAGCAGGTAGGGCAGCGCTTGCACGGCCTGCACCGGCACCTGGCCAAAGCCTGGCAGCACCACGCCTTGCAGACGAATGGCCACCGCGTCCAAAAAGCCAAACAGCAGGCAGGCCCACAGCGCCTTCACAGGGTGCCACTTGCCAAAAATCATCGCGGCCAGTGCCATGTAGCCGCGGCCCGCCGTCATGTGCGGCACGAACGATGCGTTTTGCGCCAGCACCAAATAGCTGCCCGCCAAGCCGCAGAGCAGGCCGTTGAGCGTGAGCGCGGCATAGCGCAGCCGAGTGACCGACACACCGGCCGCATCGACCATGGCGGGGTTCTCGCCCACCGCGCGCAGGCGCAGGCCAAAGCGGGTGCGAAACAGCAGCCACCACACGGCCGGCACCAGCGCCAGCGCCAGGTACACCATCGCGTTGTGGCTGAGCAGGCCTTGGCCGATCAGGGTGCCCACCCACGGCACCGAGGCGAGTGCGGCCACCCACCCCGGCGCCAGTGGCGCGATGCGCACCGCGTCGCTCACCGGCGGCGTTTGCCC
>JBEAOO010000184.1:0-5230 GCA_041164825.1 Pseudomonadota bacterium | reverse complement strand
TTTCCGACCTACGACGTGGGCGGCACCTACATCTCCAGCTGGAGCTACAACGACCTGGTCAAAGGCAACTACGCCGTCATCAACATGGGGCACAAGGATCCGGGTCATTTCATCCACAGCTACACCAGCCCTGACGGCATCCCCGGCATGGAGCTGACGCCCCAGGCAGTGGCCAACGGCAGCGTCCGCTGAAGCAGGGATCGGACCTCCGCGGCGGCCTGTCTACGGGCCGCCGCGGCCACTCAAGTCACTTGTCCTGATGAACCACAGACCATGTCCTCCCATCGCAGCCTCGGCTCAGCCACGTTCATCCATTCCATGCTGCTCGCGGCTGCCCTCGGGATCTCTGGCGGCGCCGCGGCCCAACAACAGGCCTTTCGGGATCCACTCGATCATCCCGCTGCGCTGGCATCGCATGCAGACATGCGGCCGGTCATGGCGGTCGCCCAGGCGGGCGACCGGCTGGTGGCGGTGGGCCTGCGCGGCCTGGTCGTCGTGTCCGCCGACGGCGGAACATCTTGGACGCAAGCCACCGTCCCCGTGCAAAGCGACCTGCTGGCGGTGCACTTTCCGGTGCCGAACATCGGCTGGATCGTCGGCCACGACGGTGTCGTGCTGCGCAGCGACGACGGTGGTCGTTCGTGGGTCAAGCAACTTGATGTACGCAGTGCCGGTGTGGCGTTCCGAAAATACTACCAGGCGCGCGCTGCGAGCGGTGATGCGGCCGCCACCACGGCGCTCAAACAGGTCGAGCGAAATTTCAAAGAAGGCACCGCCCTGCCCTACTTGGACGTGTGGTTCGAAAACCAGAACAAGGGCTACGCGGTGGGCTCCTACGGCCTGCTGATTGCCACCTCGGATGGTGGCAAAACCTGGACGCCTTGGTTCGATCGCATCGACAACGACCAGCTCAACTTGAACAGTGTCCGTGGCATTAACGGTGAGCTCATGATCGCTGGAGAGCAGGGGCGGCTGTACCGCCTGGACCGCGAGAAGGAACGCTTCACGGCCACCAACACGGGATATGCCGGCAGCTTTTTTGGCCTGGCCGGGAACGCCCACGTCACGCTCGCCTTCGGCCTTCGCGGCGCGGTCTATCGGTCGGATACCAAGGGCCTGGAGTGGCAAGAGGTCGCCACGCCGTCCGAAGCCTCCATTGCTGCCGGCAGTGTCGACCCATCCAGTTCACGCTTTCTGCTGGCCAACGCTGCGGGCCAGGTCTTGATCGGCGATGTCGACGGGCGGCACTTCACCGTCCTGCAACCTCACAAACACATGCGCCTGACGAGCCTGTTGCCACGTGTTGATGGCAGCCTCGTTCTGGGCGGACTCGGCGGCGTGGCGGTGGAAAAAATTCTTCCGACCGTCGGCCGCTAGACCTCACTCAATTTGGATTCGAAAACGAATATGGTCCCATCGGACACCCTGACGGAGAGCATGCCCGTCGTGGCAGATCCCGCATCGTTCAATCAACGATCCGGCAATCTGCTTGAGCGCTTGATCTTCAACCATCGGCTGCTGCTCGTGCTGGTTTGCGTGTTCATCACCGCCGGCCTCGGGTTCGCGGCATCGAAGCTGGATGTCAACGCCAGCTTCGAGAAGATGATGCCGCAATCGCATCCCTTCGTTCAGAACTACCGCGAACACGCGACGGAGCTGCGCGGTCTTGGCAACTCCGTGCGCATCGTCGTGGAGTCCACCCAAGGCGACATCTACGACCCGGCCTACTTGAAGACGCTGCGCGACATCAACGATGCGGTGTTTCTCATACCGGGTGTAGACCGCTCGTTCATGAAGTCGCTGTGGATGCCGGTGGTGCGCTGGACAGAGATCACCGAGCAGGGCTACAAGGGCGGCGCCGTGATGCCCGACAGCTATGACGGCAAGGCCAGCAGCTTGGCGACGCTGAGGTTGAACGTCCTGCGCTCAGGCATCGTCGGTTCGCTGGTCGGCAACGATCACAAGTCAAGCATGATCTTCGTTCCCTTGCTCGACCGCGACATCGCCACGGGCAAGGAACTTGACTACCGCGCCTTCCGCGACCGGCTCGCCGAGATTCGCGACCGCAACGAGACCCCGGGCGTGCGCATCCATGTCATTGGTTTTGCGCAACTGGTGGGTGACCTCATCCATGGCCTGACGCAGGTGCTGTCGTACTTTGTGGTGGCGGCTGCGATCGCGGCGCTGATCATCTACGTCTACACCCGCTGCGTCCGCAGCACGGTCATCGTGGTGGCCTGTTCGCTCATTGCAGCCGTGTGGCAACTGGGCATCATGAAGTTGCTCGGACTGGCCCTCGATCCCTATTCAGTGCTGGTGCCCTTCCTCATCTTCGCGATCGGCGTCTCGCACGGTGCGCAGAAGATGAACGGCATCATGCAAGACATCGGACAAGGCACGCACCGGTATGTGGCCGCGCGCTACACCTTCCGGCGGCTGTTCTTGGCGGGGCTCACGGCGCTGTTGGCGGATGCGGTGGGCTTCGGCGTGCTGATGGTGGTTGATATCCCGGTGATCCGCCTGCTCGCGCTGGAGGCCAGCATTGGTGTCGCGATCCTGATCTTTACCAACTTGATCCTGTTGCCGGTGATGTTGTCGTACACGGGCGTGGGTGCGCATGCGGCACAACGGGCCCTGAAGAGCAGCCAAGGGGAACACCCGCTGGCACGCTGGCTCACCCGCTTCACCCAGCCGCGCTGGGCTGCAGCCACCTTGGTGCTCACCGCCTTGGTGACGGCGGGAGGCTTCCTGGTGTCGAAGAACTTGCAGATCGGCGACCTCGACGCAGGCGCAGCCGAACTGCGCCCCGACTCCACCTACAACCTCGACAACGCCTACATCACGGGCCACTATGCGCTGTCGAGCGATCAGTTCGCAGTCATCGTGGCGACGAAGGCCGGTAGCCTGCAAACCTTCGAGACCCTGCTCGAAATGGACCGGCTGGAAGAGCGGCTGCGTGAGGTCGCGGGCGTGCAGACCACCGTGTCGGCGGCCAGCTTGGCCCGCATCTACACGTCCGGTGGCTTCGAGGGTTCGCCCAAGTGGGTCACGCTGAACCGCGATACCTTCGTCAACACGGACGCGATCAACTATGTCTTCGACTCTAATCCGGAGATGCTCAACGACGCACGCAGCGTGGCGCCGATCATTGCCTTCCTGGCGGACCACAAGGCTGCGACACTGCAGCGGGTGGTCGAGGAGGTTGAAACGTTCGCCCGAGAGCACAACGGACCCGACCGCAAGTTCTTGCTGGCGGCCGGTGTCTCAGGGATCGAGGCAGCCACCAATCAAGCCGTCGCCAGCGCCAATCGCACGATGCTGGCCTATGTTTACTTGGCGGTCATCGTGCTGTGCTGGATCACCTTCCGCAGCTGGCGCGCGGTGATCGTGGCGGTGGTGCCGCTGGTCGTCACCTCGGTGCTTGCCGAAGCACTGATGGTGGTGCTGGGCATCGGCGTCAAGGTGGCCACACTGCCCGTGATTGCGCTGGGCGTGGGCATCGGCGTTGACTATTCGCTCTACCTGCTGACCGTCCACTTGGCCGCCATGCGGCGCGGGCTGTCAGTCACCGACGCCTACGGCAATGCGCTGGCGTTCACCGGCAAGGTGGTCGCCCTCATCGGCATCACGCTGGCCGCAGCCGTCATCACCTGGTACTGGTCGCCCATCAAGTTTCAGGCGGACATGGGGCTGCTCCTGGCCTTCATGTTCCTCTGGAACATGCTGGGTGCGCTGATCCTGGTGCCAGCACTTGCCCACTTCCTGTTGAAACCCGTCATCCCGGTGGACCAGCGCGCCGAAGCCATGGCTCGGCACGCCACCGTGACAGGCACGGGCACAGGCAAAGACACAGACGCGGCGCGCTCCGCTCAGATCAGTTGAGCGCCCTCCCCTGACCTGCCGCGTCGGGCCAGGTCACCAATGAGAATGAAGCCACTTCGGAGCGGCCAAGCGTGCGTTTCCTCAGGGGGCCATCGCTGTTGTCGCTGGCCACACCGCCCGAGGGCAACGGCGGCTAGCGGCTGAACCCATGATGCAAGCGCTTGGGGTGTCTGACCGCCGCTGCGGCCACGCTCGCGCGCCGGCCCGGCCCGGCCCGGCCGACGCAGCGTCGGAGAAAGCCGAAGCCGGAGCAGCTTGCTCAGCCAACGTTGGCGCGGATACTGAAGTTCAGCGCTGTGAGCCAATCAACACTGTGAGCTGAGTGCGAAGGCCCAATCGACGTCTGCCCGCACAGCCCATTGGCGCTGGACCGGGGGCAACAGCCTCGTTCAGGCCGGCCAGCATCCCCGCCGTGAGGCCGCAGCGATCAGTCGGTTGACCGACTGCGCGAACCGCAGCCGGGCAGGCCAGCCATCGCCCAGAAGACAGCGTCCACGGGCGACAGGACGCCCCGCACTTTTGAGCGCGCCACATCGTGGTTCCGTCCTCGCCGCAGTGGCCGCACGCTCACGCGCCCCAGCTGGGCGCCTTGCGTCAGACCTTGCGGCAGATCTGCTCGATCTCGTCGTCGTTCAGCGTGGTCATCGTCGACAGCACCTCGCGCGCGTCTTCACCCAGTTTGCGGCTGGGTGGAATCGACATGGGCTCCAGCCCGTCAAACCGCATGGGTGTTTGCTGCACGATGATGCGGCCATATTCGGGATGATCTTGGTACTGCAGCGCGCCGCGCGCATGCATGTTCGGGTCATGGACCACTTCATCCAGATTCCGCACCGGCGCGCAGGGCACGCCGTTCGCGATCAGTTCGTCGAAGATGGCCTGTTTGGTCCGCGTGTGAGTCCACGCGGCAACGGCCTCGTCTACCGCATCAACATGGTCGACACGCGACTTGAGATCGGCAAAACGCGGGTCGACCGGCAGATCGGGCCGGGCCATCACCTTGGTCAGCTTTTGCCAGTGCACCTCGCCCACGCAGATGATGGCCACCCAGCCATCCGATGCGGGGTAAACGTTGTAGGGCGCCTCGGCCATGCCGCCATGGCGGTTGCCGGTGCGTGGTGGGGGCGGATGGGCTTCGCCCTGTGTCCCCCACCACAAGCCCAGGCTGGAACTGAGCGAGGCATAGACGGCGTCCTGCATGGCCACTTCAATGCGCCTGGCTACGCCGGATCGCTCGCGGTCGTAGAGCGCGGTCATGATGCCGGCGTGCAGGTGAATGCCGGCAAAAAAATCACACAGCGCCGGGCCGGCCTTGACCGGCGGGCGATCAGGGAAACCCGTGGTCTCC
>JBEAOO010000183.1:0-7730 GCA_041164825.1 Pseudomonadota bacterium | reverse complement strand
GTGGCAACAAAGTGGTGATCATGACCGGCACGGGGGCGAGCTACTGCGTGGATATCAATGCAGCCAGCTTCAAGCTGAGTTCACCCGGCGATTGGGACCACATCATTTACGACGGTCGCCGGTTGTTGACCAACCTGATGGACATCGAGGTGCCCGTGATTGCGGCGGTCAATGGGCCGGCGCGCATCCACCCCGAGATCCCGGTCCTGGCCGATGTGGTGCTGGCCTCGGACACGGCTCTTTTCCAAGATGCGCCGCACTTCATGTCCGGCATTGTTCCGGGCGATGGCGCGCACGTGGTCTGGCCCCATGTGCTGGGCCCGAATCGCGGGCGCTACTTTTTGATCTCCGGTCAGGAACTCGATGCGAAGACGGCACTGGCATACGGCGCCGTCAACGAAGTGCTCGCTCCGGACAGGCTGATGGACCGCGCACGCGAATTGGCGCGCTACATCGCTGCGATGCCGAACCTGACCCGCCGCTACACACGCTTGGCGCTGACTCAACGCATCAAGCGCCTGCTGCAAGAGGGCCTTGGCTACGGCTTGGCCTTCGAGGCGCTGGCTGCCATCGATCAGCTGCCTGTTGCCGGGCGCATGAAAGACGTGCGCTGAACCTTCACGGTTGGCGCCATTGAACACTCGCACCAAGGATGTCCCATGAAAGTGAAGATTGATCCCGATCTGTGCACCGGCCATGGCCGCTGCTGGGTCGTTGCACCAGAGTTCTACTCGCTCGACGACAACGGTTACAACGCCGATCGCGGAAAGACCGTCGCCGTGCCCGTGGCGCTGGAGGCTGCTGCCCGCCTCGGCGCCGAGAAGTGCCCGGAGCGAGCAATGACGATCATCGAAGAGTAGCTCGCAGGCCGCACTTTTTCGATTCGAAGGACTGCGTTGCCGGTGCAACGTGAGTCCACCGTTGAGATGGAACCGGCCGACGCGCATTCGCGCTCGGTAAGGAGAATGACATGAACAAGTTGAGCTTTGAGGGCCGTGTTGCTTTGGTGACCGGTGGTGGCGGGTCGATCGGTCGGGCGCATGCCATGCTGTTGGCCTCCCGCG
This sequence comes from Pseudomonadota bacterium, assembly GCA_041164825.1. Lineage (GTDB taxonomy): Bacteria > Pseudomonadota > Gammaproteobacteria > Burkholderiales > Burkholderiaceae_C > JBEAOO01. Next base: position 6,666 of record JBEAOO010000183.1, on the reverse strand, counting down.
GCGCCAAGATCGTGATCAACGACTACCACACCACGGTGGCCGGTGAGTCCAGCAAAGCCGGGCCGAACCCTGGCGAAAAGGTGGTGGCTGAACTGCGCGCGCTGGGTGCCGAAGCGGTGGTCAACGCGGACAGCGTGTCCGACCCACAAGGTGCGGCGCGCATGGTGCAGACCGCCATCGATCACTTCGGGCGCATTGACATCATCATCAACAACGCTGGTATTGCGGTTTGCGACAACGTGCACGAAGAGCCAGGCCCGCTGTTCGAGCGCAACATGAAGATTCTGCTGGAGGGGCCCATGCTCGTTGTGCGCGCGGCCTGGCCGCACATGCTGGCGCAGAAGTTTGGCCGCATTCTCAACACCAGCTCGGCCTCGGTGTTCGGCTTCAACCAACCCGATGGCAACTGGTGGGGGTCGTACGTCATGGCCAAGTCGGCCGTGATGGCCTACACCCGGCAGGTGGGCGGGTTCGGCGAGAAGCTGGGCATCAAGGCCAACGCTATCCTGCCGCTGGCCTACAGCCGCATGAATTGGGATCTGCTCAAGGGCACACCGGAAGGCGAATTCCTCGAAAAATATGCAACGCCGGACAGCGTGGCCGCCGCGTCTGGCTATTTGTTGCACGACGAATGCCCTGTTTCGGGCGCGAGCTTCAGCGTGAGCGGTGGCCGAATTGCGCGCGTGATCTACGCCGAACCGTTGGGCTATCAGAAGCGGAACCTGACGCCGGAAGATGTGCGCGACAACTGGGCGCACGCCATGGGCAGTGTCGACGACGCGCATCTGCTGAGTGACTTCTACGAGATCCCCAATCTGTTGGAGGAATCCATGTTGATGCTCAAGGCCGGCGTCGGACAGCCCTGATCAACAGCCGGTTTGCCGGGTGCGCTTGCGCCTCGGCGTTGCCCATCAGACATTCAATAAGGAGAAATATCTTGGACCAAGAGACCAAACGCCTGATCAACATCGGGTTCGCCCTGTGCGGGCCGATTTTCGTCATCACTTACATTATTTTTTGGGCCATCTTGGGGCACAACGTGCCCCCGCCCAACATGATGGGCATGAGCGCCGAGCAACTGATCACCGACTACTACGGCAAGTATCAAAGCGAGATTGCTGTCGGCATGATTGGGTGCGCCACGGTGGGCATGCTCTACACACCTTGGTCGCTGCTCCTGGCGACCCTGCTGCGCGAGGATGACGGATCGCTCGGCGTCTTGAGCCTTACTGAAGCGGCGGGTGGCATCCTGACCGGGTGGCTGCTGGCTTTTTGCCCCGCCATGTGGGCCACCTGCGCCCTGCTGGCCAACAGCATCAGTCCAGAGCTTGTCCGCACCTTGCATGTGATGACGTGGGTCATTTACGACTGCACCTACATGATTACGACCATTCAGCTGATTGCGCTCGGTACTTACATCGTGCTCAACAAGAAGCAGACGATGTTCCCGGCTTGGACGGGATGGTGTGCCATCGCCATCGGCATCATCTTCGTTCCCCTGGTGCTGATGCCATTTGTCACCGACGGGCCCTTCGCCGTGGGCGGCACGTGGAACTTCTTCTTTGTCTTCGGCATCTGGCTGTTCGCGTTCCAGATTCCGATTGGCTACTACATGCTCAAGGCCGTTGCGAAGCGTGCACCCGTCACGCGACAGGTGCTGTCCCACGCGAACTGACGCGCGCCTTCCTGGCCCGCCGCAGTGGACAAGCAAGGCGCTGCTCCAACAGCGCCTTGCTTCTCGGTGAGGCCGTGATCCATCCAAGAACTGAAGCGGCACGATGCTCCGTGATGAGATGAGGCAGAGGGTGGCCGGCGGCTTGGCAAGTCCACCAGGAACCGACGGCTTGTGGACATTCGTGTTCATGGACATGGTCATTTTTCTGCTCATGTTCGTCACGTTCATGGGTGAGCGGCAAGCCCATGTGGCGTTGTACGCGCTGTCGCAGTTGCACCTGAACGAACTCTTCGGCCTCGCCAACACGCTGATCCTCCTGAGCAGTTCGTGGATGATGGCCGAGGCGGTCCAGGCGTCCCGGCGAATGGCGTCGGAACACGTGTCAAGGTATCTGGCTGCGGCCTTCTTGCTGGGCTTGGCCTTCGTGGTCACCAAGGCGGTCGAGTACGCCCTCAAATTTTCGGCAGGGATCACGCCGGCGACGAATTCGTTTTATTCCTTCTACTTCTTCATCACCATCGTCCATTTTCTGCACGTCCTCGTGGGCATGGCCTGCATGGCCTATTGCCGCGCGCACGCCAGAACGGGCGTCGGAACCTCCCAATACCAGCTTGGGCTTGAGAACGTGGGCCTGTTCTGGCACTTCGTGGATGTGCTGTGGATTTTCATCTTCCCAATGCTGTATCTGCTGGGGCGACAGTGAAGCGCCCCATCGTCGTCTGGGCATGCTTGTGTGCCCTCACGGTGGCCTCGGTGCTGTTGGCTGAATCGGGCAGGTGGCGTTCGGCAACGCCCGTTCTCATCGTGCTCATTGCCGCCGTCAAATCCAGGATGGTCATCCTGAACTACATGGAGGCCAGGCATGCGCTTGCGCATTGGCGTTTCCTGTACGAGACCTGGAACTTCGCTGTAGCGGCTACCCTCATCATGGGTTCTCTGCTGGCGTGAGGTTGAGCTTGGTCTCACGTGGCATGGGTGCACTGTCTGCCCGGCCAGGGCTGGACGCTCGACAAGCGGGGGAGGCGCTTGCGTGGTCGCCGGGAACAAGTTCGCCCAGGTCAAGTCGCTGCAAGGGCTTGCCGCGTCTGGCGCTGAAAGTCAGCCAAGGATCTTGACGCCCCAGCATGAGCACGATAAGCTTGTTACAAAACAACCGTTTGTTTTATATTTTCGCACCTTGCATCGGAATGCGGCATGACAGTCTCAGCTCGCCCCAGCCCGTCGATGCCGCGAGCATCACGGGCCAAGTCGCCAGTGGCAATGAGGAGCCGCCCATGAGTTTGACGCGTGAACAGTTGCAGACTGTGATCGAGACCTGCGAGTTCGACCGCTGGATGGGTCTGCGGGCCGAGTCGCTGGATGACGCGACGCTGACGGTGCGTTTACCGTTCCGTGCCGAGATCGTCGGCACGCCCAAGGTCGACCGCCTGCACGGCGGCGTGATTGCCAGCCTGATCGACGCGACCGGCTGCTACCTGGTGATCGCGCTGCTGGTCAAGCGGGTGTCGACGGTCAATTTGGGGGTCGATTTTCTGCGGCCCGCACATGGCGAACTGGTGGCCGTTGCGCGCGTGGTCAAGATGGGGCGCCAGATTTGCAACATCACGGTCGAGGTCACTGGCGCCGACGGCAAGCTCGCCGCCACCGGACGCTTGACCATCGTGCCGTCTAACGTGGCTGTGGGTCAAGAAGACCAGTTGACCAGACATTCAAAGGAAACTTGATGACAAACGAAGCGGATTTTGACGCTGTGGTGATCGGCGCGGGGCTGTCTGGTCTCTATCAGACCTATCGGCTGCGCGAGATGGGTTATCGGGTGCTGGGGATTGAAGGCTCCGACAACATTGGCGGCGTCTGGCATCACAACCGCTATCCGGGCGCTCGTTTCGATTCGGAAAGCGAAATCTACGGATACTTCTGGAACGAGCAGCTCAAGCAAGAATGGAACTGGACCGAGCGCTTTGCCGCGCAGCCCGAGGTGTTGAAATACATCCATCGGGCGGCCGAGATCATGGACATCCGCAAGGATTACCTCTTCAACGCCAGGGTCCAGAAGGCAGTGTTCGACGACAAGTCCAACCTCTGGACGCTCGAATTCCAGCAACCTGATCGTGCACCCGTGACGGCGCGGTTCGTCTTCTCGGCACTCGGGCCCTTGTCAGCGCCGCAGATGCCCAACGTGCCCGGCATCAACACCTTCAAAGGCGAGAGCTACCACACGGCCACTTGGCCGCGCGACCCCAACGGTTTTGGTCCGGCCAAGCTGGACTTCTCCGGCAAGCGGGTGGCGGTGATTGGTCTGGGCTCCACCGGCGTGCAGGTGATTCAGGAAATGGGCAAGCAGGCCGGGCACCTGACGGTGTTTCTGCGCTCTCCGAACTGGTGCACCCCGCTGGGTAATGGGCCCATGACACCAGAGCGGATGGCCTACATCAAGGCCAACTACGACGAGTTCACCGACAAGTGCGATGCGTCCATCGCTGGCTTCCCGCACGAATTCATTCCGAAGAACCTGTTCGATGTGCCGCAGGCTGAACGCGACGCCACGCTGGAAGAGTTGTACAAGGGGCCGGGCTTCTCGCTGTGGCTCGGGGCGTATCAAGATGTCCTGTCAGACCCCGCCGCGAACAAGTACGTTTCGGACTTCGTGGCGCAGAAAATTCGTCAACGGGTCAAGGATCCGCGCACTGCTGAGGTTCTGATCCCCAAGGACCATGGCTTCGGTATGAAGCGGGTTCCGCTGGAGTCCCACTACTACGAGGTCTACAACCAAGACACTGTCTCGGTGGTCGATCTGAACGCAACGCCGATCACCCGCATCACCCCCGACGGCATACAGACCACCGATGCCCTGCACGAGTTCGACGTCATCATCTACGCCACGGGCTTTGACGCAGTCAAAGGGTCGTGGAACCGCATCGACATCCGCGGCGCGGGCGGTGTTGCGCTGAAAGACGAATGGGACAATGGCGTCAAGACCTACATGGGGATGCAGTGCCCTGGGTTCCCCAACTTCTTCATGTTGGTCGGGCCACAGAGTGGCGCCACCTTCTGCAACATTCCGCGCTGTTCCGCAGTGACCGTTGACTGGCTGAGCGACATGATGGCGCACGCCAAGCGTGCCGGCATCCAGCGCATTGAGCCCGAAGCCGCTGCGGCCGAAAGCTACACGCTCTACTGCACCAAGCTGATGGGCAAGCTGCTGCTGGGCCAAACGAACTCCTGGTTCACCGGGATCAACAAAAACATCAAGGGCCGCGACAAGCGTGAGGTGTTGCTGTTCGTCGGAGGCAACCCCAGGTTCCGGCAGTATTGCGACGATGTGCGCAAGAACGACTACAAGGGGTTCATCCTGACCTGACCCTCAGGGTGGTGACAGCTCCGACACCGGAATGTCTGACACACCTCACCAACGAGCAGCGAATGTGGCACGACACCCTGCCATCTGGAGCCGTACCTTGACATTGACAACGATCCCCACTTTTCATCCTTCGGATCTCTCGCAGACCGGCAGCGGCCTGAACCGGCCGGAATGCGTTCTGGCGGCGCGCGACGGATCGCTTTACACCGGCGACTGGACGCTGGGCATCGCGCGGATCTCGCCCGATGGCTCCACGGGTCCTGCCGTCGAGGCCGATCTGATCGCGCAGGGCTTCCTGCCCAACGGCATTGCGCTCACGGCCGATGGCGACTTCTTGTTCGCCAACTTGGGCGAGGCAGGTGGCGTCTGGCGGGTGGGCCCGCGCGGGCCTGCTCGGCCTTTTGCGACTGCCGTTGCCGGCCGGCCCATTCCGCCCGCCAATTTCGTGCTGGTGGATGGCGACCGGGTATGGATCACTGTCAGTGCATCGACCCGCAAACACGACCATTTCACCGCCGAAGAAAAGACCGGCCAGATCCTGCTGGTGCAGGATGGCGAAGTCAGTGTGGCGGCAGATCGGCTGACGTGGACGAACGAGATGCGGATCTCACCTGACCGCAGGCACCTCTACGTCAACGAAACCTTCGCCTGCCGCACCACCCGGTTCGACTTGGCCGCGGACGGCACGCTGAGCCATCCCGTTCATCTCACCTACCCCGGGGGCACTTTCCCCGACGGCATGGCCTTCGATGCAGAGGGCGCGCTTTGGATCATCTGTGTGGTGTCCAACCGCCTCATCCGCGTTGCGCCAGATCTGAGCTGGACCCTTTTGTTCGAGGACATCGACCCGGGTGCGCTGGCGGTGATCGCCACCGCGCACGCCGAGGGCGTTTTGACCCGGGACATGATCGTGCAAAGCCGTGGGTCGTGTGTGTCGAACTTGTCGAGCATCGCTTTTGGGGGGCCACACCTGAAGACGCTCTACCTCGGTGGGCTGGGCATCGGCGCGGTGCAGGCCTTGCAGGTCCCGGTGGCGGGGCTGCCGATGGCGCATTGCCAATAAGAACAGCCCGGCCGCCGCCACATTGCGGCCGTCCAGCAGTTCGACAACAACAATCAACAAGCCGGTGCCCTGAGGGCTGGAGCGAGGGCGTGTTCGCGCCTCCCGATCTCTGCACTGGGAGAAGGATACGAAGATGACGCACTATCCGCTTGAAGGTGTGGTGATCGTGGATCTGACCCAGATCTACAACGGTCCCTACGCGACCTATTTGATGGCGCTTGCCGGCGCAACGGTCATCAAGATCGAGCCGCCTGGCGGCGAATCGCTGCGCCGCCGAGGCGTGGTGGGCGGCGCCGCTTTGCCTTTTGCGATGTTGAACGGTGCGAAGAAATCCATCTGCCTGGATCTGAAGTCCGATCTGGGCAAGCGCGCCTTGCTGGACCTGGTTGCCGATGCCGATGTGTTGGTCGAGAACTTCTCGCCCGGCACGATGGACCGGCTGGGGCTTGGATACGATCATCTCAAGACCCTCAACCCGCGCTTGATCTATGCGGCGAGCTCAGGCTACGGCAGCACTGGCCCTTATCAAAAATATCCGGCGATGGATCTGACCGTTCAGGCCATGTC
>JBEAOO010000182.1:0-19895 GCA_041164825.1 Pseudomonadota bacterium | reverse complement strand
CCCAAGCGCTGCACCCGACCAATCTGCACGTGAACCAAAGCCTGTTCCCGCGCGACACGGTGCAAAGTCGCCTGCCCAACCCCGAGTGGCTCGAAGCCTGGCTCGACCGCCAGATCCAGTTCGACGCGACCTGGGAGAGCAAGGTGGTCGAGCGCATCCTGCACAACATGAGCCTGCTGATGGAGCGCAGCTTCGCCACGGTGCAAGACCTGAACCGCTTCCGCAAGGAAATGGCGGCGGCGGTGTTGGCCAAGAACCCGGCGGGCGCTTTGCCGGCCGGCACGGCCGCAGCCTGAGTTGGGCTGGCGCTTCAACGCGCCAGTTCGCCATGGCTGGGAGATGCGGTTCTCGGCGCTGAAGAGAACCGCGTGCAGAGGCTGGTGCTCGGAGCGCTGTGCCGCACTCGCTTTGCTCCGTGTCCTCCGCCGGCCTGCGGCCGGCTCCCCCTTGACCTGCGCAAAGCGAATGCGGCACAGCGCTCCCTGAACCGGTGGCGGCATGCCATGACGACGCACGCCACAGTGAGGTTGGGGTGGTGATGGGCCGGGGCGATGTGCGGAGGTAAAGGGGGAATGGACCGACCGAAGGGAGGGCCAGGAGGACACGGAGCACATCGCCCCGGCCCATCGCCGCCCTCACGCAGGCGGTCGAACCGCACGTCTTCGAACCAGACCCGGCGCAGCGCTCCTCGCGCCAGCCTCGCGGTGCAGTTCGCCTCAGGGAATGCAGCTCACCTCAGCGGCTCCGGTTCACCACCACAATGCCCAGTGCCACTGCGGCCAGCGCTATCAGCAGCCGGGTGGTGATCACCTCGCCCAGCAGCAGCGCGCCCAGCAGCAGGCCGAACACCGGTGTGAGCAGCGAAAACGCCGCCAGCTGGGTGGCCGGGTAGTGGCGCATCAGCCAAAACCACAGCAAGTAGCTGGCAAAGCTCACCACCACGACTTGGAACCCCATCGAGGCCCAGGCCAGTGCCGAGATCTGGGCGGGCCAGGTCTCACCCAGGGCCAGCGCGCCCGCGCACAGCAGCACACCCGAGACGCCCAGCTGATACAGCAGCGTCGTCTCAGCCGGCGCTTGCGAGAGTTTGGAGGCGCGGATGGTGAGCGTGGTGGCGCCCCACATCAGCGCTGCGGCCACGCCGAGCGCATCACCCAGCCATTGTTGCGAGCCGACGCCGGGCTGCGAAAAACCTTCGGCAAAGGCCCAGGCCACGCCGGCAAACGCGCCCAGCAGGCCCAGCGATTGCACGCCGCTGAGGCGCTCGTGGCGCGAGATCAGCGGCATGCCGAGCGCCACCACAAAGGGCGACAAATAGACGAACACCACCATGCGCGAGGCGCTGGTGTATTGCAGGCCCCAGAACACGCAGGCGAACTCGCCGGCAAACAGTGCGCCGGCGAGCAGCCCGCCGCGCAGCGTGCTGGCGCCGGGCTCGGGGTGGCGCAGCGGCGCGCGCCGCCAAGCGGCCCAGGCCAGCACCAGCGCGCCCGCCACCAATGAGCGCACGCCCGCTTGCCACAGCGGCGGAATCTCCGACAGCGCCACCTTGGTGGCCACTTGGTTGAGGCCCCAGAGAAAACAGCAGAGCACGAGGGAGCCGACGGCCAGGGCGTCGAGCTGGGTTTTGCGGGTGTCAGGCATCGGCAGATTGTCGCGGCGCGTGCGCACTGTTCAGGCAGTGTGCGGCGAGTGCGCACAGCACGCCGGCCAGCACACCGCTGGCGTGCGCGGCCGGCGCCACGGCCATGTCCCAACCGGCCGGGTGGCTGAGCACGGTGGCCCAGGGGCGTTCGAGCGCGATCTTGCTCAGCAGGCCCAGCATCAGCAGCGCGCCGATCAGCCGCGGCCGGCCGTGGGCGGCCACCAGCAGGTGCACGCAGGCCACGGCCACGCCCGCATGCAACACGCCCGAGAGCCCGCCGTAGTGCAGCAGCGCCGGCTGCGCGAGCAGGCCCAGGTGGGTCAGCGGCCAAGCGGCGAGCCAGGCCCAGGCTGCGCGGGTGGGCACACGCGCTGCGTGGCCGAGAGCGGCCACCAGCGCGCAGCCGAGCAGGTTGGCACCCAGGTGCAGCAGGCTGTAGTGCAGGGCCACGGGCGTGAGGGTGCGCCAGGGCTCGCTGGCGACGCGGCCGGGCTGCCAGTCGATGACGGCGTTGGGCCATGCCCCGCCCAGCATCGCCAGCGTGGCCAGCAGGGCCGCCACGCGCAGCCAAGCTCGGCCTGGGGGCAACGTGCGGGGAGGCCGTTCTCGGCGCGCCAAGTTCAGATGCAGGCTCTCAGCTGAACACGGCCGACCACAGCACCATCACCGCGTCGTGCTGCGCGGCGTACAGCGCCGGCGCAAACTGCGTGGCGCGCTCGTCCAAACGCGCTGCGTGCTGGGCGCGGCGCAGCTCGCGGTAGGCATCAGCCGCGGCGTGGCCCACGCCTGCGGGCAGCAGCCCGGCGGCTTCAGCGCGCTGCAGCAGCGCGATGTTGCCGGCGTTGTCGAGCAGCTCGGCGTGGCTGCCGCCGTGCGTCAGCACCAGGCACTGCACGGCAAACTCCACGTCCATCATGCCGCCCGGGCTGTGCTTGACGTCAAACAGCCCGGCCTTCACCGCGTGTGCGCTGCGCACCTTCTCGCGCATGGCTTGGATCTCACCGCGCAGCGCCGCGGCATCGCGCGGCGCGGCCAGCACGGCGCGGCGCACGGCCTCAAAGCCCTCGGCCAACGAGGCATCGCCGGCGCACCACCGTGCGCGGGTCAGCGCTTGGTGTTCCCAAGTCCACGCGGTGTTGCTGCCGCGGCCCAACTGGTAGTTGGTGAACGAGGTCAGTGAGGTCACCAGCAGGCCCGAATTGCCGTTGGGCCGAAGCGCGGTGTCGATGTCGAACAGCTCGCCCGCCGCCGTGCGCAGCGTCAGCCAGGGCACCAGCTTGCGCACGAAGGCCGAATAGGCTTCGGGCGCGCGCTCGTCGGTGTCGTCGTACACAAACACCACGTCGAGGTCGCTGCCGTAGCCCAGTTCTTTGCCGCCCAGCTTGCCGTAGGCGATGACGGCAAACCGCGGCACCGCCTGATGCGCTTGCTTCAAGTGCATCCAGGCCCAGCGCAGCGCGCAGTCGAGCGTGGCGTCGGCCAGGGCCGAGAGGTCGTCGGCCACCTCTTCGGTGCTGATGTGGGCTTCCACATCGCGCACCAGCGTGCGGAAGACTTCGGCGTGGTGGGCGCGGCGCAGGGTGTCGAGCAGGCTCTCTTCGTGGGCCTCGCCCGAGCGCACCCAGGCCTCGTGGCGCGCGTTCAGATCGCCCAGATACTCGGCCGCGTCAAAGCGGCTGTGCAGCAGGCGCTCGTCGGCCAGCTCATCAATCACGCCCGGGTGCCGCATCATGTAGCGCATGGGCCAATGGGCCAGGCCCAGCAAGCGCAGCAGGCGCTGGTGCACCTCGGGGCGCTCCACCAGCAGCGCCAAGTAACTCTCTCGGCGCAGCAGCGGGTCGAGCCAGTCGATGAAGCGCTGTGCGGCGGCCATCGTGCAGCCGCCTTCTTCGGCCGTGTAGGCGGTGCGTTTCACCAGCTTGGAGAGGCGCAGCTTGCTCTCGTCGCGCAGCCCGCGCACCTTGGGCTCGGCCACCCAGCGGCGCACGCGCTCGGCCAGTTCATCGGGCAGGCGCTCGATGAATTCGTCGCTGTCGATCGGCGGCGGCGGGCCGCCGCAGCGTTTGCAGCCGCCCGGGCCGCTGGTGGGGGTGGCTTGGCCGTCGTGCAGCAGCGCATCAAACTCGGTGGCCACCAGCTCGCGGATCTCGCCCAGGCGGTCGAGCAGCTCACACGCATCGGCCGTGCAGGCCAGGCCCATGCTGCGCGCGATCCAGTTCAGGTCGGCGTCTTGCGTGGGCAGCAAATGGGTTTGCTGGTCGTCCAGAAACTGAATGCGGTGCTCCACGCGCCGCAAGAAGGTATAGGCCTCGGCCAGGCGCTCGGCCATGGCGGGTTTCATCAAACCACCGGCCGTGAGGGTTTTGAGCGCCTTGAGCGTGGCGCGGGTGCGGATCTCGGGGAACTGCCCGCCGCGCACCACCAGCAGCAGCTGCACGATGAACTCGATCTCGCGGATGCCGCCGCGCGAGAGCTTCACATCGTTGGCGCGCTCGGGCCGGCCGGCGGCGCGGCGCTGCGCCTCATCGCGCACCTTGCGGTGCAGTTGGCGCAGGCCTTCAAACACGCCGTAATCGAGGTAGCGGCGGTAGACAAACGCGGTCACCAAGCTGCGCAGCGCCAGCGCGCGCCCGCTGGTCACGGCCTCGCGCGGCGCCACCACGCGGCTCTTCAGCCACGCAAAACGCTCCCACTCGCGGCCCTGGACGAGAAAGTACTCCTCCAGCATCGACAAGCTCACCACCGGCGGGCCCGAGTTGCCGTTGGGCCGCAGCGCCAAATCGACGCGAAACACGAAACCGTCTTCGGTGGTCTCGCCAATCAGCGTGTAGAGGCTCTTGGCCACTTGCGCAAAGTACTCGTGCGCGCTGACGGGCTTGGCGCCCTGCGTCTGGCCGTCTTCCTCGTAGACATAAATCAGGTCAATGTCGGACGACACATTGAGTTCGCGCGCGCCCAGCTTGCCCATGCCGATGACCCAGAAGTCGATCGGCGCGCCGGCCTCGGTGCGCGGCTCGCCAAAGCGCTCGTCGGCGTCGCGCCGGGCTTGCGCCAGGGCCAGCTCCAGCGTGGCCTCGGCCAGCTCGGTGACCGACACCGTCACGTCTTCCATCGCCGCGCCGTCTTCCACATCCAGCACGGCCAGCCGCTCCAGCACCAGTTGGCGCGTCACGCGCAGCGCGCTGGCCAAGCCCCGGCCGCCTTGCATCAACGTGTGAACGAGGGCGGTGATGACCTCGCGGCGCGGCAAGCCGGGCGCCAACAGCGGCAGTTCGGCCACGTAGCGGCGGCGGATTCGCTGCACAAAGCGGCTGTGATCGGCGCAGGCCAAGGGAACCATCGGGATGAGGGGGGAATCGGTAGAGACAGTGTTCACAAAGGCCCCTGTTTCAGCGGGTGGGCGGCCGGAGCCGGGCCCAGCTCGCGGCGACAATGGCCGTCTCGAAGGCGGCCGTGCCATGCAGCGCGGAAGGGGTGCCGCTGTCGTCCCGTGCCAGCGCCTGGCGTCCCGGTTTGTTCATGTCCTTGATCCCAACAGTCACGTCGCTCCCCACTTCCGCTGTCGTTGCCGTTGCCGCCACGCGCCCCCAAGGGCTGCGGCGGTGGGCTGCGGCCACGGCGCGTTGGGCCGTGGCTGGGGTGCTGTTGCTCGGCAGCATAGTGCTCTTGGCATGGCTGACTCTCTACTGGGGGATTCTGCCGCACATCAACCAATGGCGCCCGCAGCTGGAGCAGCAGGCGAGTCGGGCGCTGGGCGTGCCGGTCAAGCTCGGCGGCATCGTCGTCACCGCCCACAGCTGGGTGCCCACACTCACGCTGCAAGACGTGCGATTGCTCGACGCCCAAGGCCGCACCGCGCTGGCCTTTGCGCACATCACCGCCACGCTCAGCCCGCGCTCGCTGCTGGCGCCGCACCCGGGTTTTGAGCAGCTGCTGATCGACCGGGCCGATCTCGACATCCGCCGCGACGCGCAAGGCCGCCTGTTTGCCGCCGGCGTGGCACTGGGCGCACCCGGCCAAGCCGACTCGCCCGCGCTCGATTGGCTGTTCAGCCAGCGCGAACTGGTGCTGCGCGGTGGCACGCTGCGCTGGACCGATGAGCAGCGCCAAGCGCCGCCGCTGGCCTTGTCCGACGTCCAGATCGTGCTGCGCAATGGCCTGCGCCGCCACGATCTTCGGCTGGACGCCACGCCGCCTGCCGGCTGGGGCGATCGGTTCACGCTGGTGGGGCGCTTCAATGGCCCGGTGTTTGGCCGCCGCGGCGACCTGCGGCAATGGAGCGGCGAGCTCAACGCCCAACTGCCGCTGGCCGACGTGGCCCAGCTGCGCCAGCACGTGGATTTGCCGTTTGAGTTGCAACAAGGCCGCGGCGCGCTGCGCGCCTGGATCGACATCGACCAGGGCCAGGCACGCGGCATCACCGCCGATGTGGCGCTGCGCGAGGTGGCCCTGCGGTTTCGGCCAACCTTGGCGCCGCTGGTGGTGCAAGCGGTGCAAGGCCGCCTGGTGGGCGAGCGACGAGACGACCGCGCCAGCGTGCAGCTGCAGCAGCTGGCGTTTGTGACCGGTGACGGCGTGCGCTGGCCGGCCGGCGACCTGCGCCTGGCCTGGCGCCAGCGCCCGGGCGAGCTGGCCACGAGCGGCGAGTTCACCGCCCAGCGGCTCGACCTCGCCACGCTCGCCGCGCTGGCCTCGCGCGTGCCGCTGGGCGCCTCGCTCAATGCGCTGCTGGCCGAGCTGCAGCCCGAGGGCACGGCGCAGAACATTGCCTGGCGCTGGGACGGCCCGATCGACGCGCCCGCCCACTACCAACTGCGCGGCCAACTGCAAGACCTGGCCCTGGCTGCTCGCCCCGCCGCCGCCGCCAAAGCCTTGGGCCGCCCCGGCCTGCGCGGCGCATCGCTCGACCTGCAAGCCACCGAGCGCGGTGGCAGCGCCCAGCTCAACATCACCGAGGGCCAGGTCGATTTGCCCGGCGTGTTCCAGGAATCCAAGGTGCCGCTGCAGCGCCTGCAAGCGCAGGTCGGCTGGCGCATCGACCCGGTGACCGACGCCAAGCGGCCGGGGGCCGCGCCGCAGATCAGCGTGCAAGTGCAAGACGCGCGCTTTGCCAATGCCGACATGCAGGGCGACTTCAACGCCCAGTGGGCCACTGGCGCGGGCCAGGGCATTGGCACCGGCGGCCGGCTGCCGGGGCGCTTGGCGCTGAGCGGCCAGGTGCGCAACGGCCAGGCCATGCGCGTGGCGCGCTACCTGCCGCTGGGCGTGGGCGATGATGCGCGCGACTACGTGGCGCGCGCCGTGCAGGGCGGCACCGTCACCCGTGCCGACTTCCGCGTGCAGGGTGATTTGTGGGATGTCCCCTTCCACCAAAGTCGCCAGCCCAAAGACGCGTTCCACGTCAGTGCCCGCATCGACAAGGGCGTGTTGGCCTATGTGCCCGCCACCGTGCCCGGCCACACGCCGGAGTGGCCGGCGATGAGCCAGGTGTCGGGCGAGCTGGTGTTTGACCGCGCCAGTTTGGCCTTCCGCGATGCCCAGGCGCAGATCTACGGCGTGCAGTTGCAGCACATCAACGGCGGCATCGCCGACCTGATGCAGAACTCGGTGCTCAAGGTGGAGGGCCAGGCCCGTGGCCCGGCCAACGACATGCTGCGCTACGTGAAGGCCTCGCCCGTGGGCGCCATGATCGACCACGCACTGGCCGACACCCAGGCCAGTGGCGACGCCGATCTGCGCCTGGGCCTGGTGATTCCGCTGCTGAACGCCGAAGCCACCACCGTCACCGGCCAGGTGCAACTGGCTGGCAACGACGTGCGCATCAACCCGCAAACGCCCCTGCTGGCGGCCGCCCGAGGGCAGGTGGACTTCACCGAGCGCAGCCTGCGCATCAGCGAGGCCAGCGCCCAGCTGCTGGGCGGTGAATTGCGTTTTGACGGTGGCACCGACCGCGAGGGCGCGCTGCGTTTCACCGGCCAAGGCACGGCCACGGCCGAGGCGCTGCGCCAAGCCAGCTACTTGGGCCCCGTGCCGGTGATTGCCCAGCGCCTGAGCGGCCAAACCCGCTATGACGCACGCCTGGGCTGGGTGCAAGGCGTGCAAGAGGTGCTGGTCACCAGCGACGCCGTGGGCCTCACCGTCGACCTGCCCGCGCCGCTGCGCAAAGCGGCCGACGCGCCGACGGCCCTGCGCTATCAAACCAGCGTCGTGCCCGAATCGCGCGCGGCTGGCCAGGCCCTGCGCGACACGCTGGTCTTCAACTGGGGCCGCGCCGTGCAGGCCGAGTACCTGCGCGATGTCTCGGGCGCCAGCCCGCGGGTGCTGCGCGGCGGCATCGGCCTGTTTGACGGCCCGCCGCGCCCGGCGCAGGGCGTGCAGGCTGTGGCGCAACTCGCGGCCGTGTCGGTGGACGAATGGGAGGCGGCCGTGGCGCCGTGGCTGGCGCCCACCGCCTCGGCCACGTCGGTCGATCCCAACGCCGAGGGCTACTTTCCCACCCGCCTGGCGCTCCAAGCTCAGTCGCTGAGCTGGGGCCCGCGCACCGTGCGCCGCCTGGTGGCCGGCATCAGCCGCGACGAGGGCCTGTGGCGCGCCACCGTCGAGGCCGAGCAAGGCAGTGGCAGCGTCGAATACCGCCCCGCGCGCGGCACCACGCCGGCCCGCGTGCAAGCGCGCTTGGCGCGCCTGTCGCTGCCGCCGAACGACGCCGCCGAAGTCGAAACCCTGCTCAGTGAGCCGCCCGCCAGCGTGCCCGCGCTCGACATCGTGGTTGACGACTTCGAGCTGCGCGGCAAGCGCCTCGGCCGGCTGGAGATCGACGCCATCAACCGCAGCGAGGGCGGGGTGCGCGAGTGGCGGCTCAACAAGCTCAACCTCACCGGCCCCGAGGCCAAGTTCACCGCCAACGGCCGCTGGGCCACCGAGCCGGGTGCAGCGCCGCAGCGCCGCCGCTCCACGCTCGATTTCAAGCTCGACATGGCCGACAGTGGCGCGCTGCTGGAGCGCTTGGGCGCGGGCCGCACCATCCGCGGCGGGCGCGGCGCGCTCAGCGGCCAGCTCGGCTGGGCCGGCTCACCGCTCAACCTCGACTTTGCGAGCCTGGGCGGCAACGTCAAGCTGGCCATTGATTCGGGCCAGTTTTTGAAGGCCGATGCCGGCGCTGGCCGCTTGCTGGGCGTGCTCAGCCTGCAATCGCTGCCACGCCGGCTGGCCTTTGATTTCCGCGACGTGTTCCAGGAGGGCTTCGCGTTTGACGCCATCACTGGCGACATCGACATCCGCCAAGGCGTGGCCCATACCCACAACCTGCGCATGCGCGGTGTGCAGGCGGCGGTGCTGATGGAAGGCTCGGCACAGCTGCAGCGCGAAACCCAGGACCTGCGCATGGTGATCGTGCCCGACATCAATGCCGGCGGCATGTCGCTGGCCTACGCCGCCATCAACCCGGCCGTGGGCCTGGGCACCTTCTTGGCGCAGATGTTTTTGCGCCGTCCGCTGGCCGAAGCCAGCACGCGCGAATTCCACGTCACCGGCCCGTGGGCCGACCCCAAAATCGACAAGGTGGAGCGCCCGCCGGGCGAGGCCGTGCCGCTGCCCGCGGGGGCCGCCGAGCCCGCGTCGTCGGCGGCCTCCGAGCCCCGCTGACCCCAGACCGTTTGATCGCCCAGGAGCTTGCCCCAGATGAAAATCGCCGCGCTGCAAATGGTGTCCGGCCCCGACCGCGACGAGAACCTGGCCCACGCTGAAGCGCTGATTCAGCAAGCCGCCGCCGCCGGCGCGCAACTGGTGGCGCTGCCCGAGTACTTCTGCCTGATGGGCCAGAGCGACCGCGACAAACTCGCCATCGCCGAGCCTGGTGTGGCCCTCGGACAAACGGTGGCCGCGACCGACACGCAGCGCCCCATGCAGGCCATGCTGTCGCGCGCGGCCCGCAAGCACGAGCTGTGGGTGATCGGCGGCACGCTGCCGCTGCAACTCGCTGGTGCCGACCCCGCCGCGCCCGTGCAGCGCGTGCGCAACGCCTGCACCGTGTGGGCGCCCGACGGCACGCTGGCCGCCCGCTACGACAAGATCCACCTCTTCAGCTTTGACAACGGCCGCGAGCGGTATGACGAAGCGCGCGTGCTGGAGGCGGGTGACACGCCGGTGGCCTTTGATGCGCTGCTGCCCGCCGTGCTTGCCACATCGGCCGATGCCATTTCAGCGGCCGGCGCCGTGCCGCTGCGCGTGGGCCTGAGCATCTGCTACGACCTGCGCTTCCCCGAACTCTTCCGCGCGCTGATGGCCCGGCCCTGCGACCTGATCGCCGTGCCCGCCGCCTTCACCCACACCACGGGCCTTGCCCATTGGGAGCTACTGCTGCGCGCCCGCGCGGTCGAGAACCAATGCTTCGTCATCGCCCCCGCCCAAGGCGGCCTGCACCCCAACGGCCGCCGCACCTGGGGCCACAGTCTGGTCATCGACCCCTGGGGTGAGGTGCTGGCCGTGCAAGCCGAAGGCGAAGGCGTGGTGCTGGCCGACATCGACCTGCAGCGCCTGGCTGACGTGCGGCGGCAACTGCCGGCTTTGGGGCATCGGCGGATTTAGATGGAGGCCCTGGCGCGAGGCGCGCTGTGCGGCATTCGCTTTGCTCCGCGTTCTCCGCCAGCCTGCGGCCGGCTCCTCCTTGACCTGCGTTAAGCGAATGCGGCACAGCGCGCCTCCGAACCGGTCGTGGCATGCCGTGACGACGCACATCGCCGCCCTCGCGCCGATCGTCAAACGAACCCGAGCCCGAGCCCGAGCCGAGAGCCGAGAGCCGAGAGCCCGAGTCGAGAGCGGATGCCAAGAACTGGCACGCCACGCCGCCCCATGAAAAAGAGCGACCCCATGGATCGCCCTCGATGTGATGCGTTGGCGCCCATCATCGCGCCACGCTGAAACTCAACCCGCCGTCTTGCGCGCCGCCGTCTTTTTGGCGGCCGGCGCCTTGGTCGCTGCCGTCTTGCCCGCCGCCGGGGCCTTGGCCGCGCGGGGTTCAAACTCGAAGCTCACTTTGCCTTCCTTCTTGTCGTAGGCCAGCATGGCTTTGAACTTGCGGCGGGTCTTGTTGGAGACGAAGTTTTCGAGCAGCGAGGTCTTGCCGGTTTGCAGGAGTTTGGTCACCTCCTCGCGCGTCACCGCTTGCTGCAAGATGATTTTGCCGGTCTTGAAATCGCAGTTCACCTTGTCGCCCACGCTGTGCTCGCACACGTAGTTGCTGCCGTGTTCAAACACATGGCCGCCGCACTTCGGGCAGGCGCCCAGGCTTTGTTGGTCTGAAAAATCAATCGCCTCGCCCGACTCGCCTTCCTTGCGCGCGTCTTCGCCAAAGTCGAACTCCAGCTTCCAGTTGTTCACCTCGGCATCAAACACCAGCTTCAGCTCGGCCGCAAAAGGCCAACCCGCTTTGGAGCGGAAGCCGTCCAGCGGGCCGATCTTTTTGTTCGTCAAAAAGGCTTCCACCTCGTTGAGCTCAAAGCTGCGGCCGGCCGGGATTTTGCCCATCGAGAAACCGCAGCCCTCGCTGGCGCCGCTCTTGCCCTGGCAGGTGAAGCGGCGATAGTTCTCCTTCACCACGCCGCCGCAGTTGGGGCAGGCGGTTTGCAGCGTTGCGTAGTCGCCGGGGATGGTGTCGCGGTCGTACTCTTTGGCCTTGGCCACCACGCGCTGCGTCATGGCCGCAATCTCGGCCATGAAGTCGCTGCGGCTCAGGCGGCCCTTTTCCATCTCGGCCAGCTGGTGTTCCCAGTTGCCGGTGAGTTCGGGCTTGGTGAGTTCTTCTACCTGCAGGCCGCGCAGCAGCGTCATCAGCTGGAAGGCCTTGGCCGTGGGCACCAGCTCGCGGCCCTCGCGCAGCATGTACTTCTCCAGGATCAAACCTTCAATCGTCTGCGCGCGTGTGGCTGGTGTGCCCAGGCCCTTCTCGGCCATGGCTTCGCGCAGCTCGTCGTCGTCGATCATCTTGCCGGCGCCTTCCATGGCGCTCAGCAGCGTGGCTTCGCTGTAGCGCGCGGGCGGCTTGGTTTTCAGCGCCTTCACGTCCACGGCCTCGGTGCGCACCACCTCGCCGGGTTGCACCGGCACCAGGTTGGCGTCTTCGTCTTGCGCTTCTTTGCCGTAGATGGCCAGCCAGCCCGGCTTCACCATCACCTTGCCATTGGTCTGGAACGTGTACGCCTGCGCCGCGGCCTTCACCGTGCTGATGCGCGTGGTGACCATGAACTCGGCCGGCGGGAAAAACACCGCCAAGAAGCGCTTGACCACCATGTCGTAGAGCTTGGCCTCGATCTCGGTCAGGCTGCGCGGGGCTTGCAGCGTCGGGATGATGGCGAAGTGATCTGAGACCTTCGTGTTGTCGAAGATGCGCTTGTTGGGCTTCACGTAGCCGCCGTTGATGGCCGTGCGAGCGTGGGCAGCCAGCGCGCGCAGCGGGCCCGGCATGTCTTCGCTGGCGATCATCGCCATGGTGTCTTTCACCACGCTCACATAGTCTTCCGGCAGCGCCTTGCTGTCGGTACGCGGGTAGGTCAGCACCTTGTGCTTCTCATACAGCGCCTGCGCGATCGAGAGCGTGGTCTTGGCCGAGAAACCAAACTTCGAGTTGGCCTCGCGCTGCAGCGAGGTCAGGTCAAACAAACCCGGCGCGCTTTGCGAGCTGGGCTTGGCTTCTTCCGTCACCGTGGCGGGCTGGCCCAGGCAGGCTTGCTCAATGGCGCGCGCTTCGGCTTCGGTCCACAGGCGGTCGGAGCGCAGCTCGGCGTCGTCGGCGTTTTTCTTCCACGCTGGGTTGAACCACTTGCCGTCGTACTGCCCGGCTTGCGCGTCAAAGGTGCCGCGCACTTCCCAGTAGTCGCGCGAGACGTGTTTGCGGATTTTTTCTTCGCGCTCCACCACGATCGACAGCGTGGGCGTTTGCACCCGGCCCACGGTGGTGAGAAAGAAGCCCCCATCGCGGCTGTTGAAGGCCGTCATGGCGCGCGTGCCGTTGATGCCCACCAGCCAGTCGGCCTCGCTGCGGCTGCGTGCGGCGTCCGAGAGGCCGCGCAGCTCTTCATCGCTGCGCAGCTTCTCAAAGCCATCGCGAATCGCTTGCGGCGTCATGCTCTGCAGCCACAGGCGGCGCACCGGCTTGTCGATGGGCTTTTTCTCGGTGCCTGCATATTGAATGATCAGGCGAAAGATCAGCTCGCCCTCGCGGCCCGCGTCACAGGCGTTGATCAGGTCGCCCACGTCTTTGCGCTTCACCAGCTTCACCACCGCGTTGAGGCGGCTCTTGGCCTTGTCGATGGGGGCGAGGTCAAAGTGCGGCGGGATGACGGGCAGGTGGGCGAAGCTCCACTTGCCGCGCTTCACGTCGTACTCATCGGGCGCCTTGATCTCCACCAAGTGGCCGACTGCACTGGTGACCACGTACTGGTCGCTCTCGAAGTGGTCGTCGTGCTTCTCGAACTTGCCAGCCGTGGGGGTCAGGGCGCGCACGATGTCCTGTGCGACGCTGGGCTTCTCCGCAATGATCAGTGTCTTGCTCATGGTTCCTTGGCTGCCATTCAAATGCCCGGGGGCTCTGCCTACAATCCGGGCTTCTCGCGCGTATACGCGTGCGCACACACGCGCACACCCATGAATTCAATGTACCCAAAGAAATCGACCGTGCCAGAAACCACTCGCAAGACTTCGTTGCCCAGTCGCCCCGCCCAACAGCGCCGCATCCAGGTGCGCCGCAGCGGTGTGCACGGCAAGGGGGTGTTTGCGCAGGTGGCGTTTGCGCCCGGCGACACGATTGTGGAATACAAGGGCGAGGTCATCGGCTGGGACGAGGCGCAGCGCCGCCACCCGCACAACCCGGCCGATCCCAACCACACCTTCTACTTTCACATCAACAGCGGCGACGTGATTGACGGCGGGGTCCACGGCAACGCCGCACGCTGGATCAACCACGCCTGCGACCCCAACTGCGAAACCGACGAGGCCGAGGGCCGCGTGTTCATCAAGGCGCTGCGCGCGATTGCCCCGGGTGACGAGCTGTTTTACGACTACCGGCTGATGCTCGAAGAGCGCCACACGCCCAAGGTCAAAAAAGAATACGCCTGCCTGTGCGGCAGCCCGCGCTGCCGCGGCAGCATGCTGGCGCCCAAGCGGGGCACACGATGAGCGACGCCCCCTTGTCGTCCGCCTCGCTCGCCCCCATCCACTGGGGCGCCGAAGCGCTGTGGCTGCAGATTGAGCCGCTGCTGCCGCAATTCAGCATCGAGGTGGTGCCGCGTTTGGCCTCCACCAACACCGTGCTGCTCGACCGCGTGCGCGCCAGCCAGTTCCAGGGTGACGCCGATTCGGGCGTGCAACTGCGTCGCAGTGTGGAGAGCGGCGCCTTTGGCCGCCTGGGCCGGCGCAGTGCCGACGCCATGCCCTGCCTGCTCGTGGCCGAGCACCAAACCGCGGGCCGCGGCCGCCATGGCAAAGAGTGGGCCTCGGCCCCTGGCAGCTCGCTCACTTTTTCACTCGCGCTGACGCTGTCGCCCGCCGATTGGTCGGGCCTGTCGCTGGCGGTGGGCGTGGCCCTGGCCGAGGCGCTCGACCCGCCGCTGGTCGGCAGCGCACCCCGCCTGCTGCTCAAGTGGCCCAACGACCTGTGGCTTCGCGATGACGCCGCGCCCGGCGGTGGCCGCAAGCTCGGTGGCATCTTGATCGAGACCGTGCTGGCAGGCGCCGAGCGCATGGCCGTCATCGGCGTGGGCCTCAACGTGGCGCCGCAAGCCGCAGCGCTGGCCCCGGCCTCGGCCGCCTACGGTGTGGCCTGCCTGCACGAGCTCGACCCACACACCACCGCACCCAGCGCCCTGGCGGCCGTGGCCGAGCCGCTGGTGCGCGCGCTGCAGCAGTTTGAGCGCGACGGCTGGGCCGCGTTTGCCAGCCGTTTTGCCGCGCGCGACCTGCTGGCCGGCCGCGCCATCACCAGCACCCAGCCCGGCCTGGCCGAGGGCGTGGCGCGCGGTGTGGGCGCCGATGGCGGCCTGCTGGTGGAGGCCGCCGATGGCCGCATCCACGCCCTCACCAGTGGCGAGGTGAGCGTGCGCCCGGCGCGGTCCGCGGCCCCGGTCCCGGTCTCTGGCCCCAGCCTCGGCGCCGCTGAGGCCGCCCCGCCCGATGAAGGCGTGGCATGTTGAGGGCTTTGGTCGTGGCGTTGGCGCTGGCCAACCTGGGGGTGTTCGGTTGGCACCAGGGCTGGGTGGGCGTGGCGCCTGCGACTGCCGTGCCCGCCACCCTCCACCCGGAGCGGCTGACGCTGTTGGCGCAGGGGGGGGCTGAGGCCGCCTCGGTGCCTGCGGCGCCGGTTGCGGCATCTGCAGGGGCGTCTGCGGGCGCTGGGGCTGTTGCAGGCGCCTCTGCTGCAGCGTCCAGCGCGGCATCGGCGCCGCCATCGGGTGCTGCCGCGGCCTCCGCCGCGCCGGGCGTGGCCGCGTCTGCCGGGGCGATGGGGGCCGCGAGCGCGCTGAGCACCGCATCCGCCGCGTCAGCCTTGGCCAACAAGGCCACCGAGCCGGCACTGGCCTGCCTGGAGGCCGGGCCCTTTGACGAACAACGCTGGGTGGCGGCTCAGCTGGCCCTGCGCACCCTGTTGCCCGCAGGCCGCTGGACCGAATCGCGCCAGCCCGTGCCCGGCCGGTGGATCGTCTACATGGGGCGTTATGGCGATGCGGCCGCCTTGGAGCGCAAAGAAACCGAGTTGCGCCGCATCCCGTCGATCCAGTTTGAGCGCGTGAACGCGCCGCCGGGCTTGGCGCCGGGCCTGTCGCTGGGCGCCTTTGAGGACGCCGCCGGCGCACAAGCGGCGTTGCAGCGCTGGGCGCAACGCGGCATCCGCACCGCCCGCGTGGTCAACCTCGTGCCGCCGCAAAGCAGCGTGCAGGTGCGCGTGGACCGCCTGCCGCCCGACCTGCAAGCGCAGCTGCTGGCGCAGCGCAATGCGGCGCTGGGCAAGGGGTTTGTGAGCTGCAAAGCAGCGGTTTGAGGGCCGGCTGAGCGACGGCGTCGGCCAGATCGGCCTGCCTGGTGGGCGAGGGCGCGTGATGCGCCAGTCCCGTGGCGCTCAGCGCCGCAGGGCGACGCGGCGCTGCCCGCTCAAGGCCAGCACCGCCAGCGCCAAGCCCGCGAGCCAACCGAAGCCGACGGCACCCCCGCCCCCCCCGCCGCCGCTGTCGGTGCTGGCAGGCGGCATCTGGTCGCCATAGGCCACGGCTGCGGCCGCGTCCAGCAGGCCGGCGCCGCAGGTGCTGGTGGTGCAGTGGCATTCGACCTGCGCCGTGCTGGTGGGGGCCGCACAGACCGGCACCGATGTGTCGGTGCTGGTGGCGGGGAAGGGGCGCGCCGATGCTTGCAATGCGGTTTTGATCTGCGCGGGCGTGAGTGCCGGATTGGCGGACAACATCATCGCCACCGTGGCCGACACCAGCGGTGTGGCGAAGCTGGTGCCCAGGCTGGCGCTGTTGCCACTGTCGGTGTAGATGGCGTTGCCTGGGGCGGTGGTGCCATCGTCACTGGTGGTCAGCAGCGGATACAGGCAAGGGCCACTGCTCACGTTCACGCAATTGCCCGCAGGTGCGGCGATGGCGATGCTCGGCCCGATGTTGGAGTAACCCACCTTGGTGCCGGTGTGCCGCACGCCGGCCACCCCAATGGCGCCAATGCAGTTGGCCGGCTGCTGGGCGGCCAAGCCTGCGCCGTTTCCGGCGGCCACCACGGTGACGACGCCGGCGGCAGCGAGTTCTGAGACTGCGCTTTGGTACGTGGCGCTGCAGCTGCCCGAAGAGCCCAGGCTCAGATTGACCACCTTGGCCGGATGCGGGTTGCTGACTGGCGTGCTGCTCAGCCCGCCCGCCCAACGCATGCCTGCCACGATGTCGGACTGGTAGCCACCGCAACGGCCCAGCACCCGCACCGGCAAAATCATGGCGTCGCGCGCTGCGCCTGCCATGCCCAGGCTGTTGTTTGTCATGGCCCCAATCAGGCCGGCCACTTGCGTGCCGTGCCAGGAACTGTCTTCGTCGATTCGGCCATCCGGGCAGGCAGTGCCGCTGACCCAGTCGCCCGGATCGCTTGGGTCGCTGTCGCGGCCGTCGCCGTCGTTCGAGATGGTCGAGTCAGAAATGAAGTCATACCCTGGCAACAGCTTGTCCGCCAAATCCGGATGCGTCAGTCGCACGCCCGTGTCCAGCACCGCCACCACCACGCCGCTGCCCGTGCCTTGGGCCCAAGCAGCTTCGGCATTGATGGCGGACACGATGGCGCTGTCTGGCGCGCGCAGGTACCACTGCCCGACGGCGGGTGTGGCGGTGGGCTGGTTGGCGGCGTAGAGCGGGTCGTTGGGGGCCGAGGCGATGCGCACCCACTGATCCGGCTCGGCGTATTCCACGTCGGGGTCGGCGGCGAGTTGGGCGGCCAGGGCGGCCGAGCTGAGGCCGCTGGCGTGCAGCACCTGGGTGCGCGGGCCAACGACGATGCCGTCGCGCAGGCTGTGGCCGATGCGGGCGGTCATTCGGGCGGCGCGTTGCGGGCGCTCCAGGGCGGTGACGGATTCGCCGCGGGCATCCGCACTGGCGATGGTGCTGAGCGGGCTTTGGCCGCTGACCGAGGCGGTGGCGCTCGCGCTGCTGCGGTATTTGACGATCACGCGCGCCTGCGCATCGGCAGACGTTGCAGCCGTGGCAAGCACCGTGGCTGCGCTGCCGCGCTGCTGCGGTGGGCGCTCGGTGGCGCCGGTGGACGGCGCGCCCGCCAGCACGGGCAGCGTCAAGGCCACCAGCAGCGCGCACAGCGTGCGCAAGGGGCGGGGCGAACGGTGGCGGCGGTGGGCCATGGCTTGAGCGGGTGTCCGGGTGATCGCCAGCCGCGGGGCCGGCGCTCGTGGTGTGGCGCTATCGGGCCGAGGCGCTGCTCGGCCGTTGCGGGATGGTTTGCAGGTGCTCGGCTTCCACGCTCAGCACCAGGTCGTGGGCCAGGCCCAGGCGTTCGGTGGCCGAGTCGCACAGCGAGGGCTTGCCGCAGCCCAGGGTGATGGCCCATTGTTTGGTGGCCACGGGCTGCAGGTTGCCCACGGGCACTTGCGCGGCCTGGCTGAGCGCGTCGGAGAGGGCCTTGGGGTCGGCCCAGTCTTTGGCAACGATGACGATCACGCGGCGCGAGGGCTCGGCGGCCATGGCGGCATCAAAGTGGCGTTCGGAGCAGGCCGCAAGCAGCGTCAGCGCGGCAGCAGAGGCCGCAGCGGTTACCAGTGAAACTCGAACAATTCGCAGCATGGGCAGAAGTTTAGGTCGGGGACAAAGAATCTATCGGCCTGACAGGGTGGCAAATACCCGGCTTTACGTGGTGTTGCAAGGTTCAGGCGGGCGCGCGGGGCTGCCAAAACAAACGGCCCGACCGGCGAGCGGTCGGGCCGTTGGGGCGCCGGGTGCGGGCTGAGGCCCACCGCTGGGGCGGGCAAGCCGCTGCCAGCGGTCTCAGCCGCGCAGCATCACTTGGCGATGACGCGCACCATTTCGAGCACCTTGTTGGAGTAGCCCCACTCGTTGTCGTACCAGGCGACGACCTTGACGAAGGTGCTGTCCAGGGCCAGGCCAGCTTCGGCGTCGAACACCGAGGTGCAGACTTCGCCGCGGAAGTCGGTGGCGACGACCTTGTCTTCGGTGTAGCCCAGCACGCCCTTGAGCGCGCCTTGCGATTGCGCCTTCATTTCGGCGCAGATCTCGGCGTAGCTGGCTTCGCTGTTCAGCTCGACGGTCAGGTCAACCACCGACACGTCGGAGGTCGGCACGCGGAAGGCCATGCCGGTCAGCTTCTTGTTCAGCGCCGGGATCACCACACCCACGGCCTTGGCCGCGCCCGTGCTGCTGGGGATGATGTTTTCCAGGATGCCGCGGCCGCCGCGCCAGTCTTTGTTGCTCGGGCCGTCCACGGTCTTTTGCGTGGCGGTGGCCGCGTGCACGGTGGTCATCAGGCCGCGCTTGATGCCCCACTTGTCGTTCAGCACCTTGGCCACGGGGGCCAGGCAGTTGGTGGTGCACGAGGCGTTGGAGATGATGGCTTGGCCAGCGTAGCTCTCGTGGTTGACGCCGTAGACAAACATCGGGGTGTCGTCCTTGCTCGGTGCCGAGAAGATCACCTTCTTGGCACCAGCGGCCAGGTGCTTTTCACCGGCGTCCTTGGTCAGGAACAGGCCGGTCGATTCGACGACGATGTCGGCGCCGACCTCGCCCCACTTCAGCTCCGACGGGTCCTTGACGGCGGTCAGGCGGATCTTCTTGCCATTGACCACCAAGGTGTTGCCGTCGACCGAGACCTCGCCCTTGAAGCGGCCGTGTACGCTGTCGTACTGCAGCATGTAGGCCAGGTAGTCGGGTTCCAGCAGGTCGTTGATGCCAACGACTTCGATGTCCTGGTGGTTGGCAATGGCAGCGCGAAACACCATGCGGCCGATGCGGCCAAAGCCGTTGATACCGATCTTGATGGTCATGGGGAAATCTCCTGTAGGTCGTTGATGAAAACCGGGGCGAAGCGCAGCATCACGTTGAGCAAGCGGCACGACAAAGCGCGCCGAGTGTGGCGCGCTTGGCGTTACTTCGCGAGAACTTTCTGTCGCAGCACAAGCGCCGGATTCTGCCCGCAGTGGCGGCCCGCCCACCGTGGGGCGGCGCACGCTGGCAAAACCCGGCAGGCCATCACTTGCCCAGCACGGTCTGCACCGTGTCGGCCAGGTTCTCGGCCGTCAGGTGGAAGTGCTTGAACAGCACCGGCGCCGGGGCCGATTCGCCGTAGGTGTCGATGCCGATGACGGCCGAGCAGCCGTACTTCCACCAGCCGTCGGTCACGCCGGCTTCGATGGCCACGCGCGGCAGGCCGGCCGGCAGCACGCTGGCCTTGTAGGCCACGTCTTGGCGGTCGAACACATTGGTCGAGGGCATCGACACCACGCGCACGGCGATCTTGCGGGCGGCCAGCAGCTGCTGGGCGTGCAGGGCCAGCTGCACTTCGGAGCCGGTGGCGATGATGACGGCCTGGGCCTTCTTCTTGAGGCCCACTTCGGCCGGCTCGGCCAGCACGTAGGCGCCGCGGCTGATCTCGTGCACCTCGTCCTTGGGCGCGCAGGGCAGGTTTTGGCGGCTCAGCAGCAGGGCGCTCGGGCGGGCCTTGTTTTGCAGCGCGCAGGCCCAGGCCACGGCGGTCTCGGTGGTGTCGG
>JBEAOO010000181.1:0-12309 GCA_041164825.1 Pseudomonadota bacterium | reverse complement strand
TCACGGTCAACACCGCGTCGGCTTTGGCGCTGAGGTCGATGGTGTAGTCCACCAGCGTGGCGGGGTTGATCTGAGCGGCCGTCACCAGCAAGTCGCCCGCGCTCTTGAGCGAGCCGGTGGTTTGCAGCGCCGTGCCGGTGCCGCGCAGTTGCACGGCGTCGGTGGCGCTGAGCGTGGTGCGGCCCACGCCTTGCAGCGCCAGGTGGCCGACGAGGTCGATGTCGCGCGCCGTGGCGCTAAGCTGCCCGGTGCCGCCCGAGGCAGCGCCGTTCACGTTGGCATCGAAGGTGGCGTTTTGGGCGCCCAGCTCGATGTGCTTGGATTGCAGCGCCAGCGTGGCGCCCGCGCCCACCTTGATGGCCTGCGCATCGACCACCAGCGACGAGCGCGTGGCCAGGCTTTGCGAGGTGGTGGCTTGCACGGTGTTGGTGCTGGCCAGCCAGACGGTGTCGAAGCCGGCGTCGTTGATGAGTGCGGTGTTCACATGCCCACGGCCCGCGTAGTTGGCGGCGCTGAAGGCATTGCCGCTGGCCGGCACTTGCTGCGATTGATCGCTGATCGTCAGCACCCGGTCGGCCTGGAACAGGGCCTCGAACACCGCCGGGTCCATGGCCGCGTTGGCGCCCTGGATGCGCTGGCTGGGCAGCAAGCCCTCCAGGCGCACCGACAAACGGCCGCCCTCCACACCCGCACCGCCGCTGCGCGCATGCACATCGCCCTCGACGAACAAGCCTTGCTGGCCCGAGAGCGACACCGCGCCGCCGCGCGAGGCCACCGCCGTGCGCACCAGCTGCGCGCCGTTGCGGATGTCCACGCTGTCGCTCGCGCCATCGGCATTGACCTGCGCGCCTTGCGCCACGCTCAAGCTGCCGAGCGTGGCCGTCATGGTCACGCTGCCGCCATCGAGCACGCTGCCGCTGCGCGTGCCCGCCGCATCGGCCACCACCCGCGACACGCCCGACACATCGATCCGTGCGGTCTCGCCCACCTGAATGGCCTGCTGCTCAAACCGCGCCACCGAGGTGGTGTTGCTGTCGTTGAGCGCCGGGCTGCCCAGGCTCAGGGCCACACTGCCGCCGCGTGCCACCAGGGCGCCATCCACGGCCACCGATTGGCCGGCCTTGGCGCTGATGCTGCCGCCCACACCGGCGTCGATCAGCGCGCCCTGCTCCACCGCCACCGTGCTGTTGTTGCGCGTGGCGGTGAGCGTGACCTTGCTGGCGCGCTGCGCTGCGGGCAGCGGCAGTTGCGGGGTCATGGCGCTCGACAGATCGGCGCCATCGGGCGGCAGCGCGCCATCCCGGCGCGCCACGACCTGGCGCACTTGCGGCGTGATCTGCGTGCCGGCCTGCACGGTGAGTGCGTCACCGGCGGTGAAGGTGAACCCCTCGAAGCCGCGGTCAAACAGCTCGCTGCCGAGCTGCACCGCGCCGGCTTGCGCTGCGCTGCCGATGGTGATGCGCGGCGCACCAATCATCAGACTGCCGCCGGACGTGAACCCCACGCCCGAGATGCGCGACGCAAAGGCCTCGCCCAGGTTCAACACACCCAGGTCAGCGTCGCCACCCAGCAGGCCTTCGGTGTTGACGGCCCTGAGGCTCAAGCTGCCGGCCTTGCCACCCGTCAAGGTGCCGGCGGTGCTCACGCTGGCGCCCGCATCCACGTCAAAACGCGCCACGCCGGCCACGTCCACCGCGCGGCCATCGATGCTGATGGTGCCGCCGTTGCGCACGATGGCGCTGCTGGGCGTGCTGCCTGCGGCAGCGGCCATGTCGTTGGTGTAAAGCCCGCTCACATCGAGCACCGTGCCGCTGGCAAAGTTGACGGCGCCGGTGTCGGCAGCGTGGGTCAAGCGGCGCGCTTTGCGGCCGTTGCCCAGGCTGTCGTCATCGCTCGACTTGGGGCGCTCGCCCACCACGATGGTGCCGCCGCGCGCCGTGAGGCTGGCCGCCACGTCCACGCGGTTGCCTTGCAGGCTGATGCTGCCGCCCGGGCCGACATCGATGGCCGCACCCGGCGCCACCGTCACCGCGCCATCGCTCAGCACGTTGATGCGGCTCACGCCACCGGCCTTGAGCATGTCCACGTCGACGGCCAGCAAGCGGTCTTGCTGCGAGGCGGGCACCTGGTACGGCGCCTCGGCCAGGTCGCCCGTGAGCAGCACATTGGCGCGCGAGTAGACGATTTGTTTGTCAATGCTGTCGGCGCTGCCGGTGATGGTGCCGATGCGCAGCTCGCCGCCCGCTGGCAGGCTCGCGCGCTGCGCCGCCGTGGGCGAGGTCTGCGCCTGGATGGTGGCGGCAAAGCTGCCGCGCTGGGCGTTGATCTCCACCGTGCCGGCAGACTTGCCCTCTACGAAGGCGTCCACGCCCGTGGTGACCGGCGCGTCATGCACCGTGCTGCTGCTCAGGCCTTCGCGCGGCGCGTCAAGCGTGGTGGTCACGCGGTCGGCAAAGCCCACGTACTGCTCGTCGGCTTTGGCGTTGGCGATGTCCACCACGCGGCCGTCGGCGGTGATGAGCTGGCTGCTGCGACCGATGACGGCGCTGGTCAGCGTGCTGCCACCCGACACATCCAGCACGGCGCCCTTGGTCACATCCACGCGCCCCTCGGAGCGCAGCGCGATGGTGCCGCCCGTGGCGTTGCGCTCGGCCTGCGTGCCGGCCACGGCGGCGCGGCGGCCGCTCACGTCGATGATGGCGCTGTCTTTGGCCACGTTGAGGTACACGCCCTCACCCTTCAAAAAACCGTCACGCTGCAGCGGCGCGTCGCGCAGGTCGTTGGAGGTGAGGCGGTCGATGTAGACGTGGTTGCGCTCGCCGTCCACCGCGGCATCCTTCTCGCCGCTCACGTCAATGCGCACATCACTGCCGACGGTGAGCGACGAGCTGCCGCCGTTGGCACCGAGCGTGCCGTGTTTGCTGTTGATTTGCGAGAGGTCGCTGCGCGCCTGGGCGATCACGTCACCGCCCTTGGCCTGCAGCACGGTGCTGCCGGCAGCACCGCTGCCGCCAATGCTGATGGTTTTGCCATCGATGGCAATGGTGGAGCGCGCTGCCGCCGCCGTGGAGTCCGTCAGGGCTGCCGTGCCGGTGTCTTTGGCATCCAGCAGCACTTGCGTGGTCGAGCCGCTGGCCACGTTGACGCTGCCGGTGGCGGTGGCTTGCAAGAACATGCCGGCCGGCGCTTCGGTGAAGGCCGTGGGGTTCACGGCGGCACCGCTCACCACCTCGCGTGCCACCAGGCGGATCGAGCCGTTTTCATTGATGGCCGAGGTGGCCGTGATTCGCCCGGCCTGGTTCACCGCCATGCCCACCAGCGTGGTGTTGCCGCGCGGCGTGCTGATGCTGCCGGTGTTGCTCACCGTGCCGCCCTGCCCCACTTCCACCAGCAGGCCGCGCAGCGTGGCGCTGTCGCTGCCCGCCAAAAACACCTTCTGGCCGGCTGCCAACACCACCTGACCGCCATCGCTGACGCTGATCGACCCGGCGTTGCTGACCGTGGGCGCGAACACATACACATTGCCCGCCTTCACCACCGAGCCACTGGCGAACTTGACGGCCGCGTTGGCCGCGCCACTGAGGTTCTCGAACGCCGCCTTGCTGGTGCTGTCACCCAGCAGGCCTTTGTCGAGCCGCGTGAAGTCCAGCGTGGTGGCGATCAGCCCGGCCACGTCGATGTTGGCGCCGCTGCCAAACAACAGGCCGTTGGGGTTGATGAGGTAGATCTGGCCATTGGCGCTGAGCGCGCCATCGATCTGGCTGGCCACCGTGTCGTGGATGCGGTTGATGGCCACCGAGCTGGCATCGGGCTGCTTGAACACCACCGAGTTGCCGCTGCCGATGTTGAAGCTCTTCCAGTTCAGCAGCGCGGTGCCGGTGGTCTGGTTGATGGTGGTGGTGGTCGCCGCCCCTGTGATGGCGCTCGTCACCGTGGCCGCGCCGCGCGTGGCCAGCGCGGTGATGGCACCACTGCTTGGGTTGCACACCGCCGCCACCGCACAGGCCACGGGCGACAGGCTCTGCGCGCGGGCCAGGCCGCTATCCCCCAGGGGCACCAACATCGTCACCACCACCAGCGCGCTGATGGCGCCGCTGCTGCCGCTGATGCCGTGAAGGCCGCTGATCGCTGCCGATGCGGCCGGCGCCGCGCGGCGCGGCTGCGCGCGTTGCGACGAAAACGCGGCCACACGGCCCCGGTGGTCACGGGCGGCAAAACGGCGGGTCGCGGTGGTGGCGGTGGTCATGGCAGTACGTCCTTCGGGTGGGCCGCTGCAGCGCATAAACGCGTGGCGGCCCATCAACACAAAACAGAAAAAGCAGAAAAAGCAGAAAGGTCAAGCGCGCCGGGCGGCCACACAGGGCCACCCAGAGGCGTTCAAAAGTCGTGACCCAGGCGCAGGTGCACGCGCCAATCGCCGGTGTCGGTGATGGGGCGGCCACCGGTGCCACCGCCGCCCGGGTTGAGCGCGCGGGCGGCCTCGATCTGCGTGCGCCAACCGCCCGCACCAGCCCAGCGCAGGCCGGCACCCAGGCCACCAATCCAGCGGCGCGTGGTGGCCGTGCCCGCGGGCTGGTCCACCTGCAGGCCACCGATGTCGAACAAGCCATAGAGCTGCAAGGCGGGCAGCGCGGCGGCCAGGCCCGTGGCCTCGGCCTGCGCCACGGCGGCAGCGCGGCCCGCTTCGGCGGGGCCAGCGGGCGCAGCGCGCCACGGCCACCAGCGCAGCTCGGCGCTCAGGCGGCCGCCGCGGTCACCGGCCAGCTCACCCTCGCGGTAGCCGCGCACGCTCTCGGCGCCGCCCAAGATGAACTGCTCGTTGGAGATCAGCGGGCTCGGGCTCCACAGCAGCTCGGCCTTGGTCCACAGGCCCAGGCGCGGGGTCAGCGTTTGCTCGTGCGTCAGGTCGGCGCGCAGCGCCAGCCAACCGGCGCGGGCCAATACGCGGCGGCCTTTGAATTCGTCATCGCTGTTGCCCAACAGGCCGCTCGGCGCCGTGGTGAACGAGAGGTTGAGGGTGTCGCTCAGGCTGGCCTGCGCACGCGTCAGGCTGTAGGCCAGCGAGATGGGCGCATAGGCCAGCGCGGGCAGCACTTCGGCGGTGTCGGTGGCCACGGCCACATTGGTTTGGCCCACGTCTTTGTGGTCGATGCCGAAGGTGAGGCTGTGAAACAGATTGGCACCCGCCGGGGCCGAGAGCGGCTTCACCCAGCGTGCGCCCAAGATGGTGGCCTTGCCTTGAATGAGCGAGCTGCCCACCAGCGCCACTTGCGAATCAGAGCGGGCGGCAAACAGCGCGATCACATCGGGCCGGTCGGCGAAGCGCCACAAATAGTTGCCCACCAGCAGACGCACTTCGTCTTGCGCTTCGGGCGAGACCTGCAGCGTGAGGCCGGCGCTGTGCTGGCGTTGCCAGAGGTTGTCCCAGTGGATGCCGGCGCTCAGGCGCGACTCGCTGGTGAAGGCCGAGCTGCGGTTGTTGAGCTCGATCTCGCCGTGCAAGGGGCGCTGGTCTTTCACGGCCAGGTCCACCTCCACGGTGCCGGGCGCCGTGCCGGGGCGCAGCACCGGGCTCACCTGGCGGTCGGCCACGCGGTTGAGGCTGGCCAGCTGGGTTTGCACCTCGTTGAAATCGGGCACCGAGCCCTCGGCCAACGCGGGCACCGCCGTGCGGATCTCGCCCAGCGAGAAGTAGCGCGAGCCCACCACACGCAGCCGGTCGACCTTGCCTTCGAGCACGTTCAAACGGATCTCACCGCCCGTCACCCGCTGCTCGGGGATGTCGACAAACACGGTCTGGTAACCGCGGCTTTGGTAGGCCTCCTCCAGCGCCTTGCGGGCCGCTTCGACCTCGCGCAGCGTTTTGCCTTCGCCCAGGTAGGGCGTCACGGCGCGCTCGATGTCGACCACCGGCAGCACGGTGTTGCCTTCGATCACGTATTCGAGGATGTCGAAGGTGGGGATGGCATCGGGCGCGGCGGGAGCGGTTGCGGGAGCGGGTGCCGATGCGGCCGCGGGGGTCATCGCGGCGGCAGGACTCCTCGCGGCTGCGCCTTGGGCAGCGGCCCACACCGGCATCGCCAGAAGGCCGAGCGCGACCAGGCGCAAAGGCAAGCGCGCGCTCACAGCGGCAGAGCGGTCAGCATCAAGAGCAACAACAGTGGCAACAGGAGCAATTCGGTGCATGGGGCTGGGCCTATGGGTGGTGGTGTGTGTGCGGGTCGAGTGCCATTCGGCTCATGCACCACCACAACAACAAGTCAGGGCGAAGAAAAAAAGTGCCGCCCTCAAACAAGACCGCCCCCCTGCCTGAGCGGGGGGGCGGCGTGGCACCTTGCGGCACCACGTGGGGGCCGCGAGGCCCCGTCGTCATGTCAAACGGTGATTACTCAGCAGCGATAGGCACAACGCAGCTGTTGCCGAAAGTGCGGAAGCGGGTGGCGTGGGTTGCGTACTTGGCATCAGCCGGATCGGCAACGAACGGCAGTGCAACAACACCTTCCTTGGCGGCGGCCGTGAAGCCGTCGATCGTGGTCGGGGCAGCCATCACAGCAACCAGCTTGTCAAACACTTTGCGCTCGTTCGCGGTCGGCGATGCCTTCAACGTCAGCACTTGCTCGGCCATCCAGTTGTAGCGGCCGGCTTGCGCGTTGGCCTTCGACGGGTACACGCCGTCAATCTTCACGAAACCCCAGCCCGAAGCCGGAACTGCGTTCTCGCGGCTCACCACAGAGCCGAAGGCGTAGACGCTGGTGGAGCTGACAGCGGCCGTCAGGTTGCCAGTGCTGCCTTGCTCGCTCACAACGTAGTTTCCCGACGAGTCGCCGGCAACAGCGGGAATCGTCGACAGGCTCGGGCTGCAAACGTAGTTCAGCATCACTGCGTTGAACGACGACTGCGAACCAGAGCCAGCAACGCGACGGACCACCTTCACGGGGTCGGTAGCAGCCTGAGCAGGAGCAGCGTTCTTGAACAGCGGCGTCCAGTCAACGTTGAGCACGCCACCGTTGGCGGTGGTGAGCGAGACGATTTGCGAACGCGACAGCGAAGGGGCGTTGGTTTCGTCGTTCAGGGCGGCGGCGGTGTTCAGGCCTTGGTCGGCTTGCAGAGCGCGATACAGCTTTTCAGACACGATCGAACCGAAGATCACACCGTATTGGCCGGTGACGGTGTCAAAGCCGCTGGAGATCGGAGCGGCCAAGCCAGCCGGCACGTTCTTGCCAACGAACAGCGACGGCTCCACGTCGGCATTGCCGATGGCCGGACGAACCTTGGTGGCTTCGTTGGCAGTGCAAGTACGCACAGCCACGGTCTTGCCAGCGATCACTTCAGTGCCGGTGCCCGAGCAGGAAGCCAGGTCAATGCGAGCAGTCAGCGCGCCAGCCACGCCGGAGACCGGACCAACGCCCAGATAAGAACCCGTGGTGTTGTCGTAGGTGAAGTCCAGCACGTCACCGGCGGCGTGTACCGTGCTGGGGCAAACGATGCGGGTCACGTTGGTGCCGTTGCGATACACGGTGGTGCTGGCAGCGGTGCCGCAGAGCGACTCCACCACAGCGTTGGTGACGACGGCGCGGCTGGCCGAAGCGCCGGCAGCGTTGACGGGGATGGTGGCGGCCGAGGCAGCCGAGGCGACGGCGAACACGCCGGCGGCGAAAGCGATGTGGTGCAGCTTCATGATGGTGTCCTTGTGGGGAATAGCGGGAAAATCGAGCGCTGAGACAAAAGAGCGAGCCATGCAGCGGCCGAGCCGAGGTGCATCTCGGTCGCTGTGGACAGAAGAGCAGAGGCGCGCAGCGCAGGCTGCGCGCTCAGGCGCCAGTGATTACTTGGCAGCCTTCTTGCGGCGGGCCAGGGCACCAACCACAGCCAGGCCAGCGATGGCCAGGGCGTAGGTGCTGGGTTCCGGCACCGGGGCGGTAGCAGCGGTGAAGTTCAGCGTCTTGCTGGCCGTGTCGACAGACCACGAGCTGACGCCATATGCGTTCGCAAAGGTCGTCACGGTGGACTTGGAGATCGTCGGGTTGCTCAATTTGACAAAGCTCAGCGACTCATTCATGGCGCCGGTCACCGGGAATTTCACCGTGCCGATAACGCCCTCAACCACGCCGGTCTGGTTGCCAGCCAGAATGGCGAAGCCGTTTTGAGTAGCTGCCGGCGTAACCAGATTCGCAGCGGCAATCGGGCCAGCGCCAGGGCCGTCAACCAGGATCGCGTTGGCAGCGGCCAGCGACGATTGGTTCGGGCCAGTGGCCGGCACAGCCGACGTCGTGGCATACAGCGATGGCTTCGAGGGGCCACCAGTAGCAGCTTGCGAAACACCAAAAACGCCCCAAGCGGTGGTGTTCATGGAAGCGGTAGCCATGAACGAAGCAAAGCCCGTCAGAGCGAAAGACTGAGTTGCGGCCGTCAACGGCTGGAAGGCCGAAGTCAGCACGCCAGTGTCAAAAACATAGGTCAGGCTTGACGTCGAGTCATAAGCCATGAAGAACAGCTCGCCGTCACCGGTGCTGCCGTTGTTGATGGCAGCGGAAGCGAAACCAGAGGTGGCCACCAGAGCGGCGGCGGCGATCAGCTTGATCGAATTTTTCATGGAGGTCTCTCCTGAGAGATGGGGTAAGTAGGTTGGGTGTCACGAGGGTTGCGATCGCAGGTCTGAACTGAGGAAACAGACAAAGACCTCGACGCGGCTCACGAGACCGGCCACCCCTGCTGGATGACTAGACCTCCGCGACCTGTGCGCATTGTTTCGAGTGCGCATGACGGGTTTGTACGCAGTGGGCGAACCCCATGAACCGTGCGGACTACGCCACCCCCAACACCCCTCATTCAGGGGGTGAACTTTTTGACGTGATCGCAGAGTGGGCAACTTCGCGTCGCCCGGCCGGCTGCAGCGTCTCTGCGCCGTTTCCCTTGAATGCGGTGCGCTGGGTTCTGACCCTTTTGAACAAGGAGCACCCCATGGGTTTGCGTGCCAGCGATGTGGTGCCCATCAGCGAAACCCGGACACGGTTGGCCGAATTGGCCGAATTGGCCGAAGACGTGGCCGCTGGCCGCGTGCTGGACGAATCAGCGTTGGACCAAGCCCTGTCGCACGCGACGGCATCCGCGCCCGCATCGTCCCCCGCACACACCTTGCCTCGCCACAAGAAGGCTTGAGCGGCCGTCGTGCCGCTGCCCGTCAATGCGCGCATCCAAGCAGCGCAGTCTGTTGTCTGCAACGTGCGGTCCGCCTTTGAAAATGAAATGACCAGGAGCGGGAACGGATACGGCTCAGGCGGTGAGGAGCCACGTCGAGCTGGTGCGAGTTGATTTTGTCCAAAATGGACAAAATCAGTAAAATCTCACCATGCAACACATCACCGCCAGCCGCGCCAAGCAAAACTTTGGTGAACTCTTGGATGCCTTGGCCCAAGGGCCGGTGGCCATAGAGCGCCACAAGAAGGTCAAGGCCATCGTGTGTTCGCCCGAGGCCTTCCAAGCGCAGCCGGCTGAAGCGCAAGCGTTGTCCGAGCGCCGTGCGGCTCGCGCTGCACAACTGCTGGTGGACAAGAACCGCCAGATCACGCACCAAAAGCTGGCCATTGATTTGCTGCTGTTGACCGAGGCCGAACAAGCCGCGCTCGTGAACGGTGCGCGCGCCGAAGTCGCGCGTTGGCGCGCGGATCGCCTGTGCAGCACCGACTACGCGGACCGCTGGGACGCCTTGCTGCGCCTGCCGGTGCGAGAGCTGGCGCGCGCCATGGGTTCCGACGACTTGGCAGAAGGCCGGGCGCTGAGGCAGAACTCGCCCTGGATGGTGGCCCGGGCATGAAGCGCGCGCACCTGTTCAAGCTGCTTTGAACCAGCGCGAGCGCTGTCGGGGCTCCGCGACTTCGTGGTGATCGGCAGTCTCTCGATCCTCGGCATCCAGGACGAAGACGGTTTGCCGCCGGACATGTCGATGTCGAACGACATCGACAGCTACACGCAGGCCGACCCGGCGCGCATCTTCGACCTGGATGAGGCGCTGGGTGAGGGCTCCTTGTTCCATTGGGGCCTGTTAGCGGTATGGAAGGGCACGCGCCGGATCCCCGCAGAGCGCAGGGCAAGGCGTGAGGGACGCCGTGTGCCCTCGGCACACAAGGACCGAGCAACGCCGCCCTGCGCCCTGCGGGGATCCGGCCCTTCGGGTGATCTCGGAAAGCGGCCGCCGGCTGCGTTGCAAATGCTCGCCGTAGGCGCAGCTATGCCTGCGCTTTGCGCCTTGCCGGCGGCTGTTTTCCGAGCCACGCGTGCCCTTCCATAGCGCTAACAGGCCCTAGGCGAACGGCTATTTTCTGGACCCAGTCTCGCCCAGTTTGCCGACCCTGCCGGAGGGCTGGCGCCATCGGATGACGCCGCTCACGGAGAACGGTCTCACGCTCTGGTTTTTGGACCCCGACGACGCGGCGATCTCGAAGTACGCGCGCAGCCAGCCCAACGATGTGCGCTGGATCCGGGCGGGCGTGTTGTCGGGGTTCATCTCGCTGCCCAAGGTCGCGGCCAAGATCGCATCCACCACCTTTCTGGATGCCGAAGAAGAGGCCACGGTGCGGACCCACGTGGCGGCCGACTTGGCTTGGTTCAACACCGTGAAAAGCGGGCGAGCGGCAGCCGGATAAGTCACCGCGGCAGCGATGACGGTGACCGTGACGCGGCTTGACTCGATTCGATACTTCCACGAAACTCGAACCATGGAAGAAAAACAAGCCGTACTCGCACTCGCCGCCCTCGCCCAAGGCATGCGCCTGCGGGTGTTCCGCGCGCTGGTGGGCGCCGCGCCCGAGGGCATGACGCCAGGCGCCTTGGCCGCGCTGCTCGATGTGCCCGCGTCCACGCTGTCGTTTCACCTCAAAGAGCTCACGCACGCCGGCCTGGTGGACGCCGTGCGCGATGGCCGCAACCTGATTTACCGGCCCGACCTGCCACAGATGAGCGCGCTGATGGCCTACCTCAGCGCCCACTGCTGCCAGGGCGAGGGCTGCGAGGCCGCACCCGCGGGCGGCCTGCCCGGCGCCTGCTGCTGAGCACAGCGCCCGCACCCTTCATCACCCCCTTGCCAACACACACCCCATGACCACCCACGTCCTCATTCTTTGCACCCACAACTCCGCCCGCAGCGTGCTGAGCGAAGGCATGCTGAACCACCTGGCGGCGCAGCGCGGCCTCGATGTGAAGGCGCACAGCGCGGGCAGCGCGCCCAGCGGGCGGCTGAACCCGTTTGCGCTGGAGGCGCTGCAGAACGCGGGCATCGACACCGCGGCCTACCGCAGCAAAAGCTGGGACGAGTTCAGCGCCGATGGCGCGCCGCCGCTGTCCATCGTCATCACCGTGTGCGACAGCGCCGCGGCCGAAACCTGCCCGGTGTTCTTCGGTGGCACGGGTGGCCAACCCGTGAAGGTGCACTGGGGCTACCCCGATCCGTCCAACGCCGAAGGCGGCGACGAGGGCAAGCGCCGCGCGTTTGAGCTGACGCGCCAGGCCATTGGCTACCGCATGCTGCAGCTGCTGGCCTTGCCGCTGGCCACGATGGACCGCGCCGCACTGCAAGCCGCCCTGCAAGAGATTGGCCGCAGCTGATGGCGGGCGCAACACGCTTGCCCCAGCAGCTGCTGGCCGAAACCCTGGGCACCGCGCTGCTGCTGGCGGTGGTGATCGGCTCGGGGATCATGGCCCAGCGCCTGTGCGGCGGCAACGATGGGCTGGCGCTGCTGGCCAACACGCTGGCCACCGTGGGCGGGCTGTATGTGCTGATCGAGGTCTTCGGGCCCGTCAGCGGTGCGCACTTCAACCCGGCGGTGTCGGCGGTGATGGCGTTTCGCGGCGCCCTGCCCCGCGCCCACCTGCTGCCCTACATTGCCGCGCAACTGCTGGGCGCCATGCTGGGCGCGTGGCTGGCGCACGTGATGTTTGAGCTGCCGGTGCTGCAGTGGTCGAGCAAGGTGCGCACAGGCAACGGCCAGTGGATCGCCGAGGCCGTGGCCACTGCGGGCCTGCTGCTGGTGATTTTGCGCGCGCCCGCATCCCGCGTGGCGGCCATGGTGGCGGCCTACATTGGCGCGGCGTATTGGTTCACCGCATCGACCTCGTTTGCCAACCCGGCCGCCGCCTTGGGCCGCTTGTTCAGCGACACCTTTGCCGGCATCGCGCCGGCCAGCGCGCCGGGGTTTGTGGTGGCCGAGTTCGTGGGCGCAGCTATTGGCGTGGCGCTGCACCGCGCGCTGGGTGCTGCTGCACCGGCGCGGGTGGTCACACCCCCGTCGGCCCACCCGTCGGACCACCCACAGG
>JBEAOO010000180.1:0-22068 GCA_041164825.1 Pseudomonadota bacterium | reverse complement strand
GACAGTCCCTGCCCCATCCTTCCCCCATTTGGAGGATGGATGGCCGCCTGCCCCCTCGCGTAGAACGACGCGTCGCCGGCATCCTAAAATCCCCTTCCCTGCTTGATAACTACAAGCCGTTAGGCTGCCCCCCATGATCCGCATCTCCGAACTCAAACTCCCCCTGGCCCACGCCGAAGAGGCCCTGGCCGCCCTGGTCGCCCACACCCTGGGCCTGGCGCCCGCGCAGATTGCGCACTTCCACATCTTCAAACGCAGCTTCGATGCCCGCAAGGCAGAGCTGCTGACGGTCTACATCGTCGACGTGGCCCTGGTGGATGCCGCCCACGAGGCCGAACTGCTGCGCCAGCACCCCGACAACCCACACCTGCGCCCCAGCCCGGACATGGCTTACGTTCCGGTAGGGCAAGCCCCCGCTGATCTGCCCATCCGCCCGGTCGTCGTCGGCTTCGGCCCCTGCGGCATTTTTGCGGCGTTGATCTTGGCGCAAATGGGCCTGCGCCCGATCGTGCTGGAGCG
This sequence comes from Pseudomonadota bacterium, assembly GCA_041164825.1. Lineage (GTDB taxonomy): Bacteria > Pseudomonadota > Gammaproteobacteria > Burkholderiales > Burkholderiaceae_C > JBEAOO01. Next base: position 21,549 of record JBEAOO010000180.1, on the reverse strand, counting down.
CGGCAAGGCCGTGCGTGAGCGCACGCAAGACACCTGGGGCCTGTGGCGCCGCCGTGAGCTCAACCCCGAATCGAACGTGCAGTTTGGTGAAGGCGGCGCCGGCACCTTCAGCGACGGCAAGCTCTGGAGCCAGATCAGCGACCCGCGCCACCTCACGCGCAAGGTGCTGACCGAGTTCGTCAAGGCCGGCGCGCCCGAAGAAATCCTGTTCATCGCCAAGCCGCACATCGGCACCTTCCGGCTGGTGAGCATGGTCGAGAAAATGCGCGCCGACATCGAAGCCCTGGGCGGCGAGATCCGCTTCCAGCAGCGCGTGGCCGACTTCCACTTCAGCACCGATGCCGATGGCCACAAGCAGGTGCGCGGCGTGACGCTGGACAGCGGCGAAGCACTGCGCAGCGACCACGTGGTGCTGGCCCTGGGCCACAGTGCGCGCGACACCTTTGCCGCGCTGCACGAGCGCGGTGTGTACATGGAGGCCAAGCCGTTTTCGGTCGGCTTTCGCATCGAGCACCCGCAAAGCATCATCGACAAAGCGCGCTTCGGCCCCAACGCCGGCCACCCCATCCTGGGCGCGGCCGACTACAAGCTGGTGCACCACGCCCAAAACGGCCGCTCGGTCTACAGCTTCTGCATGTGCCCGGGTGGCACGGTGGTGGCCGCCACCTCCGAGCCCGAACGTGTGGTGACCAACGGCATGAGCCAGTACTCGCGCAACGAGCGCAACGCCAACGCCGGCATCGTCGTAGGCATCAACCCGCAGGACTACCGGCAAGACGGTCTCTCAGAGGGCCCGGTGAACCCGCTCGACGGCATGGCCTTTCAGCGCCGGCTCGAATCACACGCCTACGTGCTCGGTGGCAGCAACTACAACGCGCCGGGCCAGCTGGTGGGCGACTTCATCCGCGGCAAGGCGTCCACCCAGCTAGGCAACGTCGAACCGTCCTACAAACCCGGCGTGACGATGACGCACCTGGGCGAGCGCGGCAACGAGGCCCTGCCCGCCTACGCGATCGAGGCGATGCGCGAGGCGCTGCCTGCCTTCAACCGGCAGATCCAGGGTTTTTCGATGCACGACGCGGTGCTGACTGGTGTGGAGACCCGCACCTCCAGCCCACTGCGCATCACCCGCGGCCGCGACTTCCAAAGCCTCAATGTGCGCGGGCTCTACCCGGCCGGTGAGGGCGCGGGTTACGCGGGCGGCATCATGTCGGCCGGCGTGGACGGCATCGAGGTGGCAGAAGCCCTGGGGCGGGCGATGCTCGGCGGCTGAACGGCCAAGCGACCGCCCCTCCGCGCTCACCCCACCACCAAGGCACGCCCCCATCCGCCCGCCCCAGCAGCGGGCTTCGCCGAGCTTCAAAGACGAAAGACTGCCCCATGGCCCTGCTCGCCAACATCGTCGTCGCCTTCGTGGCCCTGCTGCACGTCTACATCCTCGTGCTGGAGATGTTTTTGTGGACCACGCCCCGAGGCCGCAAGGCCTTTGGCATGAGCGCCGACAAGGCCGAAGTCACCCAGGTGCTGGCCGCCAACCAGGGCCTGTACAACGGCTTCCTGGCCGCCGGCCTGCTCTGGGGCCTGAGCCTGGGCACGCCGGGCGGCAACGCGGTGAAGGTGTTCTTCCTGCTCTGCGTGGCGGTGGCTGGGCTGTATGGCGCCAAGACGGTCAGCCGCAAAATCTTCTTCATCCAGACTGTGCCGGCCGCGCTGGGCTTGGCGCTGATCGCGCTGGGCTGAGCCGGCGGCCTCACAGGCTGCGCGGCCGCCGCGTCGTCACGACACGGGCGCCGAGGCAGCGCGTATTGCGGGTCTGAGCCACCGCCGCCCAGCCCCTCAGGCCAGCCACCACCGCAGCAGCGCCGTCAGCCCCCACACAGCGGCCAGCCAGCCTGCGGCCACAGCCACTTGCGCCCCGCGGCGCCAGCGGGCCTGCTGCACCAGCCACGCCAGCGCCAAGCCCGACTGCGCCAACATCAGAGCGACCATGATGTACGACTGCGGCGGCGGCACAAACACATGCCAACCGCCGCGCTTGCCCGAGGTCTCGAAGCCGCCGTGCGCCAACACCAGGCAGGCGCCCAGCAGGCCGAGCAATGACAAAGCCGCGACGGAGGCGATCAAGGGGCCGCGCATCTCTGCGCGGGCAGCGGGCACGGCCGCCACCTTGTCCTCGGTCGGCTTGGGCGCGTCGCTGCCGGTGGGCCTCACAAGCTGCCGCTCCGAACCGGCGGCAACACCAGCTGCTCGCTGCGGCACTCGCGCCGTTCGTTGGCACCACAGGCGCGCGCGCTCAGGTCTTTGTTCAGGCACACGCGCACTTCCTGCAAGGTGCGGTCTTTGCACGTCACGGACAGCATGTCGTCGCGCAGCTGCGGGTTGGCGGCCAGCAGCGCTTGTTTCAGCGCGCCGGGCGTGGTGGTGAGGTAGTCGTTCGGCGCTTGGAACTGCGCAGGAATGTGCACCGCCGCCCGCGCCTGCCGCGCTGCGGCAAAGTAGCCCGCCGGGTCCAGCCCGCTGCAGCTGCCGTGCTTGGCCCACTCGTGGCCCACCAGCTTGCGGCTGGGCATGATGTCCAGCATCTGGCTCACCAGCGCCTCAGGCACCCTGTCCCCATGTGCCGTGTCGCAGTCCTGCGGCCAGCCCTTGTCAAACTGCGGCCACAGCCCGTGCACCACAAAGCCGAAGCGCCGCCCCGCCCCACACTGCTCCGGCTGCGCGCCGGGCTTTTGCGTGGCGCAAAACGAGGGCGACCAGGAGAGCGACAGCACGTAGTAGTCGAACTCGCCCGCCACGCTCGGCGCTTTGGGCGCACGCGCTTGGCGCTCAGCTTGCTGGCGCGGCTCGGCGGGTTGCTGTTGCTGAGACGACGGCGACGACTGGCGTTCTGACCGCGGCGGCGCAGACGCGCCGTCCTTGAAGTAGGAATACGCGGCAGAGCACAGCGCCAGGATGATGGCGGCGAGGGTCTTGGTGAGGGCTTTTTGATTCATGGTGCAAAAACACGGCAAGCCCATATTCTCGCGGCGCCATCACCCCCGCTGCGGCAGCCTCGGCGTGCCCGGCAAGAGCGGCACCGTGTCCACCAATTCCAGCGAACGCACCATGTCCTGTGTCAGCGCCTTGTAGTGCAGAAAGTGCGGCGACCTCAGATGCGCCTCGTAGGCGGCCTGATCGGCATAAATCTCCAGCAGCGTGAACCGCGTCGGATCGGCTTGAGCCGACACCGCAAACAGCGTCAGCACCCCCGGCTCCAGACGCAGCGCCGCCTCGATGCCCTCGCTCAGGGCGGCCCGGTAGGCGGCCAGTTGCAGCGGGTCGATCACCAGGTGCGCCAGACGCACCAGCCGGGGATCCGACGCGCCATCGGCAGCGTCGCGCGAACCCTGGTTCACGGACACGCCGCCATCACCTGCGCCACCGCTGCGGTGAGCTTGCTGGCATACGGCACGTGCAGAAATTCGTTCGGCCCGTGGGCGTTGCTCTTGGGGCCGAGCACGCCGCAGACCATCATTTGGGCCTTGGGGAAGCCTTGTTGCAGCAGGCTCATCAGCGGGATGGTGCCGCCTTGGCCGATGTGGCCGCAAGGGGCGCCGAAGTGGGTGTGGCTGGCGGCGTCGAGCGCCTCGGCCAGCCAGGGCGACAGGCTGGGCGCGTTCCAGCCGGTGGCGCCGCCGGTGCCGGCGCGGCCGTCGGGCTCGAAGGTGACTTTGGCGTTGTAGGGGGCGTTGTCTTCGAGCACGGTTTTGAGCTGCGCGGCGGCGCTGGCGCCGTCCACCAGCGGCGGCAGGCGCAGGCTGAGCTTGAAGGCGGTGTAGGGGCGCAGCACGTTGCCGGCGCTGCCCAGTGGGGCAAAACCATCCACCCCGGTGACGCTGAGCGTGGGACGCCAGGTGCGGTTGAGCAGGGCCTCGACCGGGTCGCCGGTCATGGGCAGCACGGGGCCGCCGTCGGCGCCGCAGGCCCAGGGGTAGCTCTTGAAGAGTTCATCGCCCAAGATGGCGGCCGCCGCCCGCGCTTGGGCCACGCGCTCGGCGGGCACCTCGCAGTGGAAGCTGCCGGGCAGCAGGTGCCCGGTGCGGCTGTCTTCCAGGCGGTCGAGCACCTGGCGCATCACACGGAAGCTCGATGGCACCAGGCCGCTGGCGTCGCCGGAGTGCACGCCCTCGGTCAGCACCTCCACCTTCAACACGCCGCTCACCATGCCGCGCAGGCTGGTGGTGAGCCAGAGCTGGTCGTAGTTGCCGGCGCCGCTGTCGAGGCACACCACCAGCGCCACGTCACCCAGCCGCGGGCGCAGCGCGTCGAGGTAGGCCGGCAGGTCGTAGGAGCCGCTTTCTTCGCAGGTTTCGATCAGGCCGACGCAGCGCGGGCGCGGCACGCCCTGGCGGTCGAGCGACTGGATGGCGGTGATGGCGGCGTAGATGGCGTAACCGTCGTCGGCGCCGCCGCGGCCGTAGAGCCGGGTGCCATCGAACACGGGCGTCCACGGGCCCAAGCCCGCGCGCCAGCCATTGAACTCGGGCTGTTTGTCGAGGTGGCCGTAGAGGCAGATGGTGGGGGCGTCTGGCGCGTTGCCACCGGCGCGGGTGGCGGGCGCTTCAAAAAAGATCACTGGCGTGCGGCCGGGCAGGCGCAGCACTTCCAGCTTCAGGCCCGCCACGCCTTGGCGCTCCACCCATTCAGCGGCGTCGCGCACCACGCGGTCGATGTGACCGCTGGCTTGCCAATCGGCATCGAACATCGGGCTCTTGGCGGGGATGGCGATGTACTCGCTCAGGCGCGGCAGCAGCTCGGTCTGCCACGCGCTGTCGACCTCTGTGACCAGACGGGCGGTGTCGAGGGCAGGCAGGCGGTCGGGGGCGTTCATGGCGGGGCTCCGTGGGCGGTGATTCAGCCCAGTTTAGAGCGGGCTGCGCGCCTGCGCTCACACCATGCGGCGGCAGCTGCAGCTGCAGCTGGGCCAGCGCGCGGCCGCTCCGAAGCGGCCCAGCACCCTCTCGGAGGGTGGCCGCAGCTACTGCTGCGGCCGGGTGTCGACATTGTTCAGCCTCGATCGAACTTGAAGACCGCCACGCTGGCGAGCAGGTTGGGCAGGGTGCGGATGGCTTCGCCGTTTTGGATGCCAAACGAATCGAGCACCCGCAGGCCTTGGCGCTGGGCCAGCACCTCGAAGTCGGCGTGCGTGCCGACGCGAATGTTCGGCGTGTTGTACCACTCGTAGGGCAGCACCTTGGTGACCGGCATGCGCCCGCGCAGCACGCTCAGGCGGTTGGGCCAGTGCGCAAAATTGGGGAAGCTGACAATGCCGATGCGGCCCACGCGCGCGGTCTCTTGCAGCATGCGCTCGGTGTTGCGCAGGTGTTGCATGGTCTCCAGCTGCAGCACCACGTCAAAGCTCTGGTCGCCAAAGATGGCCAGGCCTTCTTCGAGGTTGAGCTGGATGACGTTGACGCCGCGCTGCTGGCAGGCCAGCACGTTGGCGTCGTCGATCTCGATGCCGTAGCCGCTGCAGCCGCGCTCGGCCTGCAGGTGGGCCAGCAGCGCGCCGCTGCCGCAGCCCAGGTCGAGCACGCGCGAGCCGGGTGGCACGAGATCGGCGATCAGCTTCATCACGGACAGGTCGCTGCTCATGCCGACACCTCCTTGGCGATGCCCTCGAAGGTGGCGCGCAGGAAGCCGTGGTAGCGCGGGTCGTCGAGCAAAAACGCATCGTGGCCGTGCGGCGCGTCGATCTCGGCGTAACTGACGCGGTGGCGGTTGTCGACCAAGGCCTTGACGATCTCGCGGCTGCGCGCGGGCGAAAAACGCCAGTCGGTGGTGAAGCTCACCAGCGTGAACTGCGCTTGCGCCTGGGCAAAGGCCGCGCTCAGGTCGCCACCAAACTCACGCGCCGGGTCGAAGTAATCGAGCGCGCGGGTGATGAGCAAATAGGTGTTGGCGTCGAAGTAGCCGCTGAACTTGTCGCCCTGGTGGCGCAGGTAGCTTTCCACCTCGAACTCGATGTCCTGGGTGCTGTACTTCAGCTCGGCATGGCGCATGCCGCGGCCAAATTTGGCCTCCATCGAGTCGTCGGACAAATAGGTGATGTGGCCAATCATGCGGGCCACGCGCAGGCCGCGCTGCGGCACCACGCCGTGGGCATAAAAGTGGCCGCCGTGGAACTCGGGGTCGGTGATGATGGCGCGGCGCGCCACCTCGTTGAAGGCGATGTTTTGCGTGGACAGGTTGGGCGCGGTGGCCACGGCCACGCAGTGCTTCATGCGCGTGGGGTAGCGCAGCGACCAGCCCAGCGCCTGCATGCCGCCCAGGCTGCCGCCCAGCACAGCAGCGAGTTGCGTGATGCCCAAGGCATCGAGCAAACGGGCTTGCGCATCAACCCAGTCTTCCACTGTGACCACGGGGAAGTCGGCGCCGTAGGGGCGGCCGGTGTCGGGGTGGGTGTCTTTGGGCCCGGTGGAGCCAAAACACGAACCGGGGTTGTTGATGCCGATGACGAAGAAGTGGTCGGTGTCGAGCGGTTTGCCCGGGCCCACCAGGTTGTCCCACCAGCCTTCGCTCTTGGGCTGGCCGGCCACCGTGCCGGCCACATGGTGGCTGGCGTTGAGCGCGTGGCACACCAGCACGGCGTTGCTCTTGGCGGCGTTGAGCGCGCCGTAGGTTTCATACACGAGCGTGTAGTCGCGCAGTTGCGCGCCACTGCGCAAGGGCAGCGGCTCGCTGAAGTGCATGGACTGTGCGTCGACTTGGCCTACCGATCCCATCACGGATCACCCCCGCAACAAACAACAAACCCGGCACCGCCAAAGCGGGACGCCGGGTGAGGGGTCGTCCTGTCTTTAGCTGCATTTTTAAAGCGCCCGCAAGCCGGAACAAATCAGCGCTGGCGGGCAGTATAGCGGCGCGCCCCTGGGGTGCGTGCGGGCGGCGGTGGCGCCGTGTGGGCCGCAAAGAGGGTGGATAAGAGCGCGCTATTCTGCGCACCGCTGCGGCGCCATGGGGCGCACGCTGCGCCCACGCGCCCTCGGGTGCGATTCAAGGAATTTGCCATGCTGCCCTGGTTGTCTCGCGTGAATGAACATGTGCCGCTGCGCTACGCGGCCTGGGCCGGCTGCGGCGTGGTGGCGCTGCTGGGCGGGGCCAGTTGGGTGCTGCACGAGGGCAACGGCGCGTTGGCGCTGGCCGGCGTGGCGCTCACGGGCTTGGGGCTGCGCGATGTGCGCCAGCCGCGCCACGCCGTGTTGCGCAACTACCCGGTGATCGGCCACCTGCGGTTTTTGCTGGAGTACATCCGGCCCGAGATGCGCCAGTACTTCATCGAAAGCGACAACGAGGCCGCACCGTTTTCGCGCCAACAGCGCTCCATCGTTTACCAGCGCGCCAAGGGCGAGCCCGACAAGCGCCCGTTTGGCACCCAGCTCGATGTGGGGGCGGCGGGTTATGAGTGGATCAACCACTCGCTGCAGCCGGCACACATCACCAGCCACGACTTCCGCGTCACCATTGGCGCAGGCCGCACCCAGCCGTATTCGGCCAGCGTGTTCAACATCTCGGCCATGAGCTTTGGCGCACTCAGCGCCAACGCCATCTTGGCGCTCAACGCAGGCGCCAAGCGCGGCGGTTTTGCGCATGACACTGGCGAGGGCTCGATCAGCGCGCACCACCGGGTGAACGGCGGCGATTTGATCTGGGAGATCGGCTCGGGCTACTTTGGCTGCCGCAACGACGACGGCAGCTTCAACGCCGAGCGCTTCACCAACAACGCCCGCGACCCGCAGGTGAAGATGATCGAGTTGAAGCTCAGCCAAGGCGCCAAACCCGGCCACGGCGGCGTGCTGCCCGGCCCCAAGGTGACGGCTGAGATCGCCCAAGCGCGCGGCGTGCCCGAGGGCGAGGACTGCGTGTCGCCGGCTGCGCACAGCGCCTTCAACACCCCGGTGGAGATGCTGCAATTCATTGACCAGCTGCGCGAGCTCTCGGGCGGCAAGCCCACCGGTTTCAAGCTCTGCATCGGCCACCCCTGGGAGTGGTTTGCCATCGCCAAGGCCATGGTGGCCACGGGCATCACGCCCGACTTCATCGTGGTGGATGGCGGCGAGGGCGGCACGGGTGCGGCGCCGCTGGAGTTCACCGACCACGTGGGCGCGCCGCTGCAAGAGGGCCTGCTGCTGGTGCACAACACGCTGGTGGGGCTGAACCTGCGCGAGCGCATCAAGCTCGGCTGCGCGGGCAAGGTGATCAGCGCGTTTGACGTGGCGCGCATGTTGGCGCTGGGCGCCGACTGGTGCAATGCGGCGCGGGGTTTCATGTTCGCGCTCGGCTGCATCCAGGCGCAACACTGCGCCAGCGGCCAATGCCCCACCGGCGTGGCCACGCAAGACCCGTTGCGCCAGCGCGCGCTGGTGGTGCCCGACAAGGCCACCCGGGTCTACAACTTCCACCGCAACACGCTCGAAGCGCTGAAGGAGCTGGTGCAGGCGGCGGGCCTGAGCCACCCCAACCAGATCAGCGCCAGCCACATCGTGCGCCGCCAGCCCGACCAGAGCGTGAAGCTGCTGCGCAACCTGCTGCCCTTCGTGAAACCAGGCGAGCTGCTGGCTGCCGAACAGGGCGAGGCCGAGTGGCCGAGCAACACCTTCCGCCTCTACTGGCCGCTGGCGCAGGCCGACTCGTTTCAGGCCGCGTCGCTGACCGGCTGACACCCAGCCCGACACCCCCCTTCAGGGGGATCGGAACCCCGGATCGCGGGGATTCGGATTGTTCAGCGTGTCGCGAAAATTCGAGCACATGCTGGCCTCCACCGTTCCCACCGACCACACCGTTCTGCTGCTGCAGAGCGATGCGCAGGTGGCTGCGCGCTTGCAAGCGGTGATCAACGAGGTGCCCGGCCTGCGCGTGGTGGGCTTGGTGGCCACGCTGCGCCAAGCGCGCGAATTTTTGGACACCCACACCCCACCCAGCCTGCTGGTGGGCGACCTGCGCTTGGCCGATGGCGAGGTGACCTGCCTGGTGCAGGCCCAGCGCAGCCACGGCCGCAGTGGCCCGCCCAAGCTGCTGGTGGTGTCGCTCTCGTCAGACGACGCGCTGCTGACCGAGACCATGCGCGCCGGGGCTGATGGCTACTTTGTGCAGGGCGGCAGCGTCACCGAGTTCATCGACACGATTGCACAGGTGCTGCTGGGCGAGGCGCGCATGACGCCCACCATCGCCCGGTCGGTGCGCCGCCACTTTGCAGCGCGGCACTGGAACGACAGCGATTTTTTTGGCGATGTGGGCCACCCGCTGCGCCCCAGCGGCAGCGAGCTCGATCTGCTCGACCGCCTGGCCGAGGGCTACATCTTGAGTGAGTTGGCCCGTGCGCAGGGCAGCAGCGAGGCACAACTCGGCGTCACGCTGCGCCGCATCTACCGCAAGCTGCAGCTCGATGTGTGCACCGACACGCTGGCGTTGAGCGAGCCCGCAGACGCGCCCGACGACACGCAGATGGGCTGGTTTCAGCCGGTGGGCGGCTCGGTCTCGACAAAGCTCGGCCGCGCCAACATCTTGGCCGCAAAACGCGCCAGCTGAGGGTGATCGGCACGCCAGTCGATGGCGGGAAAACGAAAGTCCAGGTAACCCAGCGCCACGGCCACCGCGATGTCGGCCAGCGTCATGTGGTTGCCCGAGCACCAGGGCTTGTCGCCCAAGCCACGCGCCATGGCCGCCAGCGCACTGTGCACGCGCGACAACTGCCGATCGACCCAGGCTTGTGAGCGTTGCTCCTCGCTGCGGCCGGGCCAGGTTTGCTCCAGGCGGGCCAGCACGGCGGCGTCGAGCAGGCCATCGGCCAGCGCCTCCCAGGTGCGCACCTCGGCGCGCTCGCGGCCGCGGTCGGCCATGAGTTTGCCCACGGGCGAGAGCGTGTCCACATACTCCACGATCACGCGCGAATCAAACACCGCCTCGCCGCCCTCCATCACCAAGCAGGGCACTTTGCCGAGCGGGTTGGACGCCAAGATGGCGTCGTCGCCCCAGACGTCTTCGAGCACGAACTGGTAGTCGAGCCGCTTTTCTGCCATCACCACGCGCACTTTGCGCACGTAGGGGCTGGTGAGGGTACCGATGAGCTTCATGAGGCGGCGGACTCGGGCGAGAGGCCCAAATGAGGTGACAAGGCGTAACGATTCTAGGCGCCCGTCGACCCCGTGGTGCGGCGACAGCACGGCCGGGGCCAGCACACCGGCCCGCAAAGCCCTGTGCGCCTCGGGTTTGCCCAGCGCCCCTAAGATTCCGACCTGCGCGCCGCCTCCGGCCCGCCCCAATTTTGGCCCGGCCCACACGGGCCCGCGCTCCGCATGAACAAGACCTTCCTCCACAACGCCCTGATCCTGGGCCTGCTCTCGGCCATGGGGCCGTTTGCCATCGACATGTATTTGCCCGCGCTGCCCGCCATCGGCCAGAGCCTGGGCGCTGACACCCAGCAAGTGCAGCTGAGCCTGATGGCCTTTTTTCTGGCCATCGGCCTGTGCCAGTTGGCCTATGGCCCGCTGTCCGACATCCATGGCCGCAAGGGCCCGTTGTATGCGGGTCTGGGCCTGTTTGCGCTCGGCAGCATCGGCTGCAGCTTGGCGCCCGACATCCACACGCTGGTGGTGTTTCGCTTCATTGAAGGTGTGGGCGCCTGCGCCGGCATGGTGATCCCGCGCGCCATCGTGCGCGACCTGCACACCGGCGCCGACGCCACCCGGCTCACCTCGCTGCTGATGCTGGTGTTCAGCGTCTCGCCCATCCTGGCGCCGCTGGCCGGCAGTGCGGTGATTGCGCTGGCCAGCTGGCGCGCCATCTTCTGGGTGGTGACGCTGCTGGCCGTGCTGGGCCTGGGCATGATGGCCCTGTGGATGGCCGAGACCCGCCCCGCCGCCGCCCGCGTGGGCAGCACCTGGCGCAGTGCCCTGAGCGCCTACGGCACGCTGCTGCGCGACGGCCACTTTCTGGGCCTCACCTTCATCGGCGCCTTCGGCATGTCGGCGTTCTTTTGCTACCTGGCCAACTCGTCGTTCGTGTTGATCGAGCACTACGGCATCACGCCCACGCAGTACAGTTTTTTCTTCTCCATCAACGCGGCCGCCTTCATCGGTGTGGCGCAGTTCAACGGCCGGCTGTGCGCACGCTACGGCATGGCGCAGGTGGTGCGGGGCGCGGTGCTGAGTTTTGCAGCATTGGCGGTGGCGCTGTGGGGGCTGTTTGCGGTGGCGGGGGTCGATTCGCTGCCGGTGCTGGCCGTGCTGGTGTTTTTCAGCTTCGGTTTCCTGGGTCTGGTGGTACCGGTGACGGCGGTGCTGGCGCTGGAGGAGCACGGCGAGATTGCCGGCACCGCCTCGGCCCTGCTGGGCACGCTGCAGATGGTGACCGGCGCGGTGGTGATGGCCGTGGTGGCCAAGTTCGTCAACGGCGGCCCGCTGCCGATGGTGACGGGCATTGCCAGCTGCGCCCTGCTGGCCACGGCCTTCACCCTGGTGACGCTGCGCCGCCCCGCCCCGCTGGCCGCGACATAACTTGCGGGGGGATCACCCCAAAGAGGGATGCGGCAGGCCCTAAAATTGCAGGTCTCCCTCTGCCCACATTGAACCGCCCCGGCGCGGTGACCTGCCATGACCCTGTCTGCCCTCACCGCCCTGTCGCCGCTGGACGGCCGCTACGCCGCCAAAGTGGCCGCCCTGCGCCCGCTGCTGTCTGAGTTTGGCCTGATGCACCGCCGCGTGCAGGTGGAGGTGGAGTGGTTCATCGCGCTGTCGGACGCCGGCTTTGCCGAGCTCAAGCCGCTGTCAGCCGCCGCCCGTGGCCTGCTGCGTGGCCTGGTGAGCGCCTTCTCAGAAGCCGACGCGCAAGCGATCAAGGACATCGAGAAGACCACCAACCACGACGTCAAGGCGGTCGAGTACTGGCTGAAAAGCAAGTTCGCCGACAGCGCTGAGCTGAAGGCCGCCGGCGAGTTTGTGCACTTCGCCTGCACCAGCGAAGACATCAACAACACCAGCCACGCGCTGATGCTGCAGGCCGCGCGCCGCGATGTGATCCTGCCGTCGATCGATCAGCTGATTGCCACGCTGACCGGCCTGGCCCACACGCTGGCCGCCACCCCCATGCTCAGCCGCACCCACGGCCAAACCGCCAGCCCCACCACCGTGGGCAAGGAAATCGCCAACGTGGTGGCGCGCCTGACGCACGCCCGCGGCCGCATTGCCGAGGTCAAGCTGCTGGCCAAGATGAACGGCGCCGTGGGCAACTACAACGCCCACCTCTCGGCCTACCCCGACTTCGATTGGGAAGCCTTCAGCCGCCAGGTGGTGGAAGCGCAGTTGGGCCTGAGCTTCAACCCCTACACCATCCAGATCGAGCCGCACGATTACATGGCCGAGCTGTTTGACGCGGTGACGCGTCTGGACACGATCTTGATCGACTGGTCGCGCGACGTGTGGGGCTACATCAGCCTGGGCTACTTCAAGCAGCGCCTGAAGGCCGGCGAGATCGGCAGCTCGACCATGCCGCACAAGGTCAACCCGATCGACTTCGAAAACGCCGAAGGCAACTTCGGCCTGGCCAACGCGCTGCTGGTGCACCTGAGCCAGAAGCTGCCCATCAGCCGCTGGCAGCGTGACCTGACCGACTCCACCGTGCTGCGCAACATGGGCGTGGCGCTGGGCTACGCGCTGCTCGGCTACGACAGCCTGCAACGCGGCCTGGGCAAGCTCGAAATCAACGAAGCCGCGCTGGCCGACGACCTCGACAACGCCTGGGAAGTGCTGGCCGAGCCCATCCAGACCGTGATGCGCCGCTTCAGCCTGCCCAACCCCTACGAGCGCCTCAAGGAGCTCACCCGCGGCAAAACGATCACGCGCGAAGCCATCCAGGCCTTCGTCGCCAAGCTCGAAATCCCCGAGGCCGACAAGCAGCGCTTGCTGGCCATGACGCCGGGCAGCTACACCGGCATCGGCGCGGATCTGGCCCGGCGGATCGGCTGAAGCGCTGCCAAAATCAGGCCATGTCCCCCACACCGTTTCTCACCAGAGTAGTTCTCCGCAACTACAAAAGCATTGGCTTTTGTGATGTGGCCTTGGGCAACTTGACCTATCTGGTAGGTGCAAATGGTTCGGGCAAGAGCAACTTCTTGGATGCACTGCATCTGGTGCGTGATGCGTTGACGGGTTCGCTCGACAACGCGCTGAACGAGCGCGGGGGCTTGTCTGAAGTTCGGCGTCGATCCAGCGGGCACCCGACGCACTTCGGCATCCGCTTGGAATTCACGCTGAGGGACGGTCAGCGTGGGCACTACATGTTCAACGTGGGCGCCTTGGCCGACAGAGGCTACGACGTCCAGCGTGAAGAGTGCGTGATCGGCGGCAAGGGGCGCGGCCCTTTTTTCGAGATTGAACGCGGCAAGCTCAAGTCCAGCAGCGAAAGCATTTTCCCCGCCGTCACCTCTGATCGCCTCGCGTTGGTCAGCGTCTCCGGCATGCAAGTCTTCCGGCCCGTTTTTGATGCCTTGACCGGCATGGGCTTTTACAACCTCAATCCAAAGCTGATGCGTGAACCGCAAAAGCCGCAGGATGGCAGGCTGCTGAAGCCGGTGGGCGAAAACATCGCCAGCGTGATTGGCCACCTGGAGCGAGTGGCGCCAGACGTGCTGGTGCTGATTCAGGAATATCTTCAGATTGTTGTGCCCATGATCGAAGGGGTCGAGCGCAAACAAATCGGCCCCATGGAAACACTGGAATTCCGCCAGCAAATGGCAGGCGCAAAACACCCTTGGCGATTTCCTGCCCAAAACATGTCCGACGGCACGCTGCGCGCGCTGGGCGTTCTCACGGCGCTGTTTCAAGCCAACCGAGACCACGCGCCGTCCTTGATTGGCATCGAAGAGCCCGAGACCGCCTTGCACCCCGCCGCCAGTGCCGCGCTGCGGGAGGCGCTGGGACGGGCCGCCGAGCGCACCCAGGTGATCGTGACCAGCCACAGCCCCGATCTGCTGGATGACATGGGCATTGACGCTGGGGCACTGCTGGCGGTGGTTTCTCGAGGCGGCGAGACACAAATCGCGCCGCTCGACGATGCGTCACGCAGCGCCATGCAGAACCATCTGTTTTCGGCAGGAGAACTGCTCCGACTGAACCAACTCGCGCCGGACCAAGCCTACCTTGACGCCCAGAACCATGGGCAAAGCCAGCTGTTTGGCGAGGTCCAGGCTTGACGATCAAGCTGGCGTCCATCGTGGAAGGTGATGGCGAGGTCGCCGCCTTGCCGGTGTTGCTGCGCCGCCTGAACGATTGGAAAACGCCAGGTCAGTGGGTCCAGATTCTTCCCCCTGCGCGGGTGTCACGTGCCAAGTTTCTCAACCGCCCGGAAGAGTTCAGTCGCCACGTTCAACTCGCCGCCTCCAAATGTGGCGAGCAGGGCTGGATACTGATTTTGCTCGACGCTGACGACGATTGCCCGGCCGACCTCGGCGCCCAGCTGGCACGACAGGCGCAGGCCGTGGCGCCCCACCGTCGCGTATCGGTGGTGCTGGCCAATCGGGAGTACGAGGCCTGGTTTCTGGCGGCAGCCCACAGCCTGGCTGGCCATCGCGGCTTCAGCCTGAAACCCGGTGATGTGGCCGCCCTTGTGGATGCAGAAAGCCCGCGCGACGCTAAAGGGTGGATGGCCCAACGCATTGCTGGCGGCGGCTACCGAGAAACCACCGACCAGGCGGCATTCTCCGCGCGCATGGATTTGAACGAGGCGTTTCAAGCCAGCCGCTCATTTCGCAAGCTTTGCACCGACTGGTGCGCCCAGGTGGGCAGGAGTTCGGGCCTCGCCCAAGCCGAGCAGCCGTGAACGCCACGCCTTGGATATTCTTTCAAAACCTATGAAATTCACCACCCAATTGGCCGAGGCCGCGCGCCTCAACGACTCGCTGCTGTGCGTGGGGCTCGACCCCGAGCCGGCGAAATTTCCGGGCGCCTGGAAGGGCAACCCGGACAAGATCGCCGACTTCTGCTGCGCCATCGTCGACGCCACCAAAGACCTGGTGAACTCGTTCAAGCCGCAGATCGCCTACTTCGCCGCCCACCGCGCCGAAGACCAGCTCGAGCGGCTGATGGCGCACATCAAGCGCGTGGCGCCAAGCGTGCCGGTGATTCTGGATGCCAAGCGCGGCGACATCGGCAGCACCGCCGAGCAGTACGCCCGCGAGGCCTTCGTGCGCTACCAGGCCGATGCGCTGACGCTGTCGCCGTTCATGGGTTTTGATTCGATCGAGCCCTACCTGCGCTTTGGCGACAAGGGCCTGTTCCTGCTCTGCCGCACCAGCAACCCGGGTGGCTCCGACCTGCAAAACCAGGTGCTCGAAGGCGGCGAGCGCGTGTTTGAGCGCGTGGCCCGCCTGGCTGCGGCCGACTGGAACACCAGCGGCCAACTCGGCCTGGTGGTGGGCGCCACCTTCCCGGCCGAGATCGCCCGCGTGCGCGAGCTCGCCCCCACCTTGCCGCTGCTGGTGCCCGGGGTGGGCGCGCAAGGCGGCGATGCGCGGGCCACGGTGCAGGCCGCGGGCGCGGCCCAAGGCGCGCCGCTGATCGTCAACTCCTCGCGCGCGGTGCTCTATGCCTCGTCGGGCGAGGACTTCCGCGCTGCGGCGCGGCAAGCCGCGTTCGACTCCCGCGCGGTGCTCAACGCGGCGCGCTTGGCCGCGGCAAGCTGAGAGGCTGAGGCCCCGCACCATGTGCATCCAGCGGCCAGGTTGGGGGCATGGAACATGTGGCGGCGACCGTGCGCACTCGCCATGCGCCGTGGGGTCGTGTGGCGCGACCAGACTCGCCCGTTTGTGCACTTGTTGACCCCGTGATCGATTGCCGTGCCCCCCTCGATTGAAACCACCCAGCAGCAGCTCGATCACCAGATCGGGCGCTTCTCGTTCGCCTCGATTGCGGTGATTTCGGCGCTGAACGCGCTGCTGCTGATCGCGGCCCCGCCGCTGCCGCTGCCCGATCTCACCCGAGTGCTGAGCGCGCTCGCGTGTGCGGCGCTGGCAGTTTTGGGCGGCTGGGCCACCTGGGCCAGCCTGCGCCGCTGGCGCAGCAGCATGGCGCTGTGGGTGGCCTGCGCCACCACGCTGCTGTTGGCCGGCATGGCTGGCGTGATTGGCCCCACGCTCACTCCCATCATCGCCGGCTACCTGGCGATGCTGGTGGCCGTCAGTGCCATCTTGGTGCCCGCGCGCTATGCGCTGGCCTTGGCCCTGGTGGGCGCGGCAGCGGTGCTGCTGCCGGCCTTGCCGCAGCAAAGTTGGGGCGCCTGCCTGGCGCAAGCGCTGATGGTGGGCTCGGGCTTGGCGCTGGGCTTGCTGGTGGCGCGCGGGCGGTCGATTGCG
This sequence comes from Pseudomonadota bacterium, assembly GCA_041164825.1. Lineage (GTDB taxonomy): Bacteria > Pseudomonadota > Gammaproteobacteria > Burkholderiales > Burkholderiaceae_C > JBEAOO01. The sequence goes on along the minus strand of JBEAOO010000180.1, from coordinate 5,165 downwards.
TTGACGCGTTCGGCCGAGCGCGAAGCCCGAGTGGCGCGCCTGCTCGGCATGGCGGTGGATTGGTACTGGGAACTGAGCGCCGATCTGCGCCTGACCCAGCTCTCCAGCGCCCAGGGGGCGCAGGCCACGGGCGCCAGCCAACGGCTGGTGGGACGCGGCATTTGGGAGCTGCTGGGCGAGTCGCTCGACGAAACCGAACTCGATGCCGCCATGGCCTGGCTGGAGACGCGCCAAGCCGTTGTCAGCCAGTCCATCCACCTGCGCGATGCCGAGGGCCTGAACCGCCACTACAGCATCAGCGGCGAGCCGCGCTACGACCACCACGGCGTGTTCCTGGGCTACTGGGGCGTGTCGCGCGACATCACGCCGCAGCTCCACGCGCAACGCGCCGGCTTGGCCAGCGAAGCGCGCTACCGCGAGCTGTTTTCGCTCTCGCCGTCGCCGCTGCTGCTGCACCGCGATGGCCGGGTGCTCGATGCCAACCAATCGGCCGCACGCTTGCTCGACTACCCCTCGCCCGAGGCCATGCGTGGCGTGCTGGTGGCCGAGCTGTCGCCGCCCGGCGCCATGCAAGAGGCCGCGCGCCAGCGCATCGCGCTGCTGGAGCGCCTGCCCATGGGCGACAGCATGCCGGTGGCCGAGCTGCAGCTGCAATCGTGCGGTGGCCGGCTGATCCATGTGCAGGCCACGGGCGTGCGCGTGCCCATGGGCGATGGGCCGGCCAGCCTGTCGCTCTACTTCGACATGACCGCGCGCGTCAACACCGAACGCGCGCTGCGCCGCTCCGAATCGCTGCTGTCGCAGGTGTTTGCCACCAGCCCGGACTGCATCGTCATCAGCGAGCTCGCCACCGGCCGGATCAAGATGGTGAACCAGGGCTTCACCGACATGTTTGGTTTCACCGCTGCCGAGGCCGTGGGCCTGAGCTCACAAGCACTGGGGCTGTGGAGCCAGCGCGACGACTGGAACGACCTGGTGTCCACCACGCAGCGCCAGGGCGCGGTGCGCCACCTGCCGGCCACCATGGTGGCCAAGTCGGGGCGGCGCATGTCGGCCTCGCTGTCGGCCGCCATGTTCGCGGTCTCGGGCCAGCACCTGCTGGTGATGATGGCGCGCGATGTGACCGCGCAAGAGCGCACCCGGCGCGAGCACGAGGCCATGCTGCAAAGCGCGTCCATCGGCATCGCCTTCACGCAGCGCCGCACCTTCATGCAGGTCAACCCGCAGTTTGAGCGCATCTTCGGGTGGGCCGAGGGCGCGTTGGCCGGCCAGCCCGGCCACGCGGTGTGGGCCAGCCTGCGCGAGTACGGTGACATGAGCCTGTTGATCGCCGAGCGGCTGGCGCAGGGCGAGTCGGTCGACATGGAGCGGCAAATGAAGCGCCACGACGGCAGCGTGTTCTGGTGCCGGCTGATGGCGCGCGCCATCGACCCGCTGCTGCCGGAGCGCAGCGGCACGATCTGGATTGCCGAAGACATCACCGAGCGGCGCGATGTGGCGCTGGCGCTGGCCCAGGCGCGCGACGATGCCGAAGCCGCCAGCCGCGCCAAGAGCGCCTTCCTGGCCAACACCAGCCACGAGCTGCGCACGCCGCTCAACGGCCTGCTCGGCCTGGCCCACTTGGCCCAGCAGCCCGACCTCGACCCCGTGCGCCGCCAAACCTACCTCGGCCAGCTCAGCGAGAGCGCGCACAACCTCTCGCGCATCATCTCTGACGTGCTCGACCTGGCGCGCGTGGAGGCAGGCAAGCTCACCATCGAGCACTGCGCGTTCGACCTGCGGCAAACGCTGCACAACGTGCAGGCCCAGCACCAGCCCTTGGCCGAGGCCCAAGGCCTGACGCTGACGCTGCAGGTGGCCGACGACGTGCCCGCGCACGTCAACGGCGACGGGCTGCGCGTGCGCCAGATCTTGAGCAACTACCTCACCAACGCGCTCAAGTTCACCGAGCAGGGCCACGTGGCCCTGCAGGTGCAGCGCCTGCCCGACGGCGAGCGACTGCGCTTCGATGTGAGCGACTCCGGGCCGGGCATCGACAGCGAGGTGATGGGCCGACTGTTCATGCCCTTCTCGCAAGCCGATGTGTCGACCACCCGGCGACACGGTGGCACCGGCCTGGGCCTGTCGATTTGCCGCGAATTGGCCGAGGCCATGGGCGGCGAGGTGGGCGCCAACAGCTTGCCCGGGGTGGGCAGCCGCTTCTGGGTGATCCTGCCCCTGCCGACCGCCAGCGCACCACCCGCTGCGCCACACAGCGGCGCAAGCGGCGACAGCGATGGCGGCGGGCTGCAAGGCCGCTCGGTGCTGCTGGTGGAGGACAACGCCGTCAACATGCTGATTGGCGTGGCGCTGCTGGAGCGCTGGGGCATGCACGTGACCCAAGCCACCGACGGCCAACGCGCCATCGACGCCGTGGCCGCCGCCGACGCGGCGGGCCAGCCTTTTGACGCGGTGCTGCTGGATGTGCAAATGCCGGTGATGAGCGGCCACGACGCCGCCCGCCTGCTGCGGCAACGGCACCCCACCTTGCCGCTGATTGCGCTGACCGCGGCCGCACTCACCTCAGAGCGCGAAAAAGCCCTGGCCGCAGGCATGAACGACTTCCTCACCAAGCCCATTGACGCCGACCGTCTCTACCAAACGCTGCTGCGCCACGTGACGCGTCAGGTGCGGCGCCCACTGCCCGAAAGCCCGCCATGAGCCTGCCCATCCTTGCCCGCCTGCCCACCGAGGGCGCGCCCGATTTGCTGTTCCTGCTGCTGCACGGTGTGGGTGCCGAAGCGATCCACATGCGGCCGCTGGCCGAGGCGCTGTCGCGCGAGTTTCCGCAAGCGGCCGTGCTGTGCCTGAACGCGCCCGACGCCTTTGACGGTGTGCCCGGCGGTGGCGCCGGCAGGCAGTGGTTCAGCGTGCGCGGCGTGACCGACGACAACCGCGCCGAGCGCGTGGCCGCCGCGCTGCCCGGCTTCATCGACATGGTGCGCACGCTGCAGCAGCACTTCCACATGGACTGGCCGCGCACCGCGTTGGCCGGCTTCTCGCAAGGCGCCATCATGGCGCTGGAGGCCGTGCAGGCCGAGCCCAAGCTGGTGGGCCGCGTGATGGCCTTCAGCGGCCGGCACGCCACGCTGCCCCAGCAGGTGCCCGAAGACACCACGGTGCACTTCTTCCACGGCCTGGCCGATGACGTGATCTCGCACGAGCCAGCCGTGGCCGCCGCACGCCGCCTGAGCGAGCTGGGCGGCGACGTGACGGCCGATGTGCTGCCCGACATCGGCCACGAGTTGCACCCCGAGCTGATGGCGCGCGCCATTGAGCAGCTGCGCACTTTTTTGCCCAAGCGGGTGTGGCAACAAGCGCTGAGCGAGGCGCCTGAGCTGGCGCCCCGCGCCGCGGACAACCCGCACCACAGCGACTGACACGCCGAAGGGTTCAAAGGCATTCGGCATACCGCGAGCGGCAAGGGCCGCTCTTGGCGTTGCAGCTCAATGCATTCCACGGTTGGGGCGAGGAGCGCTGCGCCGCATTCGCTTTGCTCCGAACTGTCCCCCCGCCGGCCTTCGGCCGGCTCCTCCTTCACCTGCGCAAAGCGAATGCGGCACAGCACTTCCACAACCAGTGCTGGCATGCCATGACGACGCATGGCACGGTGCTGGTGGGGCGGTGATGGGCCGGGCCGATTTGCGGAGGTCAAGGAGGAGGGACCGCGCAGCGGGCCCGGGGGACGCGGAGCACATCGGCCCGGCCCATCGCCGCCCTCGCGCCGATCGTCGAACGGCAAGCGGCCTCAAGCCCAGGGTGGCAACCCGCCAAGAAAAACCCAACGCCCCGGACTCGCAACACTGGTCCGTTTGAACGCAGCCCCGTGGGAGAGCCCGCGTGGCTGACGGAGCATCAGCGCCGCTGGCGTCGCCCCCACACCGCCACACCGCCCAAGCCCAACAGCATCAACGCGTAGGTCGAGGGCTCGGGAATGGCCGGCACGCCGCCCCCGCCGGTCACGGTCACCAGCGCGTTGCTGTAGGTGCCGGTCATCAGATCGCCCAGACTATCGCCGAGCAAGTTGGGGTCGAGGGCCACGGTGGTGACCCCTGCCGCCAGGGCCGAGAAGTGCAGCGTGGCCAGCGTGAACGACGGGCTGCTTTGCAGCGCGGAGAGATCGAGCAGGAACGAGGTCGCTGCAAAGCTGGGCAAGGTCACCAAGTTGTCGACCTCACCCACCCCGCCCAGGGCGTCGCTGAACGACACCCCGGTCAGCGACAGCACACCTGCCGTGCCAAAGAGCACGCTGAAATCGTAGGCGCCAATGGTGTCGCTGTGGGACAGCACGTCCACCGTCAGGTCGAAGGTGTTGCCCACGGCCACCGTTTTGCTGGCCGGCGAGACGGCGATGCTCGCTGTGGACGCCAGCGCCGGCCCGGTGGCCAGGGCCAACAGCGCCGCACAGGCCCAGGCGGCACCCGGCGACGACGGAGGGGTTGTCAGCTTGAACGTGGTGGACATGGTGGAGGTGCTCCGAAATGGTGTGCAGCGGGGGTTGGCGGAATCAAGGATCGCCGGCATCACAGCGCGCAACTTGCGTTGGTGCAGCGCAAGGCGCACTTGCGGGCGTCGAGCACATTGATCGTGCCGTTGCCATCGGCGTCGCGCACATCACCCGGCAATGCCGTCTGGCCGCGCGCTGCCATGATGGCGTCGATGTCGAGCTTGTTGATCTTCAGGTTGGCGTCCACATCGCACACCGCGCTCGACACCGTCACGTCGTTGAGCACCGGCACACCGCCATCGGTGGCGGCCGCCAAGCGGGCCCGCACTTCAATGAAGCGTCCCAGCTTGCTGAAATCGCTGCCATTGCCCACGTCGGCAAACGACTGCGCACCCAGGCCGAGCACCGAGTCGGCCGTGCGCACCGAGAACAACACGCTTGAGCCCGCCGGGATCAGTGCGTTCCAGCTCAGTTGGCCCCAGGTGATGCCCGCCACACCGCTGTCGTAGACCACGTTCCAGTCACCGCTGCGGGTGGTGATGGAGCGCGCGGCCAAGCCCGCGGCATCGCTGTAGGTGTAGGGCGAGTTGCCCACCGGGTAGGTGCCTTTGTGGCTGCAGTCCGAACCGTATTTGGCAATGCGGTGCGAGTTCAGGCTGATCACCCAGACGTTGTTGTC
>JBEAOO010000179.1:0-19088 GCA_041164825.1 Pseudomonadota bacterium | reverse complement strand
CGTCCCCGCCGACCGCGCACCCCGCGCCATGAAGCCGATGCGTCGCCATGCCTTGCTGGTCATCAGCTTCTCGCTGCTGCTCAGCCTGACGCTGGCCATGCCGCACAGCGGGCCACTGTTTGCGCGCTGGTTCCCCGAGCTGGATCGCCCCGTCTACACCCAAGCCACGTTCGCCGCGCTGCTGCTCTCGCACCTGCGCATCGTGCTGATCTCCAGCAGCTTGTCGGTGCTGCTGGGCGTGGGCGCGGCTCTGGCGGTCAACCGGCCGGGGGGACGGGCGTTTGCGCCGCTGCTCGAATCTGTGCTGGCCATCAGCCAGGCCTGGCCGCCGGTGGCGGTGTTGGCGGTGGCCGCGCCGCTGATCGGCTTTGGCGATGCACCGGCCGTGGTGGCCCTGTGTTTGTACGGCGTGTTGCCGGTGGCGCAAGGCGCGCTCAGCGGCCTGCGCAATGTGCCGGCCGACACCCTGGCCGTGGCCCGCGCGCTGGGCATGAGCGAGCCGCAGGCCTTCGCGCGTGTGGCCTTGCCGCTGGCCGCGCCGGTGCTGCTGGCGGGCGTGCGCACGTCGGTCATCATCAACATCGGCACCGCCTCCATCGCCTCCACCGTGGGCGCCCAAACGCTGGGCCTGCCCATCATCGTGGGGTTGAGCGGCTTCAACACCGCCTATGTGATTCAGGGTGCGGTGTTGGTGGGGCTGCTGGCGGTGGTGGCGGATCAGTTGTTTGATGCGCTGGCTCAGCGGCTGAGCCTGAACCGGGCGCTCGCCTCGCCCGGTCGATGAGTGGTGCTCAGCGGCTTGGCAGGACGTGTTCATCGTTTTCAACGGCACACGATTGCCAGGCCCCAGAGGGGCGACTGTCAGTAGCGGGTGCAAACGCGTTCTTGGGCAGGAGCTCGGAGCGCTGTGCCGCATTCGCTTTGCTCCGTGTCCTCCGCCGGCCTGCGGCCGACTCCCCCTTTACCTGCGCAAAGCGAACGCGGCACAGCGCTCCCTGAATCGGTGGTGCCCTGTCGAGTGTTGGCAAGCCGCGGTGCTCGCAGGGGCGGTGATGGGCCGGGCCGATGTGCGGAGGTAAAGGAGGAGCCGGCCGCAGGCCGGCGGGGGGACACGCAGCACATCGGCCCGGCCCGTCGCCGCCCTCGCGCCGATCGTCGAATCGGAAGCCTTCGAATCTGAAGTGGCCTCTGGCCCAAGCTCGCAACTTGCGGCAAACGGCCGTTGCCGCCTTCCGCACTGTTGTTGATCAAGACCGCGAAGCGGTTCAGACCTCGGCCAGCGCCGCGTCCAGATCGGTCAGCAGATCGTCAATGTGCTCGATGCCGACGCACAGGCGCACCGTGTCTTCCGACACCCCGGCGCGCTCCAGCTCGGCCGGCGAGAGCTGGCGGTGCGTGGTGGAGGCCGGGTGCGTGGCCAGCGATTTGGCATCGCCAATGTTGACCAGGCGGGTGAACAGGTGCAGCCCATCGAGAAAACGTGCCCCGCGTTCGCGGCCTTCGCCGGCCGGGCCCTTGAGACCAAAAGTCAGCAGGCCCGAGGCCTGGCCCGAGAGGTATTTGTTGACCAGCGCATGGTCCGGGTGGTCTTCGAGCCCGGCGTAGTTCACCCACGCCACCTTGGGGTGGCGCTGCAGGTGCTGGGCGACCTTCAGCGTGTTCTCGCCAATGCGGTCCATGCGCAGCGGCAGGGTCTCGATGCCCTGCAGGATCAAGAAGGCATTGAAGGGCGAGAGCGCGGCGCCCGTGTTGCGCAGGGGCACGACGCGTGCGCGGCCAATGTAGGCAGCGGCACCCAGCGCCTCGGTGTAGACCACGCCGTGGTAGCTCACATCGGGCTCGTTCAGGCGCTTGAAGCGAGCTTTGTGCTGGGCCCACGGGAACTTGCCACTGTCGACAATGGCGCCGCCAATGCTGTTGCCGTGGCCGCCGAGGTACTTGGTGAGCGAGTGCACGACGATGTCGGCGCCGTGCTCGAAGGGGCGGCACAGATAGGGGCTGGGCACGGTGTTGTCGACGATCAGTGGCACGCCGTGGCGGTGTGCCACCTCGGCGATGCGCGCGATGTCGGTGACGTTGCCTTGCGGGTTGCCCAGGCTCTCCACAAACACCGCCTTGGTCTGGTCGTCGATCAGCGCTTCAAACGAGTCGGGCTGGCGGTGGTCGGCAAAGCGGGTGGTGATGCCGTACTGCGGCAGCGTGTGGGCGAGCAGGTTGTAGGTGCCGCCATACAGCGCGCTCGACGCGACGATGTTGTCGCCGGCCTCGGCGATGGTGAGGATCGAATAGGTGACCGCGGCCTGCCCCGAAGCCAACGCCAGCGCTGCGATGCCGCCTTCGAGCGCGGCCAGGCGCTGCTCCAGCACATCGTTGGTCGGGTTCATGATGCGGCTGTAGATGTTGCCGGGCACCTTGAGATCGAACAAATCTGCGCCGTGCTGGGCACTGTCAAACGCGAACGCGGCGGTCTGGTAGATGGGCACCGCCACGGCGCGCGTGGTCGGGTCGGGCGAATAGCCGCCATGGACCGAGAGGGTCTCAAATCGCCAGTGTTCGCGCGCGCTGTTGTCGGCCATGCTGTTGCTCCTGGATGTTGGGGCGATCAGCATAGGTCGCAGCGCTCGGGCCGACCAAGCTCGGAAACCGCATGAGCACATGCCCCAGGGAACACCCTGGGGCTGAGCCGCAGCTTGACGCAGAGAGCGCGTGCTCAGTCGCTCAATTCACATCCACAAACGCCTGCGTGCTGTAGTCGGCCACGGGCAGTTTGCGCAGTTGTTGGCCGGGCTGCTTCTGCAGGTAGCGCAGCAGCACCTCGGCGTAGTCGAGGCCCACGTCACTGCGGCGCTCGCCTTTGATGGTGGCGAGCGTGCCGTAGAAGTCTTGGCCATCGGCCAGGAAGTTGGTGGTAGCGATGCGGTAGCTGCGGGCTGGGTCGATCGGCGCATAGCTGCCGTTGGCCATGCGCACTTCCAGGGCGCTCAAGCGCTGGCCTTTGGCGGCGCTGAGGTTCACCGCAAAGCGCAGGCCGCCGGTGTAGGGATAGCCGCCGCTGTTGTTCTTGGCGACCACGCCGTCGAGTGCGTCTTCCAGAGCGGCCTTCAGCTCAGTGCCACTCATCTGCAATTGCACCAGCGTGTTTTTGAACGGCAGCACGGTGTAGACCTGCTTGACGGTCACATCCCCCGCGGGCACATCGGTGCGCACACCGCCGCCGTTCTGGATCGACACATCGGCCGCAAAGAACTCGCGCGCGCCCTGCAAAAAGGCCTCGGCCACGATTTGTTGAATATCGCCGCCGCGCGCGTTCACGCTCGGGTCGGCGTTGCACACATCGCCCAGCGTTGAGCGGCTGCGGTCGAGTTTGCTGCCGGGCACGCGGCGCAGGCACAGCGGCGCCTCGGCCCGGCCCACCACCTGCGCGCCAAACTGGGTTTTGCGGGCCAAGTAGGGTGCCATCACGGCAGCGGCGGCGGCATCGGGCGCGGTGACTCGCAGCACACCGCTTTGCTGGATCGCCGCCAGCGCGGCATCGCGGTCGGCGCCCGCCAACACGTCTTTGCCCTTGCGCAGCGTGTCGCCAATCAGCAGGTGGGGCGTGCCGCTGCAGCTGCTGACGTCGCCTTGCGCGTCGAAGTTGATGCTGAGCTCGCCCACCACGCCGCTGTATTGCCAGGCCTGCACCACGCAGACGAGCTTGCCGTCGCGGTCGGTCGTGCGGGTGGGGTAGGGGCCGGCGGGGGTGAGGCCCAGGCCCTTCATGGTGTCGGGGCCGAGCAGGGTGTGCGAGTCACCGCCCACGATCACGTCCACGCCGCGCAGCTGCTTGGCCAGGGCCAGGTCGAAGTCGTAGCCGGTGTGGGCCTGGACGATGATTTTGTTGATGCCTGCGGCCGTGAGGCGGTCGATTTCGGCTTGTGCGGCTTGCAACTCGTCGCCCAGCACGGTGCCGGGGCTGGGTCGCGAGGCGTTCATGGTTTTGCCGGCAATGGTCAAGCCGACCAAGCCGATTTTTTGGCCGCCCGCGGTCACCACGGTGGACGGCTGCACCCAGCCCGGCGCGCGGCTGGCGTGCAGTGGCGAGGCCTCGCCAAAGCGCGTGTTGGCGCTGAGCACCGGCGTGTGGCAGCTGCCACTGCGCAGAAAACCGAGGAACTGACGCAGGCCGGCGTCGCCGTTGTCGAACTCGTGGTTGCCGAGCGTGAAGCTGTCGAAGCAGACCTGGTTCATCAAGGCGGCATCGGCCTGACCATCGGTGAGGCTGAAGTAGAGGTCACCCGTCACCGCATCACCCGCATGGATGGCCAGCACCGGGCCGCCGCTGGCGCGCAGGGCCTGGATGGCGCTGACCACGCGCGGAAAGCCGCCGAAATCGGCCGACACCGACTCGGTTTTCCCGCTCGCCAGCGGCAGTTGCAGCGGCAAGGTGTCGGCATCGAGGTGGGAGTGGTGGTCGTTGATGTGCAGCACGCGCAGGGTCAGCGGCTGCGGGGTATCCGGGGTCAGCGCGCAGCCGGACGCCAGCAGTGCGGCGGCACAGGCGGTGAGCAGGGGGCGTGCGGACAGGGTGAATCGGGATGTGGGCATCACAAGGTCTCCTCGGGTGAACTGGGGCGGCTGCAGTGGCTGAGCTTGAGCGACTTTCGTGCCAGTTTAGTGATGCTGCGCGGTCTCGCAGGCAGACGTGGCAGGGCAAGCCACAGGCGAAAAAAAACGACGCCCTGGGGCGTCGTTGTCGGTGGCTGGACACGCAGCGCGCGCCAGCTGGGGGTCACTGCTCGGCGAAGGCGCGCTCAATCACGAAGTCGCCCGGGCGCGTGGTGTTGCCCTCTTTGAAGCCGCGGTGCTCCAGCAGAATCTTCAGGTCGCGCAGCATGCCGGGGCTGCCGCAGATCATCACGCGGTCTTCTTCCGGGTTGATGGAGGGCACGCCGAGGTCGGTGAACAGCTTGCCGCTGTTGATCAGGTCGGGGATGCGGCCCATGTTTTTATAGGGCTCGCGGGTCACCGTGGGGTAGTACTTGAGCTTCTCGGTGATCATCTCGCCCAGGAACTCGTGGCGGTGCAGCTCATCGCTCAGCAGGTCGTGGTAGGCCAGCTCAGCCACCTCGCGCACGCCGTGCACCAAGATGACTTCGTCAAACTTCTCATACGTCTCGGGGTCGCGCACCACGCTCATGAACGGGGCCAGGCCGGTGCCGGTCGAGAACATGTACAAGCGCTTGCCCGGGTTCAGGTAGTCGATCAGCAGCGTGCCGGTGGGCTTTTTGCCGACGATGATCTTGTCGCCCACCTGGATGTGCTGCAGGCGCGAGGTCAGCGGGCCGTCTTGCACCTTGATGCTCAAGAATTCGAGGTGTTCTTCGTAATTGGCACTGACGATGCTGTAGGCGCGCAGCAGCGGCTTGTCGTTGACACGCAGGCCGATCATCGTGAAGTGGCCGTTCGAGAAGCGCAGGCTGGTGTCACGCGTGGTGGTGAACGAGAACAGCCGATCGGTCCAGTGATGCACGCTCAGCACGCGCTCTTCGTTGAATGCACTCATGATTCGGTGGTGATGTGGAAAGGCTTGGGGTCAACCCAAAACCGGCTATTTTCCGCGAAAACCCGAAGCCTGCCGGCAGGACGCCAAGTTTCTTGCCGAAGAAGCTTCTGCGCCCAGCGCATGATGGTCTGAGGGTGAGCGGCATGTGATCTGTGACAGGCCGATGAACTTGTCCTTGTTTTCTGTGGACAACTCCGTGGTCAACTCCGGGACGGATCGCGCCAAGCCGCGCCGATGCTGGCTTTGCCTTGGATTGCCTCATCGTTGAGCAGCCGCCCCTGCCAGGCCTTTTAGAATCGTTAAATACACGCACCTCCGGTGCCATAAGGAGTTTGGGATGGTCACTTCTCGCCGCGCCAGCAAGGCCGCGTCAGCCGCCGATGGGTACACCGACACCGCGCAGGGCGCGTCGCTGAGCCCCGTGCGTGTGCTCAAGAAGTACCCCAACCGCCGCTTGTACGACACCCAGACGAGCGGCTACATCACCCTGGCCGATGTGAAGGTGATGGTGCTCAGCGGCACGGTGTTTGTGGTGCGCGACGCCAAGACCAACGAAGACCTGACCCGCAGCATCCTGCTGCAAATCATTCTGGAAGAAGAAACTGGCGGCGTGCCGATGTTCTCCAGTCAGATGCTGGCGCAGATCATTCGCTTCTACGGCCATGCCATGCAGGGCCTGATGGGCTCGTATCTGGAAAAAAACCTGCAAACCTTCACCGACATCCAGAGCCGCCTGGCCGAGCAGTCCAAGGGCCTGTACGAGCCGGCGGTGATATCGCCCGAGCTGTGGACGCAGTTTCTGGCCGGCCAGGCGCCGGTGGTGCAAGGCTTGATGGGCAGCTACCTGGAGCAGTCCAAAACCATGTTTGTGCAGATGCAGGAGCAGTTGGCCAAGCAGGCCGAGACGCTGTTCCCGGGCATGCCGGGCTTCATTCCGCCCAAGCGCTGACGGCCGGCGCTGAACACCCGCGCGCAGCCCGGATCGGGCTGCCGTTCGCCAAGGTCATCGCGGATCGGCGAAAATCCGCGCATGACGCAAGAAACCACTGTTGACGCCCCCGCCGCCTTGCCGGGCGCCGCGCCGAAAATCGGCTTCGTGAGCCTCGGGTGCCCGAAGGCGCTGACCGACTCCGAACTCATCCTCACGCAACTGCGCGCCGAGGGCTACGAGACCTCCAAGACCTTTGCCGGTGCCGATCTGGTGATCGTCAACACCTGCGGTTTCATTGACGACGCCGTCAAAGAAAGCCTGGACACCATTGGCGAAGCGCTGGCCGAAAACGGCAAGGTGATCGTCACCGGCTGCCTGGGCGCCAAAGCGGGGCAGGGCGGTGGCAGCCTGGTGCGGGAGATGCACCCGAGCGTGTTGGCCGTGACCGGCCCGCACGCCACGCAAGAGGTGATGGACGCGGTGCACCGCCACAGTCCCAAGCCGCACGACCCCTTCATCGATCTGGTGCCTGCGCAAGGCATCAAGCTCACGCCCAAGCACTTCGCCTACCTGAAGATCAGCGAAGGCTGCAACCACCGCTGCACCTTCTGCATCATCCCGAGCATGCGCGGCGACTTGGTCAGCCGGCCGATCGGTGATGTGCTGGGCGAGGCGCAGCGCTTGTTCGAGTCGGGCGTGAAAGAGCTGCTCGTCATCAGCCAAGACACCAGCGCGTATGGCGTGGATGTGAAGTACCGCACCGGCTTCTGGGACGGCAAGCCGGTGAAGACGCGCATGCTCGACCTGTGCGAGAAGCTCGGCGAGCTGGCCAAGGCGCACGGCGCCTGGGTGCGCCTGCACTACGTCTACCCCTACCCGCATGTGGACGAGATCCTGCCGCTGATGGCCGAGGGCTTGGTGTTGCCGTACCTGGACGTGCCGCTGCAGCACTCGCACCCCGATGTGCTCAAGCGCATGAAGCGCCCGGCCAGCGGCGAGCGCAACCTGGAGCGCATCCAGCGCTGGCGCGAGACCTGCCCAGACATCGTCATCCGCAGCACCTTCATCGCCGGCTTCCCGGGTGAGACCGAAGCCGAGTTCCAGCACCTGCTCGACTTCATGGAAGAAGCGCGCATCGACCGCGCGGGCTGCTTTGCCTATTCGCCGGTGCAAGGCGCCACGGCGAATGAGCTGCCTGACCCTGTGGAGGCCGCCGTGCGCGAAGCCCGCCGTGCCCGCTTCATGGACGTGGCCGAGCGCGTGTCGGCAGCCAAGCTCGCCGGCCGCGTCGGCAGCACCATGCAGGTGCTGATCGACCACGCGCCGGCGCTGGGCCGCAAGGGCGGCGTGGGCCGCAGCTATGCCGATGCGCCAGAGATCGATGGCGTGGTGCACCTGCTGCCGCCCGAGAAGGCCAGCAAGACGCTGAAGGTGGGCGAATTCACCCGCGCACGCATCGTTGGCACGCAAGGGCACGATCTGGTTGCTGCGCCGATCTGAGGCTCAGCGCATGAGCCACACCGATCGCTCAACGGATGAGCTGGCCACCGCGCTGATCCACCCCAGCTACACGCCGCCGGCAGGTTTTGCGGCGGTGCCAGTGCCCGTGTTCAAAGGCTCGACGGTGTTGTTCCCCACCGTGGCGGCGCTGCGCCGCACGCAGTGGGTGGACAAAAGCGGCTACACCTACGGCCTGAACGGCACGCCCACCACCTATGTGCTGGAGCGGCAACTGGCCACGCTCGAAGGCGCGCAGCACGTGCTGCTGGCGCCCAGTGGTCTGAGTGCGATCACCACGGTCAACATCGCGCTGCTAAAGGCCGGCGACGAGTTGCTGCTGCCCGACAACGTTTACGGCCCGAGCCGTGACTTTGCGCAGCACGAGCTGGCCCAATGGGGCATCGCGCACCTCGTGTACGACCCGATGGATGTGGGCTCGCTGCTGGCGGTGCTCACACCGGCGACCAAACTGGTGTGGCTGGAGGCACCGGGCTCGGTGACACTGGAGTTTCCGGACCTGCGCGCCTTGGTGGCTGCGGTGCGTTTGCACGCGCCGCAAGCTGTGATTGCGCTGGACAACACCTGGGGCGCGGGCATCGCGTTCAAGCCCTTCGACCTGGGCGATGGCTTGGCGGTGGACCTGACGGTGCATGCGCTGACCAAATACCCCTCTGGTGGCGCCGATGTGTTGATGGGCTCCATCGCCTGCGTGGACCGTGCGCTGCACGACCGCTTGGCCTGGACGCACAGCCGGCTGGGCCTCAATGTCGGCCCCAACGACGTCGAGTTCGTGCTGCGCGGCCTGCCCAGCGTGGCGCTGCGTTATGCGGCGCAAGATGCGGCCGGCCGGCGCATTGCCGAGTGGTGCACCACGCGGCCAGAGTTTGTGCGCGTGCTGCACCCCGCCCTGCCCAGCTCACCCGGCCATGCGCACTGGGCAGGGCTCTGCACGGCAGCCGCGGGCATGCTGACGGTGGAACTGGATGCGCGCTACAGCAGCGCGCAGGTCGATGCGTTCGTCGATGCGCTGCGCCTCTTCGGCATCGGCTGGTCGTGGGGCGGCCCGCAGAGCTTGGCCGTGCCCTACAACGCCAGCGGCATGCGCAGCCTGCCATCGGCCTACAGCGGTGTGCTGGTGCGCTTGTGCATCGGCTTGGAATCGGTCGATGACTTGATCGCTGACTTGACGCAGGCCTTGTCCGCACTGGATCGCTGAAGGCGCTTCGCGGCTTGGATGAGGCTTTGAGCTTCTTGCTTCATCCCTGGGCTGGCGCGAAGCGAGCGCTGTGCCGCAATAGCTTTGCTCCGTGTCCTCCGCCAGCCTGCGGCCGGCTCCCCCTTCACCTGCGCAAAGCGAATGCGGCACAGCGCTCGTCCGAACCGGTGGTGGCATGCGCATTCGGCCCGGCCCATCGCCGACCGAGCACCGATCTTCGAATGGGAAGCTGTTGCAGGCCCTGAGCGGCAACTTGCCGAAAATAAAACTCCCGGCCATGGCGAACTCGCACTATCGAGCGCCACCCCGCTTCACGCCTTGGATGAGACCTTGTGTCTCATCAAGCGCCCCTTTTGAGCGTTGCTCGGAAGGGGCTCACCTCTGCTTCGCAGCCGTCAAGGCGCTTCACGCCTTGGATGAGACCTTGTGTCTCATCAAGCGCCCCTTCTCCCGGTCCCAATCGCGTTCTTTTTCGGTGTTGCGCTTGTCGTGTTCGGCCTTGCCTTTGGCCAGGGCAATTTCGGCTTTGACGAGGCCGCCTTTGAAGTGCAGGTTCAGCGGCACCAGGGTGAAGCCTTTTTGCTCGACCTTGCCAATCAGGCGCTTGATCTCTTCCTTGTGCATCAAGAGCTTCTTGGTGCGGTCGGCCTCGGGCGTCACGTGGGTGCTGGCGCTGCGCAGCGCGTTGATGCGGCAGCCGATCAAAAACAGTTCTCCGTCGCGGATCACCACATAGCCATCGGTGAGTTGTACCTGGCCGGCGCGGATGGCCTTGATCTCCCAGCCGGACAGCACCATGCCCGCTTCGTAACGCTCTTCAATGTGATAGTCGAACCGGGCGCGCCGATTTTCTGCAATGGACATGTTGTGGGCAATCAGTGGGCTGGGGCTTTATACAATCGGGCCATTGTATGAAGCATGTGAAGAAGTCCGTTCTGCTTTGGTACTCGCCGCGCGAGATGTACGACCTGGTGACGGACGTGCAGGCCTACCCGTCTTTTCTGCCTTGGTGCGCTCGCGCCGAGGTGCTGGAGAGTTCACCCACCACCATGACCGCCCGCCTGCACATGGCCTACGCGGGGGTGCACCATGCCTTCACCACCCGCAACGTGCATGTGACGGGTGAATCGGTGACGGTCAACTTGGTGGACGGGCCGTTCTCGATGCTCGAAGGCCAGTGGCTGTTTCACCCGCTGGGCGCGTCGGCCAGCAGCGGCGAGCCCGAGGCCTGCAAGATTGAGTTTGACCTGCGCTACGCCTTCAAGGGCCGCACGCTGGAGGCGCTGCTGAGCCCCGTGTTCGACCGCGTGGCGGGCACGCTGGTCGATTCGTTCGTGAAGCGCGCTGAGCAAGTGCATGGCAGCCGCTGAGGGCGCAGTGTCCGCCGCGTTGCGCGTGCTGGTGGTGCTGTGCGCGGGTCCGGGCCTGGTGGACGAGACCGCGCTGACCCTGCCCCTGGGCAGCACCGTGGCCGAGGCCCTGGTGCGCAGCGGGCTCACCGCGCGTCACCCGCAGGCCGCCGACTGGACTTGGGGCGTGTGGGGCAGGGCCCAGCCGCTCACGGCCGTGCTGCGCGATGGTGACCGCGTGGAGGTGTACCGGCCGTTGACGGTGGACCCCAAAGAGGCGCGCCGCCAGCGTTACGGCCTGCACAAGGACAAGCTCAAGGCGCATCGACTGAAGGTGGCCGCGCGGCGCCAGTGAGGCCTGGCGGTGTGTGGGTTGAGGCCCCCTCGCTGCGCCACTTGCCGCGTCACTTGCCGCCGCAATCCCGACTGATCATGTCGCGGGTGCGCTTGGCCTCTTCGGCGCGTTGTTTGTCGTCGAGCACCTCGTACTCGCCCTTGCTGTTCATCTGTGCCAGTCGCATGCCGTCTTCCACCGCCTTGAGGTGAGCCCTGGTTCGTTGGCAGGTTTCGGCGCGTGCAGCGGCCTGCTTTTCTTCCGCCTGCTTCTTGCGGGCCTCGTCTTCCTTCTCCGTTTTTTGGCGGCGGGCTTCGAGCTCGGGGTCGCGCATCTTGCCCGCCAGGGGCGAAGTGGAGGCGGCTGCAGAGGGCGGCGGCGCGGCCAGTGCGGGCTTGTTGGCAGCCACTGGGCCACTCCGCGGACGCGACAACACGTCCTTGTCAAGCACGCCCTGGGGCGGTGGGCGGTCGCTGTACTGCACATTGCCCGTGGCATCGCGCCATTTCCATTGCGCAGCAGCGGGCAAGGCCATCAGGCCCGCCAAGGCCAGGACGGCAACGGCGTGCAGCGGGGGGCGAAAATGAACTTCCATGGTGTCAGTTTAGCTGCCGCATCCGCCCCGGATAGCCGCAGGCAGGCTTGTGCCGTCGCCGTGCTGTGACGGATTGCAACAGTGTGCCCCACTGTCGCTCTGGGATGTTTGCCGGGGTGTCGCCGGCAAGTCGTCGGCGCCTCCGTATAATCCGCTTTTGCGTTTGGAGCTTCCCACATGCGCCTTCTTGGCAAAGCGCTCACCTTCGACGATGTGTTGTTGGTGCCCGCGTTCTCCCAGGTGTTGCCCCGCGATACGTCGCTGGCCACTCAGTTTTCCCGCAACATTCGGCTCAACCTCCCGCTGGTTTCAGCGGCGATGGACACCGTGACCGAAGCCCGCTTGGCGATCGCCATCGCCCAAGAGGGCGGCATCGGCATCGTGCACAAAAATCTCACGCCGATGCAGCAAGCGGCCGAGGTGGCACGCGTCAAACGCTATGAGTCCGGCGTATTGCGCGACCCCATCACCATCTCGCCCAATGTGCCGGTGCGCGACGTGATTGCACTGTCGCGCCAACACGGCATTTCGGGTTTCCCGGTGATCGAAGACGGCAAGGTGGTGGGCATCGTCACCGGGCGCGATTTGCGCTTTGAGACCCGCACCGATGTGCCCGTGCGCGAGATCATGACGCCGCGTGAGCGCCTGATCACGGTGTCCGAGACCGCCTCGCTCGCCGACGCCAAGGCGCTGATGCACAAGCACAAGCTCGAACGCGTGGTCGTGATCAACGACGCGTTTGAGCTGCGGGGCCTGTTCACAGTGAAGGACATCACCAAGCAAACCAACTTTCCCAACGCCGCCCGCGATGCCTTCGGCAAGCTGCGCGTGGGTGCAGCGGTGGGCGTGGGTGAGGGCACCGAAGAGCGCGTCGAACTGTTGGTCAAGGCCGGCGTCGACGCCCTGGTGGTCGACACCGCCCACGGCCACAGCGCTGGCGTGATCGAGCGCGTGCGCTGGGTCAAAAAGAACTACCCGCACGTGGACGTGATCGGCGGCAACATTGCCACTGGTGCTGCCGCTTTGGCCCTGGCTGAGGCCGGCGCCGACGGCGTGAAGGTCGGCATCGGCCCGGGCTCCATCTGCACCACGCGCATCGTCGCCGGTGTGGGCGTGCCGCAAATCACCGCCATCGACAACGTGGCCACCGCGCTCAAGGGCACGGGCGTGCCGCTGATCGCCGACGGCGGCATCCGCTACTCGGGGGACATCTCCAAGGCCATCGCCGCCGGTGCCAGCACCGTGATGATGGGCGGCATGTTTGCCGGCACCGAAGAAGCACCCGGTGAAGTGATCCTGTTCCAAGGCCGCAGCTACAAGAGCTACCGCGGCATGGGCTCGATTGGCGCCATGAAGGCCGGCTCCGCCGACCGCTACTTCCAAGAAGCCGACGAAACCAGCAACCCGAACGCTGACAAGCTCGTGCCCGAAGGCATCGAAGGCCGCGTGCCCTACAAGGGCTCGATGGTCTCGATCATCTTCCAGATGGCCGGCGGCTTGCGCGCTTCGATGGGCTACTGCGGCTGCGCCAGCATCGACCTGATGCACGACAACGCTGAGTTTGTCGAGATCACGTCTGCGGGCATCCGCGAGAGCCACGTGCACGACGTGCAAATCACCAAGGAAGCGCCGAACTACCGCGCTGATTGAGCGTGATGGCTGGCGCCCTGGGCGCCAGCCGCCGACCCCTGCGCGCCCGGCCTTGGCCGGGCGCCTCCTTTTAGAAGCCCGCACCGCCCCGATGCCCGCCAACGCTCCCGCCGAAACGCCGCCGCCCACCGCTGCACGTCGGGCCGCTGCCATGCCGTTCATCATGATCACGGTGCTGATCGACATGATCTCGATCGGTCTGATCATTCCGGTGCTGCCGCCCTTGGTGGGCACCTTCACCGGCTCGCAGGCCGACCACGCGTTTTGGTACGGCGTGGTGTCGTTTGCGTTTGGTTTTGCCAACTTCTTTGGTTCGCCGGTGCTCGGCGCGCTGTCTGATCAACACGGCCGCCGGCCCGTGCTGCTGCTGGGCTTCACCGGCCTGGCCTTGAGCTTTTTTGTCACCGGACTGGCCACCGCGCTGTGGATGCTGGTGGCCGTGCGCCTGGTGAGTGGTGCGCTGCAGGCCAATGCCGCGGTGGCCCAAGCCTATGTGGCCGACATCTCGGCGCCTGAGGAGCGCGCCAAGCGTTTTGGCCTCTTGGGTGCCATGTTCGGCATGGGCTTTGTGCTCGGGCCGGTGATGGGCGGCATCTTGGGCGCGCGCGACCTGCACTTGCCGTTTTATGTGGCCGGCACGCTGGCGGTGACCAACGCGATCTACGGCATTTTTGTGCTGCCCGAATCGTTGCCGGCCTCGCGTCGCATGCCGTTCGACTGGCGCAAAGCCAACCCCGTGGCCTCGTTCAAGCAACTGCGCGATTTGCACGGCGTGGGCATGCTGGTGGCGGTGATTGGCCTGTCGGGGTTGGCGCAGTTCATCATGCATACCACCTGGGTGCTCTACACCAGCTTCAAGTTTGGCTGGGGCCCGAAGGAAAACGGCTGGTCGCTGTTTGCCGTGGGTGTGATGTCGGTGCTGGTGCAGGGCGGGCTGATCCGCGTGGCGCTCAAGCGCACCTCGCCGCAGCGCATTGCCGTGATTGGCCTGGTCTCCTCGTCGCTCTGCTACGCCCTCTGGGGTGCAGCCACCGAGGGCTGGATGATGTACGCGGTGATCGGCCTGAACCTGTTTGGCTTCATGGTCAGCACGGCCATGCAGACCATCGTTTCCAACGCCGCCGATGAACAATCGCAAGGCCGCACGCTCGGCGCTGTGGCCTCGCTCAACAGCCTCACCGCCGTCATTGCCCCGGTGATTGGCGCCGCGTTGCTCGGCCTGGTCTCGCACCTGCCGCGCGGCGACTGGCGCATCGGCGCCCCGTTTTTTCTGTGTTCTGCGCTGCAGTTTGCCGCCATGGTGCTGGCGCTGCGCCATTTCCGCCGCCACCCGCCGGCGGCTTCTGCCCATTCCCACCCTGTGCCGCCCGCCGGCGCGAACGCCTGAGTGTTCACCATGCATGACAAGATCCTGATCCTCGACTTCGGCTCCCAGGTCACCCAGCTCATTGCCCGCCGCGTGCGCGAGGCGCATGTGTATTGCGAGATCCACCCGAACGATGTGTCCGACGACTTCATCAAGTCGTTCGCGCCCAAGGGCATCATCCTGAGCGGCAGCCACGCCAGCACGTATGAAGACCACCAGCTGCGCGCGCCTCAGGCCGTGTGGGACGCCGGTGTGCCGGTGCTGGGCATCTGCTACGGCATGCAGACCATGGCCGTGCAGCTGGGCGGCAGTGTCGAGTGGAGCGACCACCGCGAGTTTGGCTACGCCGAAGTGCGGGCCCATGGCCACACCAAGCTGCTGGAAGGCATCGAGGACTTCAGCACCGCTGAGGGCCACGGCATGCTCAAGGTCTGGATGAGCCACGGCGACAAGGTGGCCACGCTGCCCCCGGGCTTCAAGCTGATGGCCAGCACGCCGAGCTGCCCGATCGCCGGCATGGCCGACGAAGACAAGCGTTACTACGCCGTGCAGTTCCACCCCGAGGTGACGCACACGGTGCAGGGCGCCGCACTGCTGACGCGCTTTGTGCGCGACATCAGCGGCTGCGCGGGCGACTGGATCATGGGCAACTACATCGACGAAGCCGTGGCCAAGATCCGCGAGCAGGTGGGCGATGAAGAGGTCATCCTCGGCCTGTCCGGTGGTGTCGATTCGTCGGTGGCTGCCGCGTTGATCCACCGCGCCATTGGCGAGCAGCTCACCTGCGTGTTTGTGGACCATGGCCTGCTGCGCCTGAACGAAGGCGCGATGGTGATGGACATGTTCGCCGGCCGCCTGCACGCCAAGGTGGTGCACGTGCAAGCCGCCGAACAGTTCATGGGCCACCTCAAGGGCGTGACCGACCCCGAACAAAAACGCAAGATCATCGGCCGCGAGTTCGTTGAGGTGTTCAAGGCCGAAGCCGCCAAGCTCAAGGCCGCCGACGCCAACGCCAAGGGCGCCAAGTGGCTGGCCCAAGGCACCATCTACCCGGACGTGGTGGAGAGCGGCGGCACGGCCAGCAAAAAGGCCACCATCAAGAGCCACCACAACGTGGGCGGCTTGCCTGCAACGCTGGGCCTGAAGCTGCTGGAGCCTCTGCGTGAATTGTTCAAGGACGAAGTGCGCGAGCTGGGCGTGGCCCTGGGCCTGCCGCCTGAGATGGTCTACCGCCACCCCTTCCCGGGGCCGGGTCTGGGCGTGCGCATCTTGGGTGAAGTGAGGGCAGATTTCGCCAGCCTGCTGCAGCGCGCTGACCACATCTTCATTGAAGAGCTGCGCGCCACCATCGACCCCGCCACGGGCAAAAACTGGTACGACCTCACCAGCCAGGCCTTCACCGTGTTCCTGCCCGTGAAGAGCGTGGGCGTGATGGGCGACGGCCGCACCTACGACTACGTGGTGGCCCTGCGCGCCGTGCAAACCAGCGACTTCATGACCGCCGACTGGGCCGAGCTGCCCTACAGCCTGCTCAAGAAGGTGTCGAGCCGCATCATCAACGAGGTGCGTGGCATCAACCGCGTCACCTACGACGTGAGCAGCAAGCCGCCCGCCACCATCGAGTGGGAATGAACGGCGCTTGTCCGACCGCGACGAATTGAGGCGCGTCTTTCGATGAGCGACCAACTCGCCCTCGACGGTTTTGGTGCCGCACCCCAGCCCACCGATGGCCTGTACTTCGCGCTGTTTCCGGATGCGGAGACCGCTGCGGCCATGGCCCGTTTGACGCAGACGGTGTGCGCAGCGCAGGGCCTGTCGGGCTGGCCGGTGAAGGCGGCTCGCTTGCACCTGACCCTGCACGAGCTGGGCGAACACGTGGGTGTGCCCGAGCCGCTGGTGCGCGCCGCGCTGGCTGCGGCAGGGCAGGTGCAGGCGAGTGGCTTTGAGCTGTCGCTCGATCGGCTCCTGAGTTTTCGTGGCGGCCACGGCAAGCGCACGTTGGTGCTGCGAGGTGCGGGCGATGACTTGGCGCTGCACCATTTTCACGGGGAGCTCGGCGCGGTGATGGCACGCACGCCAGGGCTGTCCCGCTGGGCGGGTAAGCCGTTCACGCCGCATGTGACCCTGCACTACGGGCGCCAGGCGGTGGACGAGCAGGCGATCTCGCCGATGCGCTGGACGGCCGCTGAGTTCGTGCTGATCCACAGCACGCTGGACCGGGGCGGCCACAACATTCTGGGCCGTTGGCCACTGGTGCCGCCATGAGCGAAGCTTGGACGTCACAGGACGAGGCCGCCATGCGCATCGCCCTCGACCAGGCGCACAACGCCTGGCTGGTGGGTGAGGTGCCGGTGGGCGCGGTCATCTTGCACCACGGCCAGGTGCTGGCCACCGGCTACAACCGGCCCATCACCACACACGACCCGACGGCGCACGCCGAGATCGTGGCGCTGCGCCACGCGGCCACGCTGCTGGGCAACTACCGCCTGCCCGAGTGCGAGTTGTATGTGACGCTGGAGCCCTGCGCCATGTGCGCGATGGCGCTGATGCACGCGCGCTTCAAGCGCGTGGTGTTTGGCGCCATCGACCCCAAAACGGGCGCAGCGGGCTCGGTGGTGAACCTGTTTGCCCAGCCGCAGCTCAATCACCACACGCAGCTGCAAGGTGGCCTGATGGCCCACGATTGCGGCCAGGTGCTGCGCGACTTTTTTGCGGAGCGCCGCGCCCAGTGGAAGGGGCGGCATGCCGCTGCCGGATCTCTGCTCTCGGCGCCCACCACCGTCTCAGGGGCGGCCGAGCATGCCGCGCTGCATGCGCCCATCCCGGCGGGTGAGGCCGAGGAGCTGCATCTCACCGACCCCACGCCTTTGTTGCCGAACGACACCCCATGACGACTTCCCTGACCCTGTTCACCCCCGCTGGTGTGGTGCTGAAGGCCGCGCCCCTGAAGCTGGCGGCCAAGCGCCTCGCCGCCCTTGGTTTTGAGGTCACCCTCGACGACGCTGCGCTGCTGAAAAGCCAGCGCTTTGGCGGCGACGATGATGCCCGTTTGGCCGCGCTCCACCGCGTGGCGCAACAGGCGCCCAGCATTGCACTGGCCACGCGTGGCGGCTATGGTCTCAGCCGCTTGCTCGATCGCATCGACTGGCCGCTGCTTGCCAAGAGCGTGGCGCAAGGCACGCGCTGGGTCGGCCACAGCGACCTCACCAGCCTGCAACTCGGCCTGCTGGCGCACAGCAAGGCCAGCGCTGCGCCCGTCACCTGGGCCGGCCCGCTGGCCGTGGCTGACTTCGGCGTGGCCGAGGCTGACGGCGGCGTCGACGACGTGACCGAGGGCTGTTTTGTGGAAGCCATGGGCGGCGAGCTCGAAGCCGTGGGCTTTCGCACCGAGGCGGGTTTTGACGGCGTGCATGTCAAGGGCACGCTCTGGGGCGGCAACCTCACCATCGTCAACTCGCTGCTCGGCACGCCGCACTGGCCGCGCATCAAGGGCGGGGTACTGTTCTTGGAAGACGTCAACGAGCACCCCTACCGCATTGAGCGCAACCTGCTGCAGCTGCACCAGGCCGGTGTGCTGGATGCCCAAAAGGCCATCGTGCTGGGCCAGTTCACCGATTTCAAAAAATCGCCGCTCGACCGCGGCTACACCCTCAAGGCCGTGGTCGCGCACCTGCGCAGCCTCACCCGAACGCCCATCTTGACGGGCCTGCCGTTTGGCCATGTGCCCACCAAGCTGACGCTGCCCGTGGGGCAGAAGGTGACGTTGACGGTGGCTGAGCGTGATGCGTTTTTGTTCTGGTGAGTGATCACCGGCGCCGCCTTCCGAGGCTGGCAGCATCGGCGTTGGCTGCGGCTCTGCTGCTGCCGATGCAATAACCCCATCGCGGGACCTCGGAAACCCGCTATACTCGTGGGCTTGCCTTGCCACACCTGGGTAGACGCTTCGGGGTGGCTTCCAATACCGGAAACCAAGAGGAGAAAAAATGCGTCATTATGAAATCGTGCTGCTGATCCACCCGGATCAAAGCGAGCAAGTTCCGGCCATGCTGGAGCGCTACAAGGGTGTGGTCACTGCCGCTGGCGGCAAAGTGCACCGCGTGGAAGATTGGGGCCGCCGCCAAATGGCTTACCTGATCCAGAAGCTGGCCAAGGCCCACTACCTGTGCCTGAACATCGAAGCCAGCAAGGAAGCCCTTGCTGAACTCGAAACCGGCTTCCGCTTCAACGACGCCGTGCTGCGTCACCTGACGGTGGTCAAGGCCAAAGCCGAGATCACCCCGTCGGTGATGATGAAGGTGGTTGAGCGCGAAGAGGCCCGCAAGGCCCCGCAGGAAGCCGCTGCTGCCTGAGCTTGACGGCGTCACGCCGTCGCGCCCTCAACTCGGGCGGGAGTGCTGAATGAACCGACTGGTTCTGCAAGCCCAACTGCTGGAGCGGGCCGCATTGAGATACACCCCTGCCGGTTTGCCGGTGCTCGATCTGGTGCTCAAGCACGAATCGACACTCACGCAAGACGGCGCACCGCGCAAGGTCTCCCTGGAGATCCGGGCGCGCGCAGTGGGTGATGTCATCAAGCGGCTCGGCGGGCTGGAGATCGGAAGC
>JBEAOO010000178.1:0-7120 GCA_041164825.1 Pseudomonadota bacterium | reverse complement strand
CGCCGTGCGCACCGTGGCCCAAGGCCGCAAGTACGTGACGCCCGAGATCGCGCAGATGCTGGTCGAGAGCCTGACCACGCCCACGGCCGGCAACGCGCACGAAAAGTTGTCGGACCGCGAGTTGCAAACCCTGGTGCTGATTGCCTCCGGCAAGCGCCTGGCCGACATTGCCGAGACCCTGATGCTCTCCCCCAAAACCGTGAGCGTCTACCGCGCCCGCGTGCTGGAAAAGCTCGGCCTGGCCAACAACTCCGAACTCACGGTTTACGCGATTCGCAACGGGCTGGTGGGCGAGGGCTGAGTTTCGTTCGCGCACCTCACCGGGGTGAACCCCGCTCTCCCTGGGAGAGGGCAGGGGCGAGGGCAACGCGCCACTCATGAGCCTTCGCGTTCATGGGCATCCAACGCGCCGCAGCGACTGGGCCAGGCTCACACCGCATGCCGAGGCCGGCGCCTGGAGCGCAGTGCCGCAGTCGCTTTGCTCCGTGTCCTCCGCCGGCCTGCGGCCGGCTCCCCCTTGACCTGCGAAACGCGAATGCGGCACTGCGCTCCCCGAACCAGCGGTGGCATGCCGCGTCAACGCGTACCTCGGTTTGTGCAGGGGCGGTGATGGGCCGGGCCGATGTGCGGAGGTAAAGGAGGAGGGTCCGCGCAGCGGGCCCGGGGGACACGCAGTACATCGGCCCGGCCCATCGCCGCCCGAGCACCGATCTTCGATCGAGCAACCTTCGGTAGCGCTCCCAGACCAACCCCACCGCCAGCTGAGCTTCGGGCAAATGTGAGCGCACAACGCGCGGAAGTGCCCAATGAAAGAAGAGCCGGAGCGGTTGCAGCTGAGCCCGGCCTGGATCCGCGATGTCTCTCTTCAAATTGGGGGACTTTTTTCTGCTCGCGTGACGCTGATGTGGCGACAGATTCAAACGCCTGTCATGCCAGCTGCCTAAGGTGTGGTCTTGTACTCAAGCGCCTCGCCACGAAGGCGCCTTCACACACCTTCAGGAGAGTCCGGTTCGCGTGTTGCACACGCCGGCCGGCACGCGCCATGACCTCAGCCTTGTTCTCGCTCGACCAGCCCCGCACGGCTGCATCGCCCACCCAGCCCGAACACACTTTCGCCGCCGCCATCGCTCGCCGATGCGCTGGGCCAACGGGGGTGTTGGCGTGAGCGTGGGCCAACTGCCGTCGCCCGATTTGGGCTCGCTGATGATGCCGCGGCCCGCGCCGCTGCCTGCTCACGAGCAGCCGCTGCCCGAGAGCAGCGAGGCGCGCGATCAACGCCTGTTCAAGACCATCGTTGACGTGGCCGAGGTGCGCCGCCGCTACGACTTTTTTTTGTGGACGCAAATGCAGCTGCAAACGCTGCTGCCGCACGGCCTGCTGATTTGTGGCCTGCCGCGCCCACAAAGCGCGCGCATGGTGTTTGACCACTACTACGGCGTGCCCTACGAGCCGTCGGCCATCACCAAGCTCTGTGATCCGGTCGAGGGCTTGATCAACACGATGGTCGACCGCTGGATCGGCGAAGGCTTTGAGCCGCTCTCCATCTATCCCGGCGCGCCACACGATGGCGAAGCCCGCATCTCCGAGCGCCTGGCCGAGTTGGGCTTTGGCGACGCCATCGTGCATGGCATCCCGAAGGCGCAGTCCACCGCGTCGGCGCACGGCGTGTTTGCGTTTGTGTCGCTGAGCCAGCCGCCGGGCGAGGCCGAGCGCCGCATCGTGCAGGTGATCGTGCCGCAGCTCTTTGGCGCCTATTGCCGCTCGCTCACCCGCGACCGGCCGCAGGCCACGGCCAGTGTGGCGGCCAGTGCGCAGGAGAACACCGAGGCACCCATCACCGAGCGCGAGGCTGAGATCCTGCGCTGGATCCGCGATGGCAAGAGCAATGTCGAGATCGGCATGATCTTGTCGATCAGTCCGCTGACGGTGAAGAACCACGTGCAAAAGATCCTGCGCAAGCTCAACGCCAGCAACCGCGCACAGGCCGTGTCCAAGGCCATCTCGATGAACCTGCTCACCGCGTCGGCCATGCGCCGCACGCCCACGTTCGACGAAGAGCGCGGCTTCACGCTGCTCGAAGTCTTGGTGGTGCTGGTGATCATTGGTCTCTTGGCCGGCATCGTGGCACCCAAGTTTTTTGCCCAGGTGGGCAAATCAGAAACCCGCGTGGCGCGCGCGCAGATCGATGCGCTGGGCAAGGCGCTCGACCAATACCGGCTCGACAACGGCCACTACCCCAACACCGCCCAAGGCCTGGCCGCACTCACGCAGAAGCCCGAGGACGAAGCCCATTGGGCCGGCCCCTACCTGAGCAAGGCCCTGCCCAACGACCCCTGGGGCAAGCCGTACCTCTACAAATCTCCCGCTGCAGCTGCCGACTTTGAATTGCAGACACTGGGCAAGGACGGTCGGCCGGGGGGTGAAGGTGATGCCCAGGATGTGACTGTTCAACAGTGATCGTTCAGCAGTGAGGTGCGGCAGCCTGGCGCGTGTGAGCGACCCCAGGCCACCGCGTCTCGCCCGCCCTTCCTCACGGATTCACGCCCTACCCGGAGCCTCGCCGCCATGCGCTTTCGCATCACCGGCCTCAACCACGCCAACGCTGAAATCAGCCTGGTGCTGGACGCGCCCAACGCCGCCGCCGCCCGCCACAGTGCGGCGGCCGCCGGCGTGGCCGCGCTGGATGTGTCGGCGGAGGCCGAGCCCGCGGAAGGCGCAGCCGCTGGCAAGGTGCGGCATGGTGCGGCGCGCTTCTCGCTCGATTTGTTTTGCCAAGAACTGCTGGCCATGCTCAACGCCGGCGTGACGCTGCGCGAAGTGCTGGAGACCTTGTCGGAGAAAGAGCGCCAAGGCAGCGGTGCCGATGTGATCACCGCGCTGCTGGCGGCCATTCACCAAGGCTTGCCGCTTTCGGCCGCGATGGCGCAGCGGCCAGCGGTGTTCCCGCCGCTGTTGGTTGAATCGCTGCGCGCGGCCGAGCGCACCAGCGATTACGGCCCCGCGCTCGAGCGTTTTGCCCGCTACCGCTCACAAGGCCGCGAGCTGCGCTCCAAATTGGTGGGCGCGGCGCTCTACCCGGTAATCTTGCTGGCCGTGAGCGGCGCGGTGCTGCTGTTCTTGGTGGGTTATGTGGTGCCGCGATTTGCGCACGTGTATGCCGACATGGGCGACCGCTTGCCCGCGGCCTCGCGCGTGCTGATGCACATCGGCTTGGCCATTGATGCGCAGCCGGCGTTGGTGCTGGGCAGCTTGGCGCTGGCCGTGGCTGGGCTGGTGTGGGCCTGGCGCAGCGGGCAGGTATTGCGCGTGGGTTTGCAGGCCGCACGCTTGGTGCCGCGGGTGCGCGAGATGCTGCTCACGGTGCAGCGCGCGCGCTTGTATCGCACGGTCGC
The DNA here is from genome assembly GCA_041164825.1 of Pseudomonadota bacterium. GTDB lineage: Bacteria > Pseudomonadota > Gammaproteobacteria > Burkholderiales > Burkholderiaceae_C > JBEAOO01. Next base: position 3,728 of record JBEAOO010000178.1, on the reverse strand, counting down.
GCTGCTGCTGGCGGGTGGCTTGCCGGCCGTACCCGCGCTGGCATTGGCGCGTGGTGTGCTCGATGGCCCGCTGGGCGCGCGGCTCGATGCGGCGCAAGAGCGCATTCGCCAAGGGCAGCCGTTCTCGCAGAGCTTTGCTGCCGAGGATTTGTCCACCGTGGTGGCCGACCGCTTTTTTCGTGTCGGCGAGAGCACCGGCCGCCTGGCCGAGATGATCGACCGCGCCGCTGATTTCCACGAAGACGAGCTCAGCCGCAGCGTCGATTGGCTGGGCCGCGTGATGGGCCCGGTGATGATGCTGGCCATTGGCGGGCTGATCGGCGTGGTGGTGGTGCTCATGTATTTGCCCATCTTCCAACTCACGGACGCCTTGCAATGAAACGCGATTGGCCTGAGTCTGAAACGGCCGCCGTGCCCGTGATGGACGCCGCCTGGTTTGCCCAGCAATCGCGCGCGCTGCGCCACGGCGCCGACGCCCACGACCTGGCCGCGCATTGCGCCGCGATGCTGGGTGTGGATCCCGAAGCCGCGTTGCACGCCTGCGCCGAGGCCGCGCAACTGCCGGTGTTTGACGCCGCACGGCTGCACGCGCTGGTGCCCGACTTTGAGCTGCTGCCGCTGCACGACGCCGCCCGCCGCGTGGCGCTGGCCGGGCGCGATGCACACGGCTTGTGGATCGTCATCGACGACCCCTTTGACACCGACCGCGCCGATTGGCTGGAGCACCGCGCGCAATCGGCCTTCCAGTACGCGCTGGCCGATGGCAACAACATCCGCGCCGCGCTCAAGCGCAACGAGGCCTCGCTGCGCGCCACCGATGGCGCCTTGGCCGGCGTGGTGCCCGCGGCCGATGCGCACGACCACGACGGCGCCGAGCGGCCCGACCTCACGCTCGGCGGCATCGAGGCCGAGGCCAGCCCGGTGGTGCGCTTGGTCAACTCGCTGCTCTACGACGCGCTCAAGGCCGAGGCCAGCGACGTGCACCTGGAGAGCGACATCGGCGGCATGTCGATCAAGGTGCGGGTCGACGGTGTGCTCGACCCGGCCGGCCGCATCGATGGCCGCGCCACCGCCGACCAGGTGATCTCGCGCATCAAGGTGCTGGCCGAGCTCGACATTGCCGAGCGCCGCGTGCCGCAAGACGGTCGTTTTCAGGTGCTGGCCGATGGCCGCGAGATTGATTTGCGCGTGTCCATCATGCCCGCCGTGCACGCCGAAGACGCGGTGATCCGCATCTTGGACCGCCAGCGCCTCACCAGCGACATGCAAGGCCTGCGCTTTGCCACGCTCGGCTTTGACGCCCAAACCGTGAGCGAGCTGCAAGCCCTGTCGCGCCTGCCCTATGGCCTGATGCTGGTGACTGGCCCCACCGGCAGCGGCAAGACCACCACGCTCTACGCCGCGCTCTCCGAGATCAACGATGGGCTGGAAAAGATCATCACCATCGAAGACCCGGTGGAGTACCAGCTGCCGGGCATCGTGCAGATTCCGGTGAACGAGAAACGCGGGCTGACCTTCTCGCGCGGCCTGCGCTCGATCTTGCGGCACGACCCGGACAAGATCATGGTCGGCGAAATCCGCGATGCCGAGACCGGCCAGATCGCCGTGCAGGCCGCGCTTACCGGCCACCTGGTGTTCACCACGCTGCACGCCAACAGCGCGTTTGACGTGATCGGCCGCATGCTGCACATCGGTGTCGACCCGTTCAACCTGGTGTCGGCGCTCAATGGCGTGGTGGCGCAGCGCCTGGTGCGCTTGAGCTGCAGCCACTGCAAGCAACCCGTCACGCCCGACCTGAGCCAGCGCCCCGCAGCGGAGCGCGCGCGGTTGGCGGGATTGACCTTGTTTGAAGGCATCGGCTGCGGCCACTGCCGCGGCACGGGCTACCGCGGCCGCCGCGCCGTGGCCGAGGTGCTGACGCTCGACGACGCGCTGCGCGATGCGATTGCCGCGCGCCAATCGATTGCCACCATGAAGGCGGTGGCGCGCAGCCGCCACATGCGCACCATCCGCAGCGCCGCGCTCGACCTGGTGGCGCAAGGGCTCACCACCTTGGCCGAGCTCGACCGCGTCACCTTCGCAGACCCCGACGGGGAGGCCACCGCATGATGATGAACCCCCAAGTGCAGCTCACGCTCGATCACCACGCGTGGTGGCTCAGTGGTGGTGGCATGGCGCGCACGCGCTTTGAGTTTGCGCCGGTGTCAGGCGATGCCGGTGCCGAGGGCGCACAGGGTGCCCCGCAAACCAGGCTGCCCACGGCGCTGCCCGAGGCCTTGACCGCGCACCTCTCGCGCCACTCGCCGCGCGCCACCGTGATGACCTCGGTGGCCAGCCGCTGGGTGCGGGTGTTTGTGCTGCCGTTTTCGCCCCGGCTCGATGCCGAATCACGCTGGGATGCGTTTGCATTGGCCCGCTTTGAGCAACTCTTTGGCGAGAGCGCCGAAGGCTGGCAGGTGGCCGCGCTCAGCGAGCCGCCGCCGCACCCGCGTCTGGCCGCCGCCTTGCCGGCGCCGCTGTTGGCGGGCTTGCGGGCGGGCCTGGGCAAGCGCTTGTTGGGCGTGCGCGCCGAGCCGGTGGTGCGGGTGCAAACCCTGCGCGCCGAGCAGCCGCGCTACACCGGCGCGCTGGTGGAGCTGGCGCCCGATGCGATGTTGTTGACCCTCTTGCACGAGGGCGTGCCGCAGCGCGTGCGCCTGCGCCGCGGCGCGCCCGATGCCGCAGCCTTGCAGGCCTTGCTGCACACCGAGTGGGCCGCGCTCAGCGCGGGTGATGCCAGCCTGCCTGCGCAGCTGCCGCAGTTGATGGTGGGCCCCACGCAAGCCATCGGCGCCGACGACTGGCAGCAGTGGCGTGGCCTCGCGCCACGCGTCGCGCGCATTGCCTGATCTCACCTCCTGCTTGACCCCTTTGTTTCCCGCCTGAACCGCCCATGCAGCACCTCGACTTTCACCGCCGCCGCCCGCCCACGCCCTGGTGGGCTGCGGTGCTGTGCGCGGTGGCGGCCACGGCCTGTGTGCTGCTGGCGCTGGAGCTGTGGGGCGGCTGGCGCATGCAGCGCGAACAAGCCGAGGACGCGCAACGTGTGCAGGCCATGCTCGACCGCCGCCTGCAACCCGCGGTGTCGGCCGCGCCGGTGGCCAACCGTGTGAGCGACAGTGTCAACGCCAACCGAAGCAGCGAGGCCGCGCTGCGCGCCCGCGCCGTGTGGCAGGCCAGCTTGGAGCGGCCTTGGTTGGAGTTGCTCAACGTGTTGGAGCAGCACGCCGCGCCGCGTGTGCCGGTGCAGCAGTTGAGCGTGGACGCGCGCTTTGAGACAGCGCAATTGCAGGTCGAGGCACGCAACCTGGGTGAGCTGTTTGCCTATGTCAACGCTTTGCACACGGCCGGTGCGCCGTTGCGCAGTGCCCAACTGCTGGGGCATGAGTGGGTGAATGAAGGTGGGGTGCCGGGTGCGGGGAGCCCGGCGGCGGGCGAGGGCGCCAAGCGCTTGAGGGCACGCATCGTGTTGAAGCTGGCGACGCCCGTGGTGGCCTTGCCGGCCAACGCGATGAGTTCCGACAACAGCCAGCTCAGCGCCAGCGCGCGCACTGGGGCGTGAGGCCATGAGCAGCAACATGCACCCCGCAGCGCAGTCCGGACCGGGCGTCACACAGGCATCAGCGTCGGCACCTGCCGCACTGCCCCGCGTGTGGACGAGCCAGCGCCTGCGCGCCTGGGCGTCTTAC
>JBEAOO010000177.1:0-25154 GCA_041164825.1 Pseudomonadota bacterium | reverse complement strand
GATGTCGGCAAGGCGATTGCGCAGGTAATCGCACAAGGGTTCGCGCAAGAGATCGCGCAAGAGATCGCGCAAGGGCCGGCCAAGGTGTCGCCGCGCTACGTGTAACGTGAAATCGAGATCTTCCGTACGACTGCGGGCCGGCCCTTGTCAACGGTGGAATCACGCGCGAAACGGCCTCTTTGCGAGGTGAATTCGCGGTGCGACGCGGGCCTAGAATCGCGCCTCTTCAATGCATGACGAAGCATGACGCGAACCATCTGATGCCGAGGGGGAAATGAAGTGAACAAGAGTGATCTGATCGAACATATCGCCACACAGGCCGACCTCTCGAAGGCCGCCGCCGGCCGCGCACTCGATGCGATGACCGGTGCCGTGCGCACTACCTTGAAGAAGGGCGGCTCGGTCACCATCACCGGCTTCGGCACCTTTGCTGTCACCAAGCGCGCGGCGCGCACCGGCCGCAACCCGCGCACCGGTGCGGCCATCAAGATCAAGTCGGCCAAGGTGCCGAAGTTTCGTCCGGGCAAGGCCCTGAAAGACGCGGTCAACTGACAGCAGTTCGGGGGTGCTTAGCTCAGTTGGTAGAGCGGCGCCCTTACAAGGCGTAGGTCGGGGGTTCGAGCCCCTCAGCACCCACCACCCGAACACCCCGCCAGCCACGGGTCAAGCTGCTGCACTCGGCTAGAATCCGCTGGCCCTCGGCCGAACAAAGGCGAACCTCGGTTCGCCTTTGTTGCGTCTGGGCGGCGCATATCGCCTTTTCCGTTGCTGATTCAATCTGCCTTCCATCTGTCGACGCGTTCTGCCAGTTCTGCTGCTGAACCGCCAGAGCGCCGGCCCCACCCGGGCCCATCCAATGAGGTTTCCCTGATGTTCGACTTTGTTCGCAAGCACACCCGGCTGTTTCAGTTCATCTTGCTGCTGCTGATCTTCCCGTCGTTCGTGCTGTTTGGTGTGCAGGGCTACAACCAGTTCAACGAAGGCGGCAAGCGTGATGTGGCCAAGGTCGACGGCAAGTCGATCAGCCGGGCCGAACTCGACAACGCCCACCGCCAGCAGGTCGAGCGCATGCGCCAGCAAATGCCCGATGTGGACGTGAAGCTGTTCGACACGCCAGAAGCGCAACAAGCCACGCTCGACGGCCTGGTGCGTGAACGTGTGTTGCAAGCCGCCAGCGACAAGGCCCACCTCGTCACCACTGATGAGCGCCTGCAGCGCATGTTCTTGAGCGACCCTCAAATGGCTTTTTTGCGCAACGCCGATGGCAGCGTCAACAAAGACATGCTGGCCGCACAAGGCATGTCGTCGGAGATGTTCGCGCAGCGCTTGCGCCGCGACGCATCGGTGCAGCAGGTGCTGCGCGGCCTCAGCGGCTCGGTGGTAGCGACGGCCGCCGTGACGAATGCGGGCTTCGATGCCCTGCTGCAGCAGCGTGAAGTGCAGGTCCAGCGCTTCGATGCCAAAGACTTTTTGGCCCAGGCCAAGCCGACCGAGGCTGATCTGCAGGCCTATTACAAAGAACCGAAGAACGCGGCGCAATTTCAGTCACCCGAACAAGCCCGCGTGGAGTACGTGGTGCTCGACATTGACGCCATCAAAAAGAGCATCACCGTCAGCGACGACGAGCTGCGCAAGTACTACACCGAAAACCTGGCCCGCTACACCACCGCAGAAGAGCGCCGCGCCAGCCACATCCTGATCAAGGCCGACAAGTCGGCCCCGGCCGCCGAGCGCGCTGCGGCCAAAACCAAGGCCGAAGCTTTGATGGCCGAAGTGCGAAAGAACCCCAAGGGTTTTGCCGATGTGGCGCGCAAGAACTCGCAAGACCCGGGCTCCGCTGCCAACGGTGGCGACCTCGACTTCTTCGGCCGCGGCGCGATGGTCAAGCCCTTTGAAGACGCGGCTTTTGGCCTCAAAGTGGGCGAGGTCAGCGGCGTGGTGGAGAGCGATTTCGGCTTCCACATCATCCAGCTGACTGCCCAGCGCGGTGGCGAAAAGCGCAGCTTTGAAGCCGCGCGCGCTGAGATTGATGAAGAAGTGCGCAAGCAGCTGGCGCAAAAGCGCTTTGCCGAAGCGGCGGTTGATTTTGGCAACATGGTCTACGAGCAAGCTGACAGCCTCAAGCCTGCGGCCGACAAGTTCAAGCTCGAAATCCAATCGGCTGACGCGGTGACCCGCCAGCCGGCGCCAGGCGCCAAGGGCGCGCTGGCCAGTGCCAAGTTTTTGCAGGCCGTGTTTGGCAACGACGCGGCCAACAACAAGCGCAACACCGATGCCGTGGAGATCGGCGCCAACCAACTGGCCGCAGGCCGCTTGGTGAACTACTCGGCCGCACGCACGCTGCCGCTGGCCGATGTGGGCGCCAAGGTGCGCGAGCGGGTGTTGGCGCAGCAGGCGGCCAAATTGGCGGTGCAGGCGGGTGCCGCCAAATTGGCCGCCGTCAAAGCAGCGCCACAAACCGCGCTCGACGGCGCGGCGGTGGTGGTGTCTCGCGCACAGTTGCACGACCTGCCGCGCGCGGTGGTGGATGCCGCTTTGCGCGCCGCGCCCGAGGCCTTGCCGACGGCACTGGGCGTCGACCTGGGCGAGCAAGGCTACGCCGTGCTGCGTGTGGTGAAGCTGGCCGGGCGTGATCCGGCTGCGGCCGATCCGGTGAAGGCCAAAGCCCAATACGCCCAAGCCTGGGGCGACGCCGAAGCCCAGGCCTACTACGCGGCGCTGAAGTCGCGCTTCAACGTGACGGTGAACGCGCCAGCTGTGGCCGCAAGCAGCGCAGCGAATTGAGTTTTTTTGGCGCCTCCCAGTCCGGCGTGAAAAATCACGCTATACTGTGAGGCTTCAGCGGTGGCTGTAGCTCAGTTGGTAGAGTCCAGGATTGTGATTCCTGTTGTCGTGGGTTCGAGCCCCATCAGCCACCCCAAAAATTCTCAGCATTCAGGTGTTGATTGATCAAAAGGTCATGCGCTGCATGGCCTTTTTTTTCGCCTGGATGTTGCTGCGCCGGCGACATGCAACCTTCGCCAAGGTTGAAAGCGCCAGATTTTAGTGTGGTGTGCCGAAGCCAGGCATGCTGACTTCGCAGCAGATGCCGCCCTCGGGCAGGCGAGTCCATTGCACGGTGCCGTTGAGTTGGCGCACGCGCTTGCGAACGCCGCCCAGGCCCAGGCCGTGCGACCACTGGCTGGGGTCACCACCCGCTTTCCCGTTGTCGGAGACGCGCAATTGCAGGCGCTGGTCCTGGCTGAGGCTGAGATGGAGTGAGACCCGGTTGGCTTGGGCGTGGGTCATCACGTTGGTGACCAGTTCACGCAGGATGCGGGTGAGGGCGGACCATTGCACGACGTTGAGCATCACGTCGCCGCTGAGGGTGAAGTCGCAAGCGAGTTCGATGTGTGCGGCCTGCAAGCGCTGGGTGAGGTCGGCTTTCCATTCGGCGCATGCGTGTGACAGCAAATGGTCTTTGGCGCTCAGGCCGCGGGTGAGTGTTTTGAGATCTTGCAGCGTGTGTCGGGCGTAGTCGGCGATCTCGGGGGTGCTGGCTTTGTAGATCATGGTCAGCAGCCGGGCGCCGATGTCGTCGTGCAGGTCTTGCGCCATGCGGGTGCGCTCCTCAAAGCGGCCGCGTTCGACGGCACGGTCAAAGCCCACAGCGCGCCGCAACTGGTCGACGATGCGGCTGGCGAGCAGGGCGTCTTCTTCACTGAACAGGCGTTGCCCGCGCTGTGCATAACGCAGCACGACAGCGTTGCCATTGTTGTTGTTGCGGTTGCCATCGCCAGCGTTGTCGTCGGCCAGGGGGACGATCAACGTGGAGCCGCCGGGCAGGGCGCGGGCCATGGGGTTGTTGTCCTGCTGCCAGAAGGACTCTCGCACATCGAACAACTCGCTGAGTAATTGCCGCACGCGTTCGGGCAGGGCCTCGGGCTGTTGTTCAATCTCGCGGGCAATGCGGTAGAGCTGTTCGAACATGCGCTCGGTGGTCAGGGCGTTGCGCCGCAAAATGCGGTTTTGAATCCATTGGCGCACTCCCGCATACAGCGTCAACGACAGCAGCAGCGACAGGCCCAGCGACAGGTGTTGCGACAGGCCGAGCAGGGTCACAAAAAGCAGTGTGCACGCGGTCACCAAGGTGCAGAGGATGGCGATCAAGCCGAGTTCGCGCAGCATCACTTGCGAGCGTGAGATGGCGGGCGCGAGCAAGAGCATGCCGATCATCAGCAGGTACCACAGGCGGGAGCTGATGCTGACCGCGAGGTCGTGGTTGATGCTGGTGGCGGGCCAAGCAGCCAACAGGCTGAGGGCCACCCAGCCGACCAGAATCACGCTGCCGACCTGGTGCAGCGCGGAGGCAAAGGGGTGGGGCTTGTCGCGGTAGGGCCAGGTCAGCAGCGCGAGCGCCACCAGCGACAGCACGACCGTGCCCGCCTGCCCGATCCACCACCCCACGCCGCGCGCGCCCAGCAGCAGGAGCAAGGCGGCCACGGGCAAGGTGGCCAACCAGACCTGCTTGGCACGGCGGTTGGCGTCGGGCAGCCGCCGCGGGTGCAAGCAGGCCACGTGCACGATGGTGGCGGCGGTCAGGAGGTCGGCGAGCAGGCGCAGCGGGGCATCGATCGCGGCCCAAGGATTGGGCACGCCCAGCGGCAAGGCCGATTCGATGGCGGCGCCCAACAAGTTGATGGATTGGCAGCTCACCATGGCCACAAACAGTGCGTTGCGCGTGTCGGGGCGCAGCAGCATGATGCCCACGCCTATCAGCGTCGCTGTGGCCGCGATGGCGCACAGCATCCAAAACAGGTGGCCCAGGTGAGCCCAGCCACGCGGGTGGGGGGCGGCGTTCACAGTGACGCCCGCATCGCTGCGCAGTGTCACGCGGGGCTCGTTCAAGACCTGGGCCAGGCGCTGGTGGGCGTCAATCTGTCCGGCAGCGACTGACGATTCTGGGGTCCAGCGCAAGCTGGCGATCACGGGCGCATCGACGCCGCCAAACCCGTGTCGGTCGAGTGGCTGGTGCAGCAGCGGCGCCAAAGCGGGATCGGTGCTTTCTTGAAGCACCACTTGGTGCTTGCCTTGCAGCGCCCACACGCCGCTCAACACGGCCTGCTGGGCGAGCGTGTCGGCCACTTGCCACCACAGCCCGGCAATCAAGCCCGCGGTGAGCAGCAGGCCGGCGAGCAACGGACCACGAGACCGAGGCCTGGCGTGTCGCGGCGCCGCGCTTTCAGTGTGGAGGGGGTCATCGGCCATGGTGACGTGGCGGTGGCCCCGGGCCCTTCAGCCTCTCAGACCAGGCCCTGCTTGCTGGCCAGCACGGCCGCTTCGGCGCGGCTGGAGACGTTGAGTTTTTTGTAGATCGATTTGATGTGGTCGTTGACGGTGAACCACTTGATGCCCATCAGGTTGGCGATTTCCTTGATGGTGAACCCCTTGCTCAGGTAGGTGAGCACCTCGCTCTCGCGTGGGGTCAGACGTTCATGGTCGAGCGGGGCGCCGCGCCCCAGCGGCATCGGGCGGCTGCTCATGAAGCCGGACGGTTGGCTGGCACCCGGCGCGCTGGCGGCATGGCCATCGCCCGTGCCGCTGCCGCTGCTGCGGAAGTGGGTCAGCAATCGACGTGCAATCGCTGGCGACAGCGGCGGCTGGCCTCGAACGATCTTTTGCAACTCCTCGACCAGCACCTCAAAGCGGTCTTCCTTCAACAAGTAGCCGTCGGCGCCGCATTGCAGCGCGGGGAACAGGTGGTCGTCGTCGGAATAGAGGGTGGTGACGATTTTGGTGGCGGGGTAGGCGCGCAACTCAGACAGCAATTCCATGCCATTGCCGTCGGGCAATTCGAGGTCAACCAGAATGAGTTTGAACGGTTCAGCGGCGGCCCCGGGGGCCAATTGGCCCATGCCGCCCACCTGCCGGCGCGCCATGTCGAGGTCACCGGCTTCGGCGATCTGCATTTCGTCGCTGAAACTCTCCAGCACGACCCGCTTCAAGAAGCTGCGCGCCACCGGATTGTCTTCAACGATCAACACTCTCACAGCCATGTGCGCACGCCCTTTACCTGTTGCCAAAGATCGTAGCAGGCCACCGTCAGCGACAGGCACGAACGGTCGACCCGATGCGAGTTCGCATCCTACCGTGCCCTGTCAGCCATCGTGCGGGCGTCGCGAGCCTCTCTGCACGCTGTTACACCGCCGCCGACACGGGTACACCCGTCGCTGAGGGCTCCTGCCTGTCCCTACAATCTGGGCATGCGAATTTTGATTGCGAACGACGATGGTTATCTGGCCCCAGGCTTGGCCGCCTTGGTGCAGGCTTGCGAGGGGTTGGGTGAGTTGGATGTTGTGGCGCCGGAGCAAAACGCCAGCGGCACCTCGAATTCGTTGACGCTCCATCGGCCGCTGTCGGTCTATACCGCGAGCAATGGCTTTCGGTTCGTCAACGGCACGCCGTCCGATTGTGTGCATGTGGCGCTCACCGGTTTGTTGCCGCAGCGCCCCGATCTGGTGGTGTCGGGCATCAACCAGGGCGCCAACATGGGCGATGACACGCTCTATTCGGGCACCGTGGCCGCGGCCATGGAGGGCTACCTGTTCGGCATCCCATCGATTGCTTTTTCGCAGTTGGACAAGGGCTGGGCGAACTTGGACGCCGCTGCGCGTGTGGCGCGCTCGGTCATTGAGCAGGCCTTGCGCCAGCCGCGGCCGGGCCCCTGGCTGTTGAACGTCAACATCCCGAACCGTGCCGACGCCGACCGCTTGCCGCGCCTGCTCACGCGGCTGGGTCGGCGCCATGCCAGTGAGCCGGTCATTCAACAGCTCAGCCCGCGTGGCGACACGCTCTACTGGATCGGCCCGCCGGGTGATGCCCGCGAAGCCGGCGAGGGCACGGACTTCCATGCCACGGCCCATGGCGCGGTGTCGATGACACCGTTGCAGGTTGATCTGACCGACCACGCTGGTTTGCCCGCTTGGCAGGACTGGTTGCAGGGGGCGGCGCGCGCATGAGCGACTCGCCCGGGCGCAAGGCGCCCAACTTTCCGCTGCGCCTCAACCAAATGACGCCCGCGCTGAAGACGCTGGTGCAAGCCCCGGGCTCGCCCAGTGCGTCGGCTGCCTCCGTGCCCGTGCCCGCTGTGCCCACGGCGCGAGCCGTGGTGTCTGCCCGCCAAGCGCCCGCGCGTCCAGTGCTGCGGCCGCAAGGCCACATGCAGTTGGCAGCAGCGCACGCGGCGCAACACGTGGCGCCCTCGGGCATGGGCATGGATTCGGCCGATGTGCGCCGCGGGCTCGCGCAGCGCCTGCACCAGGGTGGCCTGCGTGATGAGGCGGTGTTGAACGCGATCGCCACCGTGCCGCGCCATCTGTTTGTCGATGCGGCTTTGGTGATCCAGGCCTACGAAGACACCAGCTTGCCGATTGGCCACGGCCAGACCATCTCCAAACCCTCGGTGGTGGGGCGGATGATCGAGTTGCTGATGGCTGGCGCCCAAGCGCGAACGCAAGGGCACCTCGGCCGCGTGCTCGAAGTGGGCACCGGGTGCGGCTACCAGGCCGCCGTGCTCGCCGCGTTGGCCAAGCAGGTGGTGTCGATTGAGCGGCTTCGGCCCCTGCACGACAAGGCGCGCGAGTTGCTGGCGCCCTTGCGCATCGCTCACCTGCGTTTGATCCACGGTGACGGCATGCTGGGCCATCCGGCGGGTGCGCCTTTCGACAGCATCATTGCCGCAGCTGGCGGCGAGGCCTTGCCCGATGCGTGGCTGGCGCAACTCGCCCCCGGAGGGCGTTTGGTGGCGCCGGTGGTGGACGCGCACGGCCGCCAGGCCTTGGTGGTCGTGGACCACACCGAACGGGGGCTGCAGCAGACCGTCCATGAGGCGGTTCACTTCGTGCCCCTAAAATCCGGGCTTGTCCGATAGCGGATTTTTGGGAGATGTGGTGATCGACAGGCAAAGTGGGCTGCGCTCGGCGCTGAAGGTGGGCGGCCTCGTGGCTGTGTTGGTATTGACGGGCTGCGCGGCCACCAAGCAGCGCGCTCCGGTGGAAGATCGCACCACCTCGCCTGCGGCCACGCGCTCCAGTGCGGCGGCGGCGACCGAGGCACCGAAGGTGCTGCCCGGCGCGGAAAACGCGGGCAAGCCGGGTTACTACACCGTCAAACCCGGCGACACGGTGATCCGCATTGGCTTGGAGTCGGGCCAAAACTGGCGCGACATCGTCAAATGGAACGCGCTTGAGAATCAAAACCTGATCGAGGTGGGTCAGGTGCTGCGCGTGGTGCAGCCCGGCGTCGATCCGACCCAGGCGGGTGTGCGCCCGGTGGTGCCGCCGCGGGTTGAAACCCGGCCGCTGGAGCCGCGCTCCCCCACCGCCGCCGCTGCAGGCTCACCAGCGTCGGTGGTGCCGTCCACGGCGGCGTCAGCCAGTGCATCGGCCGCCAGCAGTGCGGCCGCCACGGCGGCGGCCAAAGACAATGATTCCGACATCAATTGGGCGTGGCCCTCGGGCGGCACGGTGGTGGCGGGTTTTGACGACGCGCGCAGCAACAAGGGTTTGTCGATCGGCGGCAAGGCGGGCGACCCCGTTTTGGCCTCGGCCGAGGGCCGTGTGGTGTACGCGGGTTCGGGTCTGCGCGGGTATGGCAATCTGATCATCCTCCAGCACAATGGTGGCTACTTGACGGCCTACGCCCACAACCAGACCCTTCTTGTCAAAGAGGACCAGGCCGTGCGCAGGGGGCAGAAGATCGCCGAGATGGGCGCCACCGACTCCGATCGGGTGCAGCTTCATTTCGAGATCCGCAAGCAAGGCAAACCGGTCGATCCAGCGAGGTTGTTACCCCCGCGCTGACGGCCGCCCACCGCGAGGAGAGGCCATGTCGATGAGTCTGCAATTCACGCCCCCCACAGCGCCTGTGGATGCATTGCGAGACGCCGGTGGCCCCCCCGGCGACTGGGCAGAGATCACGCCGGCATCGCTGGACGCAGATGGGCTGACCGCGGCGCGCGCGGCTGAGCCGCGCAGCGCCGAATTGTTTGCCGCTGGCGAGGGCGAAGCGGGCAATTCTCTGCAAGCCTATTTGCGCGAGATCCGACGCGCGCCGCTGCTCACACCGCAGCAGGAGTTCGAGACCGCAACACAGGCTCGCGCGGGCGATTTCGACGCCCGACAGGCCATGATTCGGCACAATCTGCGCCTGGTGGTCAGCGTGGCCAAAAATTACCTGGGGCGCGGCCTGCCGCTGACCGACCTGATCGAAGAGGGCAACCTCGGCCTGATGCACGCCATCGGCAAATTCGAGCCCGAGCGCGGGTTTCGCTTCTCCACCTACGCCTCGTGGTGGATCCGCCAAAACATTGAGCATGCCTTGATGCATCAGTCCCGGCTGGTGCGCCTGCCCGTGCATGTGGTGCGTGAACTGAGCCAGGTGCTCAAGGCACGTCGCTCGCTGGAGGCCGACATGGCCCGCGACGAACCGGGCACGCGTTGTGTGGCCTCAATGGACGAATTGGCCGCTCGGCTGGGTCGTCCCGCCGACGAGGTGCGGGCGGTGTTGCGCTACGCCGAGACCCCTGCGTCGTTGGACGCCCCGCTGGAGCGCGGCACGGGCGAAACCGGGTCTGAATCGCTGCTCGACAGCGTGGCCGACGACGATGCCGTGGACCCGCTGGGCGTGACCCTCAGCCACGAGCTCGATGCCTTGTTGGAGGCCAGCTTGGACGAGTTGAACCAGCGCGAGCGAGAGGTGCTGGCAGGCCGCTACGGCCTGCACGACCGTGAGCCCGAAACGCTGGAGGTGCTGGCCGACCGATTGGGGCTCACGCGCGAGCGCATCCGCCAGATTCAGCAAGAAGCGCTGGCCAAACTCAAGCGCGGCATGGTGCGCCACGGCATCAACCGCGACGCGTTTTTCTGAAGGCCGCCTTGGCAGGGCAGGGCAGCGTCCAGCCGGCCCTTCGCGGCGCGCCCTCAATCTCGCGGCATTGTGTGGGCGGGGCGGTGGGGTACTTGGCGCTGCTTCAGGCGCTCACGGTGCGGGCTTGCAGCGCGCCACGCTGCGGGTGGTGCACAAGTCGGCGCCCAACCAAATCTCGAAGGTGTCGGTGCGCGGCCGCGTGTTGCGCAAGGTGCTGACCTGGGGGGCCTCCACGGTGAATTCATCCATCACCTTGCTCAGCCACCGCGCCAAGCCGCGGTCGCTTTTGCTGTGGACCCGAATTTCGCTGAGTCGGGGCGCGCGCGCCGCGCCCACCACCTCGATGCTGGGCGTGGCGTAACCGCGGTCGCTCAGGCGCTGCGACAGCGCTTGCGCCAGCGGGCGCTGTGCGTCGTTGGCGATCTGGATGTAGGCCGCAGGCCGCTGCCCTTGTGCTTGCTGCAGCAGGGTGGCGAGCTTGTCGGCCTGCAGCTGGGTGGCTGGGCCTTGCGGCCGCGCGCTGTTGATCAGCCGCTCAATCTCGGCCTCATGGGCCAGCAGGGTGCCGGGCAGGGCGTTTTGCAGCAGCACGAGGGTGTTGATCACGCCCGAGAGTTGGGTGTCGGAGGGTTGCGTCAGTGCGGCCAGTGACAGCGCCCGGGTCACGGCCAGTGGCACCGCATCGGACAAGGCTTCCGGGTCCAAGATCAAGCTGGTGGTGGCGCTGATGCGCGAGGCGCGGTCACCCTCAAAGAGCGCAGCCACCTGGTTGGGCAGCCGGCCGAGTGCATTGTTGGGCAGGGGCAAACGGGGCGGCAGGCTGTGCGCGACCGGTTCGGGTGCGGGGAGGGCGCTGCTGCTGTTGGGGTGGGCTTGTGCTTGTGCTTCGGGTGCTGGTGCGTGGTCGTTGGTGCGGTTGATGTCGATATGGATGTTGATGGCATCGGCGGCGGCGCCCCGCACCGGCGTGGGCTCGTTCGCCGGGCGGAGTGCCGCCACTTGTTTGCCGGCGTCGGCCCGCTGAGCGGCATCGAGTTGCTCGGGCCGCTGCAGGGCCACATCGAAGGCCGCGCGTGCCAGCGCGGGCTGGCCCAGCTGGGCGTAAACGTGGCCCAGGTAGTAGCGGGCACGAGCGTGGTTTGGCTGACGCGTGAGCGCGCTGAGGTACAGATTTCGCGCGCTTTCCAAATTGGGTTCACGCGCGAACTGGTGCTCCAGGCCGTCGCGGAACTGTTGGTCGGCCTCGGTGGCGTCGGCATGCTGTTTCCAGAGCGCGCCGCCGCCCGCCAAGGCGCAGGCCACCGCGGCGCTCACGGCTGCCACACGCCAGCGCGGGCGGGCGGCCGCGCGCAACGGCAGGGCAGCCGTGGCGGGGCGCTCGGCGCTGGCGGCGCGCGGGGCGGCAATGGCCGCCAGCACATCGGCCAGGCGCGGATCGTCGGCGTCGCCGTCCCAATCCAGCAGGTCCAGCGTGTGCAGCTGGCCAAAGCCCAGAGGCAGTTGCACGGCCTCAATGCGCATGGGGATCAGCTTGCCCGATTCAAGCGCGCGCGATGATTCGTCGCGCACGAAGCCCGATTGAACCGAGTCGGTCGACCACAGTGTCAACACGCAGCGTGCGCCGCCCAGCTCGCTTTCGATGCGCTCCGCGAAGCGCGTGCCTGCAATCAATTCGCGGTCCCACCACACCCGCAGGCCGTGTTGCGCGAGGGCTGCGGCCAGTTGCTCGGCCAGTGCGCGGTTTTCTCGCGCGTAGCTGATGAACACATCGGCGCCGGCGGTGCTCAAGGTGGCGGTGGTGGCCGTGCTGTGCGGCGTCGCGGTGGGCGTCGGTGGTGTCATGCGTGCAGTGTGCAGGGCAGGGCGGGGCGCTGGCAATCCTGTGTTTTGCAGGGGGGGGGCCAAAGTTGCCGGGATAATCGGGTGATGACAGCACATGATGAATGGCTGAAGGTCGAGTCGCTCGACCTGGAAGCCCAGGGCGTGGCCCACAACAGCGAAGGCAAGGTGGTTTTCATTGAGGGCGCTTTGCCGGGCGAAGAAGTCCGGGTCAGCGTGGGCCGCCGCAAGAACAATTGGGAGCAGGCGCAACTCGTGGAGATGCGCAACGAGAGTGCGCAGCGCGTGACGCCGGGCTGCGTGCACTTTGGCACCTGCGGCGGCTGCAAGATGCAGCATCTGCACGCGTCGGCCCAGGTGGCCACCAAGCAGCGCGCGCTCGAAGACGGCCTGTGGCATTTGGGCAAGGTGAAGGCCGAGCGCTTGTTGCGCCCGATCGAGGGCCCGGCCTGGGGCTACCGCTTCCGCGCGCGCTTGTCGGTGCGCTACGTGGCCAAGAAGGGCAAGGTGCTGGTGGGTTTCCACGAGCGCAAATCGAGCTACGTGGCCGACATGGACAGCTGCCGGGTGCTGCCCAAGCCGCTCAGCGATCTGCTGCTGCCGCTGCGCGAGTTGATCACCGCCATGGACCAGCGCGATCGCCTGCCGCAGATTGAGGTGGCCGTGGGCTCGCAAGTGACCGCACTGGTGCTGCGACACCTCGATGCGCTGACGGCGGCCGACCAGCAGCGCTTGCGCGATTTCGCGGCCGTGCGTGGCGTGCAGTGGTGGTTGCAACCCAAGGGCCCGGACACGGTGCACTTGCTGGACGAAGGCGGCACGCCGCTCGACTACCAGCTCAGCGAGTTCGGCGTCACCATGCCGTTCAAGCCCACCGACTTCACGCAGGTCAACCACGAGATCAACCGGGTGATGGTGTCGCGCGCTTTGCGTTTGCTCGACGCACAGCCCAACGAGCGGGTGATCGATTGGTTTTGTGGCCTGGGCAACTTCACGCTGCCGATCGCCACGCAGGCGCAATCGGTGCTGGGTCTGGAGGGGGCCGACGCGCTGGTCGCGCGCTCACGCGAGAACGCAGCCGTCAATGGCTTGGCGCACAAGACCGAGTTCATCGCGCGCAATTTGTTTGAACTGACGCCGGCCGAGTTGGCCTCCTACGGCCCAGCGCAAAAGTGGTTGGTTGACCCGCCCCGCGAAGGCGCATTTGCGCTCGCCAAGGCGCTGGTCGATTTGCATGCCGACCCGTCCAGCGCGCCCGGTTATGTGCCGCCGCAGCGCATCGTCTACGTCAGCTGCAACCCCGCTACGCTGGCGCGTGATGCGGGCTTGCTGGTGCACCACGCCGGCTACCGCTGTGTGGCGGCGGGGGCCATCAACATGTTCCCGCACACCGCGCACGTGGAGAGCATGGCGGTGTTTGAGCGGGCTAGAGCGAGCTAGAGCGAGCTAGAGCGAGCTAGAGCGGGCAAGAGCGAGCTCAAGCGGTTTGCCGTGAGCCATGAAAAACGGGGCCTCGTGAGGCCCCGTTGTCATGCTCAAGCGCGGTAACGATCAGTCGTCGCGGCCCCCAAAAATGCCGAACAGCGCCAGCAGGTTCTGGAACACGTTGTACAGGCTGAGGTACACGCCCAGGGTGGCGGTGATGTAGTTGGTTTCTTCGCCGTCTTGCACACGCTTCAGGTCATGCAGGATGAAGGCCGAGAAGATGCCGATGGCGATCACGCTCAGCGTGATCATCAGCGCGCTCGACTGGATGAAGATGTTGGCGATGCCCGCCACCAGCAGCATGATCATGCCGATGAACAAGAACTTGCCCATCGAGCTCAGGTCACGCTTGATGACCGTGGACAGCGAGGCCATGCCCAAGAAGATGGCGCCCGTGCCGGCAAACGCCATCATGATCAGGCTGGCACCGTTGGCCAGGCCCAGCACCGAGCCCACCAGGCGCGACAGCATCAAGCCCATGAAAAAGGTGAAGGCCAGCAGCACTGGCACGCCGGCAGCCGAGTTCTTGGTTTTCTCGATCGCGAACATGAAGCCGAAGGCGCCCACCATGAAGGCGACCATGCCCAGGCCCGAGCTGAGCGCGCGGCCGAAACCGGTGGACACGCCCAGCCACGCGCCCAACACTGTGGGCACCATGGACAGGGCCAGCAGCCAATAGGTGTTGCGCAGCACGCGGTTGCGCTGCTCGACCGAGGCGCCCACCAGGGTGGCATCGGTGTAGGCGGTGTGTAGACCTTGATTCATGCGGAGACCTCCAGAAAATGAAGCGTTCGTGGGGTCGGACCCCCTCACTCCAATTCTAGTTCCGCCGACCTGTGCCTCCGTGCGCCAGCCCACCGTGATTGCGCTGCTGGTGCGGTGGTCTGATTTGTGCTGGAGGTGGCTGTGCGCCATGCCCAGCCCCGGCAAAATGGGCGTTTTCTTTCGCGAGGAACTGCAAGTGATTCAAAAGAGCGTGTTGGGTCTGAATGACCTGAAGAAGATGGCTGCCGCGTGCGAAGCCGAAGCCCTGGCCAACCAGTGGGCCGTGACCTTCGCCATTGTTGATGACGGCGGCCACCTGCTGTGGGTGCAGCGCCTCGATGGCGCGCCGCCGATCTCTTCGCACATTGCGCCCTCCAAGGCCCGCACGGCGGCACTGGGCCGCCGTGAAAGCAAGGTCTACGAAGACATCATCAACGGTGGTCGCGTGTCGTTCCTGAGCGCGCCGTTTGTTGATGGTTTGCTCGAAGGCGGCGTGCCCATCATGATCGATGGTCAGTGCATTGGCGCCATCGGCGTGAGCGGCGTGAAGTCGACCGAAGATGCGCAGATTGCCAAGGCCGGCATCGCCGCGCTGACGGCTTGATGGCCCGAGGCATGCGCTGATTCGGGGTTGACGGCGCAGGCCCGCCGCCCCGAGATGGGGCGGTGGTGCGCAAAAATCGGGCGTCGCGAGGCGCTCGGCAGGTGCGCGGGCGCGTCGCGATGAGGGATTCCCCCAGCAGGTTGGGGCGCTGCGGCTATAATTCGAAGGTTTACCCGCAATCACCCCGCCCGAGCGTATTTCCCTGCTGAATCTCACCGGATTCCAGCCCTGTCAGGACGATTTTCGACCTGCTTGAAAGGCCACGCCGGGCGCGCTTTTCCCCGGAGAATCCCGTGCTGCCCGTCCTGCCTCCCGCTCTACTCGCTCTCGCAGACGGCACGGTCTTTCAAGGCACGTCCATCGGCGCCGCCGGTGCCACCGTTGGCGAGGTGGTGTTCAACACCTCGTTGACCGGCTACCAGGAAATCCTCACCGACCCCAGCTACTGCCGCCAGATCGTCACCCTGACGTATCCGCACATCGGCAACTACGGGATCAACGAGGAAGACGTCGAAGCTTCGAAAGTCCATGCCGCTGGTCTGATCATCAAAGACCTGCCCGTTCTTGAATCCAATTTCCGAAGCACGCTGACGCTCTCGCAGTATCTGCAGCGCGAAGGCACGGTGGCCATCTCGGGCATCGATACCCGCCGCCTGACCCGTGTGCTGCGCACCACGGGCGCGCAGAACGGCTGCATCGTCACGCTGGCCGCCGGAGAAACCTTCACTCAAGCGCAGATCGACGACGCCATTGCCAGCGCCAAGGCCGCGCCGAGCATGGCCGGCCAAGATTTGGCGCAAGTGGTCAGTGCGACCGAGCCCTATGGCTGGACGCAAACCGAGTGGGCGCTGGGCACGGGTTACCGTGAATTGGCCGATGCCAAGTTCCACGTGGTGGCTTATGACTTCGGCATCAAACGCAACATCCTGCGCATGCTGGCCAGCCGTGGCTGCAAGGTCACTGTGGTGCCCGCACAAACCTCCGCGGCCGAGGTGCTCAAGCACCAACCTGACGGCATCTTCCTGAGCAATGGCCCGGGTGACCCAGAACCTTGCGACTACGCGATCGCCGCCGCCAAAGAATTGATCGAGTCGGGCATCCCCACCTTCGGCATTTGTCTGGGTCACCAGATCATGGCGCTGGCCTCGGGGGCGAAGACCTTCAAGATGAAGTTCGGCCACCACGGTGCCAACCACCCGGTGAAAGACCTGGACACCGGTCGCGTCGGCATCACCAGCCAGAACCACGGTTTTGCGGTGGACGCCGAATCGCTGCCGGCGACGCTGCGCCCCACGCACATCAGCTTGTTTGACGGCACGCTGCAAGGCCTGGCCCGCACCGACAAGCCGGCGTTCTGCTTCCAGGGTCACCCCGAAGCCTCGCCCGGCCCGCACGACATTGCCTACCTGTTCGATCGTTTCACCGCGCTGATGAGCGCGGCGAAAGTGGCCTGAGGGCAGGGCGGATCGCAGGACGCCTCAGCACACGCCCCCCATGTTCGGCATCACCGACCTCTGGACCTACGTCTTCGGCACGATCGCGATCGTGCTGCTGCCCGGCCCGAACTCCATGTTCGTGCTCTCGGTGGCAGCGCGGCGCGGTGTGCGTGCGGGATATGCGGGGGCGTGTGGCGTGTTCGTGGGCGATGCGGTGCTGATGCTGCTGGCGGCACTTGGTGCGGCCTCGGCGCTCAAGGCCATGCCGGCCTTGTTCATCGTCATCAAGGTGGTGGGCGCGGGCTATTTGAGCTGGGTCGGGATCCAGTTGTTGCGCGGTGCCGTGCGGCGCTGGCGCGGTCTGGCGCCTTTGGCCGAAGCCGATGCGCAAGACCTGAGTCAGCCTTTTCGCAAGGCGCTGCTCATCAGCCTGCTCAATCCCAAAGCGATCCTGTTTTTCGTCTCGTTTTTCATCCAGTTCGTGGACCCGGCGTATGCCCACCCCGGACTGACTTTTCTGGCGCTCGGAGCCATCGCGCAATGCATCAGCGCGCTGTACCTCTCGGTGCTCATTTTTGCGGGCGCGCGTTTGGCTGCAGCTTTTGCAGCCCGCCGCCGCACGGCCAGTGTGGCCACCTCGGGCGTGGGCGCCCTGTTCCTGGGTTTCGGGGCCAAGTTGGCCACCGCGAGCCTGGGCTGAACACCCATCTTTGAATCAGCCAAAAGAAGACCATGCCAAAGCGTACTGACCTCAAAAGCATCCTCATCATCGGCGCCGGCCCGATCATCATCGGCCAGGCCTGTGAGTTCGACTACTCCGGCGCCCAGGCCTGCAAGGCCTTGCGTGAAGAGGGCTACCGCGTCATCTTGGTCAACAGCAACCCCGCGACCATCATGACCGACCCGAACATGGCGGACGCGACCTACATCGAGCCCATCACTTGGCAAGTGGTCGAGAAGATCATCGCCAAGGAGCGCCCCGATGCGGTGCTGCCCACCATGGGTGGCCAAACGGCGCTCAACTGCGCGCTCGATCTGCACAAACACGGCGTGCTGGCCAAGTACAACGTCGAGATGATCGGCGCCAACGAGCAGGCGATCGAGAAGGCCGAAGATCGCCTGAAGTTCAAAGACGCGATGACCAAGATCGGCCTGGGATCGGCCAAGTCGGGCATCGCGCACACGCTGGAAGACGCTTGGGGTGTGCAAAAAGCCATTCAGGCCGACATCGGCGGCGCCGGCTTCCCGATGGTGATTCGCCCCAGCTTCACGCTCGGCGGCACGGGCGGCGGTATTGCCTACAACCCCGAAGAGTTCGAAGAGATCTGCAAGCGCGGGCTCGACCTCTCGCCCACCAAAGAGCTGCTGATCGAAGAGAGCCTGATCGGTTGGAAGGAGTACGAGATGGAAGTGGTTCGCGACAAGGCGGACAACTGCATCATCGTTTGCTCGATCGAGAACCTGGACCCGATGGGCGTGCACACCGGCGATTCGATCACCGTGGCGCCGTCGCAAACGCTGACCGACAAGGAATACCAGCTGCTGCGCAACGCGTCGATCGCCATCTTGCGCGAAATCGGCGTGGATACCGGCGGCTCCAACGTGCAGTTCTCGATCAACCCGGTTGATGGCCGCATGGTCGTGATCGAGATGAACCCGCGCGTGTCGCGCTCGTCGGCGCTGGCCTCTAAGGCCACGGGTTTCCCGATCGCCAAGGTGGCCGCGAAGCTGGCCATCGGCTACACGCTCGATGAGCTGCGCAACGACATCACCGGTGGCGCCACGCCGGCCTCCTTCGAGCCCTCGATCGATTACGTGGTCACCAAGATCCCGCGTTTTGCGTTTGAAAAGTTCCCGGCCGCGGATTCGCGTTTGACGACGCAAATGAAGTCGGTGGGCGAGGTGATGGCCATGGGCCGCACCTTCCAGGAGTCGTTCCAAAAGGCGCTGCGCGGCTTGGAAACCGGCATCGACGGCCTGACCGAGCGCTCGACCGACCGCGAAGAAATCATCCAGGAAATCGGCGAGCCGGGCCCGGAGCGCATTTTGTTCGTGGGCGATGCCTTCCGCATCGGCATGACGCGCCAAGAGATTTTTGAAGAAACCGCGATCGATCCGTGGTTCCTGGCCCAGATCGAACAGATCATCCAGACCGAAGAAAAGCTGCGCCTGCGCACGCTCGACAGCCTCTCGGCCGCTGAGTTGCGTTTTGTGAAGCAAAAAGGCTTCAGCGACCGCCGCCTGGGCACGCTGATGGCCACCAACCAGCACGCCGTGCGCGCCGCGCGCGTGGCCTTGGGCGTGCGCCCGGTCTACAAGCGCGTGGACACCTGCGCGGCCGAGTTTGAAACGCAAACCGCCTACATGTACTCGTGCTACGAGACGGTGGACGGTGAGTGCGAAGCGGCGCCGACCAATAACAAAAAGATCATGGTGCTGGGTGGTGGCCCGAACCGCATCGGCCAAGGCATCGAGTTCGACTATTGCTGCGTGCACGCGGCGCTCGCCATGCGCGAAGACGGCTACGAGACCATCATGGTCAACTGCAACCCCGAGACCGTGTCGACCGACTACGACACCTCGGACCGCCTGTACTTCGAGCCGGTGACGCTGGAAGACGTGCTGGAAATCGTCGACAAGGAAAAGCCGCATGGCGTGATCGTGCAGTACGGCGGCCAGACGCCGTTGAAGCTCGCACTCGACCTGGAGCGCGCTGGTGTGCCCATCGTCGGCACCAGCCCGGACAGCATCGACATCGCCGAAGACCGCGAGCGCTTCCAAGCGCTGCTGCACACGCTCGGCCTCAAGCAGCCGCCCAACCGCACGGCGCGCACCGAAGAGGCCGCCATCGTGCTGGCCAACGAAATTGGCTACCCGCTGGTGGTACGCCCGAGCTATGTGCTGGGCGGCCGCGCGATGGAAATCGTGCACGGCGACAAGGACCTGCAGCGCTACATGCGCGAAGCGGTGAAGGTGTCGGAGAAGTCGCCGGTGCTGCTTGACCGCTTCTTGGACGACGCCATTGAAGTCGACGTCGATTGCATTGCCGATGGCAGCGACGCCGAAAGCGGTGTGATGATCGGCGGCATCATGGAGCACGTGGAGCAGGCCGGCATCCATTCGGGCGACTCGGCGTGCTCGCTGCCGCCGTACTCGCTGCCCAAATCGCTGCAAGACGAAATGCGCCGCCAAACCGTGTTGATGGCGCGCGCGCTCAAGGTCAAAGGCCTGATGAACGTGCAGTTCGCCATCCAGGGCGAGGGCGACAACGCGGTCGTCTATGTGCTGGAAGTGAACCCACGTGCCTCGCGCACCGTGCCTTTCGTCTCGAAGGCCACCGGCGAGCCGCTGGCCAAGATTGCGGCGCGTTGCATGGTGGGCCAAAAGCTGGCCGACCAAAAAGGCGTCAAGGGCGAGGTGGTGCCGCCGTACTTCAGCGTCAAAGAGGCGGTGTTCCCGTTCAACAAGTTCCCGGGTGTGGACCCGATCTTGAGCCCGGAAATGCGTTCCACCGGCGAGGTGATGGGCACCGGCCGCACTTTCGGCGAAGCCATGCTCAAGAGCCAGCTCGGCGCCGGCTCGCGCCTGCCCACCAAGGGCACCGTGTGCATCACCGTGAAAAACAACGACAAGGCGCGTGCGGCGGTGCTGGCGCGTGACCTGGTGGCCCTGGGCTTCCAGATCGTCGCCACCAAGGGCACGGCGGCGGCGATTGCCGAGGCGGGCGTGGCGGTGAAGGTGGTCAACAAGGTCAAGGATGGCCGGCCGCACATCGTCGACATGCTCAAAGGCGGCGAGATCCAGCTGGTGTTCACCACCGTGGATGAAACCCGCACGGCGATTGCCGATTCGCGCCACATCCGCCAAGCCGCTCTGGCCAACCGCATCACCTACTACACCAGCATGGCCGGTTGTGAGGCGGCGGTGGAGGGCATGAAGCACCAGGACGGCCTGATCGTGCGCTCGCTGCAAGAGCTGCACACTGAACTGTGAGCCGACCGATCTGAACTAAACTTCTGGCTGAAGTTTGTCCAAGCCGCCGCCGGTGCATCCGGCGGCGGCTTCATTTTTAAGACGGGAACCCCGATCGGTTCCCCGTGTTGTTGAACAGGTACCCCCATGAGCACCATTCCTTTGACCAAGCGCGGCGCCGAAAAGCTCAAGGAAGAGCTGCACCGCCTGAAGACGGTCGAGCGTCACGCCGTGATCCAGGCCATCTCTGAGGCGCGCGCCCAGGGCGACTTGTCGGAAAACGCCGAGTACGAAGCCGCCAAGGACAAACAAGGCTTCATTGAAGGTCGCATTCTCGAAATTGACGGCAAGTTGGCCGCTGCGCAAATCATTGATCCGGCCACGCTGAACGCCGAAGGCCGTGTGGTGTTTGGCTCCACCGTGGATCTGGAAGACGAAGCCACCGGCGCCAAGGTCACCTACCAAATCGTCGGCGACGACGAGGCCGACCTCAAGCAAGGCCTGATCTCCATCAGCTCGCCCATCGCGCGCGCGCTGATCGGAAAATTTGCCGGCGATGTGGCCGATGTGCAGGCGCCCAGCGGCGTCAAGCAGTACGAAGTGATGGACGTGCGCTACCTCTGATGGGCGCGCTGGCGATGAAGCCCCAGGCCGCCACCGTGGCCCGAGCGGCGGCCGCGCTGGCTGCGGTCTGGCTGGGTGTGATGGTCTGCATCGCCTTCATGGCGGCACCTGCGGCCTTCGCGCTGGTCCCGCGCGAACAAGCCGGCTTGCTGGTGGGGCGCTGGTTTGCGCAAGAAGCGGCCTTGAGCCTGGCTGCGGCGGCAATGCTCTTTGGCGTCACGCGGCAGCGCGCACGCGTGGCGGCGCAAGCTGGGCGCGGCTCGGTCATCAGCGGCGAAGTTTTGTTGGTGCTTGGGGCGCTGTTTTGCACCGTGCTTGGCTATTACGCCTTGCAACCCATGATGGCGCAGGCACGGCTCGGACAAGGGCGCTGGTCCTTTGGCGCCTTGCACGGGGTGTCGTTGATGTTGTTTGGCCTGAAGGGCCTGGTGGTCGGCGCGCTGGCGTGGCGCCTGAGCAAGCCGGCGGCCTGAACCCAGCCCGCCGAGCCCACCCACGAGCGCCGCGTGGCGCCCGTTGTTGATCGAAATCAGTCGACCGCGGTTTTCTTGACGCTGGTGATGCGCTTGCGAGCGCGTTTGACTTCGCCGCCAGCGGCCACGCGCTGATTGCCCATCACGGTCAGCTTTTTCACCTGCGGGCGGTTGTTGCCGCTCTTGGAGAACTTCAGGATCTTGACGATGCGCGGGCCAGGCATGCCGCCCTCGCGCTCGACTTTTTCTTTCTCTGGCATGGGGCGCCACAGCACCAGCAGTTTGCCGATGTGTTGAATGGGCGCCGCACTCAGCTCGTCGCTGAGCTGAGCCAGCATGGCTTCGCGGTTGGCGCGGTCGTCCGAAAACACGCGCACTTTGATGAGGCCGTGCGCATTGAGCGCGGCGTTGACTTCTTTCACCACGGCGGGTGTCAGGCCATCGCCACCCACAAGCACCACGGGGTCGAGGTGGTGGGCTTCGGAGCGTTTTTCCTTGCGCTGGGCAGGGGTCAGTTGAATCACAGGCATCGCCTATTATCCCGCAGCGGACACGAGAACATGAAAATCCAGTCGAAAAGCAAAAAGATCAACAAAGCGTGGATGCACGACCACGTGCACGACACCTATGTGAAGTTGGCCAAAAAGGACGGCTATCGGGCGCGTGCGGCCTACAAGTTGATGGAAATCGACGAGACGCTGCACCTGATTCGTCCCGGTCAGCTGGTGGTGGACTTGGGTGCGACGCCCGGCGCTTGGAGCCAGTATGTGCGGCGCAAGTTTGCTCCGCGTGACGTGGGCGCGGGCGGCGCAGCGGTGGGTGGTTTGAACGGCACCATCATCGCGCTTGATCTGCTGGAGATGGAGCCCATCGAGGGCGTTCAGTTCATCCAGGGCGATTTCCGCGAGGAATCGACGCTGCAGCAATTGCAGGCTGTGGTGGCGGGGCGCCCGGTGGATTTGGTGGTGTCCGACATGGCGCCCAACCTCTCTGGCATTGAGTCGACCGACGCGGCGCGCATCTCGCTGCTGGTGGAGTTGGCGGTTGATTTTGCGCAGCATCAGCTCACGCCCCAAGGTGCGCTGGTGTGCAAGTTGTTCCACGGCGGCGCCTACGATCCGATGGTCAAACTTTTCAAAGAGACCTTCCGCGTGGTCAAGACCATCAAGCCCAAGTCCTCGCGCGTGAAATCGTCGGAAACCTTTTTGATCGGCATCGGTCTCAAAAAGTCGGGGTCAGCAGCCGATAAACCGAACTGAGTTCGGTCGCGTGAGGTTGCCAAGCAGGGTGCCTTTTGCGCCTGAACAACCCCTTGCCTCTGGCAGGGATACGAGATTCCGTTTGCGCACCTTGCGTGGACTAAAATCAACCCCATCTGCCGTGGATCGCTCAGACCCCGATGAGCGGACGTGTTTTGACCCGGATAAGGAGCCGCGGTGAACAATCAATGGTTCTCTAAAGTCGCTGTGTGGATGGTGGTAGCCCTCGTGCTGTTCACTGTCTTCAAGCAGTTTGACCGAGGTGTGACGAGCTCTGGCCAAATCGGTTATTCCGATTTCCTGGAAGAAGTCCGCAGCAAACGCATCAAGACCGTGACCTTGCAAGAGGGGCCTTCGGGCACCGAAATCATCGCCACGACTTCCGATGACAAGCGTTTGCGCAGCACCGCCACTTACCTCGACCGCGGTTTGGTCGGCGATCTGATCAACAACGGCGTGAAGTTCGACGTCAAGCCGCGCGAAGAACCGTCGCTGCTGATGAGCATCTTGGTCTCCTGGGGCCCGATGCTGCTGCTGATCGGCGTCTGGGTGTACTTCATGCGCCAGATGCAAGGCGGCGGCAAGGGGGGTGCATTCAGCTTTGGCAAGTCCAAGGCCCGCATGCTCGACGAAGCCAACAATGCCACCACTTTTGCCGATGTCGCCGGTTGCGACGAGGCCAAAGAAGAGGTGAAGGAGCTGGTCGACTTCCTGAAAGACCCGCAGCGCTTCCAAAAGCTCGGCGGCCGCATTCCCCGTGGTGTGCTGCTGGTTGGTCCTCCGGGCACCGGCAAGACGCTGTTGGCCAAGGCCATCGCGGGTGAGGCCAAAGTGCCGTTCTTCAGCATCTCGGGCTCCGACTTCGTTGAAATGTTCGTTGGCGTGGGTGCTGCCCGTGTGCGCGACATGTTCGAGCAAGCCAAGAAAAGTGCGCCCTGCATTATTTTCGTGGATGAAATCGATGCCGTCGGCCGCCACCGCGGTGCCGGCCTGGGTGGCGGCAACGACGAGCGCGAGCAAACGCTCAACCAGATGCTGGTGGAGATGGACGGTTTCGAGACCAACCTGGGCGTGATCGTGATGGCCGCGACCAACCGCCCGGACATCCTCGATCCCGCGCTGTTGCGTCCCGGCCGCTTTGACCGCCAGGTTTACGTGACGCTGCCGGACGTGCGTGGTCGCGAACAGATCCTGAACGTGCACATGCGCAAGGTGCCGGTCGGGCAAGACATCAAGGCCGACATCTTGGCCCGTGGCACGCCCGGTTTCTCGGGGGCTGACTTGGCCAATTTGGTGAACGAGGCGGCCCTGTTCGCTGCGCGCCGCAATGGCCGCGTGGTGGAGATGGTGGACTTCGAGCGCGCCAAGGACAAGATCATGATGGGCCCGGAGCGCAAATCCATGATCATGCCGGAGGAGGAACGCAAGAACACCGCGTACCACGAAGCCGGTCATGCGCTGGTGGCTCGCCTGATGCCCAAGACCGACCCGGTGCACAAGGTGACGGTGATTCCGCGTGGCCGCGCCCTGGGTGTGACCATGCAGCTGCCCGAAGGCGACCGCTACAGCATGGACAAAGAGCGCATGCTCTCGACCATCTCGGTGCTGTTCGGTGGCCGCATTGCCGAAGAAGTGTTCATGCACCAAATGACCACCGGCGCCAGCAACGACTTCGAGCGTGCCACGGCCATTGCCCGCGACATGGTGACCCGCTACGGCATGTCCGATGAGCTGGGCCCCATGGTCTATGCCGAAAACGAAGGTGAAGTGTTCTTGGGGCGCTCGGTCACCAAGACCACGTCGATGTCGGAAGACACGATGCGCAAGGTGGACGGTGTGATCCGCCGCATCATCGATGAGCAGTACGCGATTGCGCGCAAGCACATCGAAGACAACCAAGACAAAATGCACGCGATGGCCAAGGCCTTGCTCGAATGGGAAACCATTGACGCCGAGCAGATCGAGGACATCATGACCGGCAAGCCGCCGCGCCCGCCCAAAGACTGGACGCCGCCGAGCAACCGTCCGAGCGGCCCCACGCCGCCGGCCGTCAGCACCGACAGCGCCCCAGCCGCGGCCTGATCGGGCTGCACGGGCTGCGCATATCGCTGCTGCGCCAACCGCGCGCGCACCACTCACGGGGCTTCGGCCCCGTTTTTCATGGCGGCGACTCGCCTTGTTTCATGATTTGGCAAACCACCCGTTTTGAGATCGACCTGAGCGCACCGCGCGTGATGGGCATCGTCAACACCACGCCCGACTCGTTCTCCGATGGTGGGCACTACCGGCAGGCCGGCTCCGCGCTGGCGCATTGTGAGCAGTTGCTGCGCGAGGGGGCGCACATTCTCGACATCGGCGGCGAGTCCACGCGGCCAGGCTCGGCACCCGCCAGCGTGGACGAAGAGCTCGCACGCGTGCTGCCCGTGTTGCGTGAGGCGGTGACGCTGGGCGTGCCGATCTCCATCGACACCTGCAAAACCGAGGTGATGCAGGCCGCGCTCGATCTGGGCGTGGACATCGTCAACGACGTGATGGCCTTGCGGGCGCCGGGCGCTCAGGCGCTGGTGGCCGGCCACGCGAACTGCGGTGTGTGCCTCATGCACATGCGCGGTGAGCCACGCTCCATGCAGGCTGACACGGCCTACGGCGATGTGGTGGCCGAGGTGGCGGCCTTCTTGGCCGACCGTGCGGCCGCCTTGCTGGCACACGGGGTGGGCGCGGAGCGCATTGCGCTCGACCCCGGCATTGGATTTGCCAAAACCGTGGCGCAAAACTTTGAGTTGCTGCGTCG
>JBEAOO010000176.1:0-12973 GCA_041164825.1 Pseudomonadota bacterium | reverse complement strand
AGGGCCGGTTCGACCTCGGAGGGCTTCTCGATCTTGATGCCGACGTGGCCGTAAGCCTCGGCCAGCTTCACGAAGTCCGGCAGCGCGTCCATGTAGCTGTGCGAGTAGCGGCCGCCGTAATCGAGCTGCTGCCACTGTCGCACCATGCCCAGGAAGCGGTTGTTGAGCGCAATGATCTTGACCGGCGTCTTGTACTGGAAGCAGGTCGAGAGCTCCTGGATGTTCATCTGGATCGAGCCTTCGCCAGTGATGCAGAACACATCTGCATCGGGCTTGGCCAGTTTGATGCCCATGGCGTAAGGCAAGCCCACGCCCATCGTGCCCAGGCCACCAGAGTTGATCCAGCGGCGCGGCTCGTCGAAGCGGTAGTACTGCGCCGCCCACATCTGGTGCTGGCCGACGTCGGAGGTGATGTAGCAATCGCTGCCGCGGGTCAACTCGCACAGCTTTTCCACCACCGATTGCGGCTTGATCACGTCGGGGCTGGTCTTGAACTTCAAGCAGTCGCGCTGGCGCCACTCGTTGATCTGACCCCACCACGAGGACAGCGCTGCGCTGTCCGGGCGCGCTTGTGCTTCCTTGATCTGCGCGATCAATTCTTGCAACACGTCCTTCACATCGCCGACGATGGGGATGTCTACCTTCACGCGCTTGGAAATCGACGACGGATCGATGTCGATGTGCACGATCTTGCGCTCGACCGAGGCGAAGTGTTTGGGGTTGCCGATCACGCGGTCGTCAAACCGAGCACCCACGGCCAGCAGAACGTCGCAGTTCTGCATGGTCATGTTGGCCTCGTAGGTGCCGTGCATGCCCAACATGCCCAGGAACTTTGGGTCGCTGGCCGGGTAAGCGCCCAGACCCATCAAGGTGTTGGTGACCGGGTAGCCCAGAAGATTGGCCAATTCGCGCAGTTCTGCCGAGGCATTGCCCAAAATCACACCACCACCGGTGTAAATATAGGGCCGTTTGGCCTGCAGCAGCAGTTGCACAGCCTTGCGGATCTGACCGCCGTGGCCCTTGCGCACCGGGTTGTACGAGCGCATCTCGACCGTGGCCGGGTACTCGAACGGGCAGGTCATCAGCGAAACATCCTTGGGGATGTCGACGACCACGGGGCCAGGGCGGCCGGTGCGGGCGATGTGAAAAGCCTTCTTCATCGTGGCCGCCAAGTCGCGCACATCCTTCACCAAGAAGTTGTGTTTGACGATGGGGCGGGTGATGCCGACGGTGTCGCACTCCTGGAACGCATCCAAGCCAATGGCCGCGGTCGGCACCTGGCCGGTCACGATCACCATCGGGATCGAGTCCATGTAGGCGGTGGCGATGCCGGTGACGGCATTCGTCACGCCCGGGCCTGAGGTGACCAAGGCCACGCCGACGTCGCCGGTGGCACGCGCATAACCATCAGCGGCATGCACCGCGGCTTGCTCGTGGCGCACCAACACGTGTTCGATCGTGTTTTGTTTGTAGAGCGCGTCGTAGATGTAGAGGACCGCACCACCGGGATAGCCCCAGAGGAATTTGACGCCCTCGGCTTGAAGGCTGCGGACCAAAATTTCCGAGCCGTTGGGGTCGGTGGCGGGAGAAGATGAGGAGGAGAGCGGCAGTGCCGAAGCGGCACGCTTCACTTCCGCGCTAGACATGTCCATGATTGAACCTTTGTGAATTTCTCTGACGAAAAACCATCGGTGCACCTCTCCGCGCCCTCATGAGGCGGGTGTGGTACCTGCGCGGTCAAAAACAAGGGGTCCGGGTCGGACACCGGGTCGTGACCAAAACTGTTGTGCAAAGGCGCATTATGACATTGCTTTGGAATACGCCTTTACACCGAGGCAAGGCTTAAGCCTGCGGTGCCATAATCCTCGCCGCCTTGCCCTCACCCGGCGCCAGCGGTTCCCACTTTGGCACCTGACAAAGAATTCTCCGATTTCCTCAAGAGCGTCGAAAAGCGCGCGTTTAAACGCGTGTGCTACGCCGTGCGAGACGACGAGGCCGCGCTGGACATCGTCCAGGACGCCATGATTCGTTTGGCTGAGAAATACGCCGACCGCCCCGCCCAGGAGTGGCCGCTGGTGTTTCAGCGCATCTTGTCGAACGCCACGATGGATTGGTTCCGGCGTCAAAAGGTGCGCAAAGGCGTCCTGAAGAATTTCTCGGACTTCGAATCGGCGGCCGGCGATGACGACTTCGACGTGCTGGAGATGCTGGAATCGACCACCGACAGCACCGGCACAGAAAGTGCGGCGGACGCCTTCACGCGCACGCAAATGCTGACCCAGATCGACGCCGAAGTCGCTCAGCTGCCCACGCGTCAACGCGAGGCCTTCCTGCTGCGTTATTGGGAGGAACTCGATGTGGCGGAAACGGCTCAAGCGATGGGTTGCTCTGAAGGCAGTGTGAAAACGCACTGCTCCAGAGCGGTGCATGCGCTGGCCAAAGCGCTGCGCGCCAAGGGAATCTCGCCATGAACAACAACTCCGCTCGTTTTTTCTATACCGACGCCGAGGTGGACGCCGTCACGTCCCGCTACGCCCTGCGCGTGGCGGCCCGGCTTTCCGAAGCCGATGTGCCGCACGACATTTCCGAGCGCCTGCGCGTGGCCCGCGAACAAGCGGTGCTGCGCGCGGCTGCCGCGCGTCGACAAGTCACAACCGCCTCAGCGACCACGGCTGCCCCCATCACCGTGCATGTGAACGGCGGCGCGGCCGCTTTGGGTGGTGGGCCCGGCATGGGCCAACAGTCGCGCTGGCTGGGCTGGATGTCGATCCTGCCCGTGCTCGCCATGCTGGCTGGCCTGTGGTTGATCGACCACCACTGGGCGCGCAGCCAGATTGAGGCTGCAGCCGACGTCGACAGTGCCCTGTTGGCCGATGACCTTCCCCCTGTGGCCTACAGCGACGCAGGCTTTGTGGAATACCTCAAGGCACCTCAGCCGTGACCCGACCGGTGGCGCCCCCCTTCAGGGCCCAGCCCCGGCTGTCCGCCGTGTTGCTGGCCGGCGCGATCGCGACGACGCCCTCGTGGATGTCCACCGCAACTGCGCAGACGCCCCCGACCCGGGCTGCCAGCGTGCCTGCGCTTGCGGCCGAAGAAGGGCCGCGCTGGGCGGAGTTGTCTGCCCAAGAACGCAGCGCGCTTGAGCCACTTGCGCGCGAGTGGTCGCACATCGGAGCCGGGCACAAAGCCAAGTGGCGCGAGATGGCCGCCCGCCTGCCCGCCATGAATCCAGAGCAACGCGAGCGCGTGGGTGAACGCATGACCGAATGGGCGCGCCTGACGCCCGAGCAGCGTGGCCGCGCTCGCCTGCAGTACCAAGAGGTCAAACGTGCCGCGCCAGAAGACCGACGCGCGCAGTGGGAGGCCTATCAGTCTCTGCCCAGCGAAGCCCGCAAGCAGTTGGCCGACCGTGCAGCCACACAGGCCTCGGCCGCAGCGCTGGCCGCGCGGCGCCCGGCCGCCAACATCGCAGCCAACGGCACCAACACCGCGCCTGCCCCCAAAACCAAAACCAGTCAGACGCTGCCACCGTCGCCGCCGGCCAAGGCGGTGTCACCCACCGTTGTGCGCGCTGCTGACGGCGCCACCACGTCACTGGTGTCTCGCACACCGACGCCACCGCTGCATCAGCAGGTGGGCTTACCGAAGATCGCAGCCACGCCAGGCTTTGTGGACAAGAGCACGCTGCTTCCCCAGCGCGGCGCGCAAGGCGCCGCCATGCAAACCAGCGGCCTGCAAGCGGGCAAGGACGCGCCAGCCCCATGACCTCCGCGCTCACGGGTGCTGCCTCGGCACCTGAAACGCCAGTGATTGGCGCGACGCCCGGCATCTTCCGCCGCATGGCCTGCTTTGTGTATGAAGGCGTGCTGTTGTTTGGCGTACTGATGATGGCGGGCTATCTGTTTTCCGCCCTCACCCAGCAGCGCCATGCGCTGCAAGGCAGGCACGGCCTGCAGGCATTCTTGTTTTTGGTACTGGGCATCTATTTCGTGTGGTTCTGGTCGCATGGCGGCCAGACCGTGGCCATGAAGGCCTGGCACGTGCGCCTGGTGGACGCCCAAGGTCGTGCGGTGAGCGAGCGGCGGGCGTTGCTGCGCTATTTGCTCAGCTGGCTCTGGTTTGCACCTGCGCTGCTGGCGGTGTGGCTGGCCGATCTGCATGGGGTAGGCGCCATCTTCGGCTCGCTATTGACCGGTGTGGCCGCTTACGCCGCGTTGGCGCGCCTGCATCCTCAGGGTCAGTTCTGGCACGACGCTGTGGGCGGCACGCGACTCATCATGACACCCCGCCACAAGGCGCGCGGCATGCGCTGACGCCTGACCTCAAAACACCAAGACCCGAGCCCGGCATCCACTCCTGCCGGGCAGAATATGCACCCATGACTTCGACCAACCCCCACAAAGGCCGCATTGGCCTGGACCGCCTGATTCACGCCGCCGGCTACTCGGTGGAGGGCCTGCAATCAGCCTACCGCCATGAGAGCGCTTTTCGCCAAGAAACCTGGCTGGCCGTGGTCGCCCTGCCCTTGGCTTTTGTGGTGGGCCGGGGTTGGATCGAGGTGGCTCTGCTGGCTGGCTCCATCATCATGCTGATGGTCGTCGAGTTGCTCAACTCCAGCATTGAGGCCACTGTCGACCGCATCGGACTCGAACTCCACGACCTGGCCAAGCGAGCCAAGGACATGGGCAGCGCTGCCGTGTTGCTGGCCTCACTGCTGACCGCTGGTCTCTGGGCGACGGCAGCGTGGCAACATTGGCTGGTTTGACGCCAGGCAGCGAGGCTGCCTGCGCGGCAAAGGCCGAACCGGCCAGCAAGTCAGGAAGCAAGTAAACAAACAAAAGCCCGCTCGCAGCGGGCTTGCTTGTTTGGGCTGCGCGCCTGGCTCAGGCGCACAAAGGGCGTTCAACGATCACACGGCCGATTCGTCGGTCTCGCCCGTGCGAATGCGCACCACCTGCTCCACCGCCGTGACGAAGATCTTGCCGTCGCCGATCTTGCCGGTCTTGGCGGCTTTGACGATGGCCTCGATGCAGCGGTCCAGGTCCACATCTTTTACCACCACTTCGATCTTCACCTTGGGCAAGAAGTCGACCACGTACTCGGCACCACGGTAGAGCTCGGTGTGGCCCTTCTGGCGGCCAAAGCCCTTCACTTCGGTGACGGTCAGTCCGGTCACGCCCACGATGGCCAGCGCCTCACGCACTTCTTCGAGCTTGAACGGTTTGACGATGGCGGTGATCTGTTTCATGCGGGCTCCGGGGGAAAAGGCTTCAAAACACTGACGTTAGTTTACGCGGGCTCGGTGGCGGGAATGTGCTCCAGCTCTGCCAACCACACGGTGGCCTCGGAATCGCTCGGCGCGCGCCAATCGCCGCGCGGCGACAAGGACCCGCCCGAGCCCACCTTCGGCCCATTGGGCACACAGCTGCGCTTGAACTGGCTGGTCTTGAAAAAGCGCCAGACAAAACTGCGCAAGTGCTTTTTAATGTCGGCCAGACCGTGGGCGCGGCGTGTCACGTGCTCGCCTTCGGGCCAACGACCCAGGCTCGCGTCGCGCCAAGCCGTCCACGACAAAAAGGCCACCTTCGACGGCGCAAAGCCAAAACGCAGCGTGTAGTAGAGGTTGAAATCCTGCAACTCGTAGGGCCCGACCTGACTCTCGGTGCTCTGCCCCGGCTGGCCGGCGGCGTCACCGGGAACCAATTCCGGGCTGATCTCGGTGTTCAAGATGTCGAGCAGCACCGCACGCCCCGCCGCGTCCACCTGCCCCGACTCGGCCACCCAGCGCACCAAGTGCTGGATCAGCGTCTTGGGCACGCTGGCGTTGACGTTGTAGTGCGACATGTGGTCGCCCACGCCGTAGGTGCACCAGCCCAGCGCCAGCTCGCTCAGGTCGCCCGTGCCCACGACGATGCCGTTGTGGTGGTTGGCCAGGCGGAACAGATGGCTGGTGCGCTCACCGGCCTGCACGTTTTCAAACGTCACGTCGTACTGTGGCTGGCCGTTGGCAAAGGGGTGACCGATGTCGTGCAGCATTTGCGTGCAGCTCGGTCGGATGTCGATCTGCTCAGCGGTGCAGCCGATCGCGGCCATGAGGCGCAGGGCTTGGTTGAGCGTGCGCTCGCCGGTGGCAAAACCGGGCATGGTGTAGGCGCGGATCTGGCTGCGCGGCAAGCCCAGCCGGTCCATGGCGCGGGCGCACACCAGCAGCGCATGGGTGGAGTCGAGCCCACCCGAGATGCCGATCACCAGCGTCTTGATGCCGGTGGCCGAGAGTCGCTGCACCAGCGACTCGACCTGGATGTTGTAAACCTCGGTGCAGCGCTCCTCGCGCTGCTCTTGGCGCGCGGGCACGTACGGAAAACGCTCGACCACGCGCTGCAGCGGCAGCACCTCAGCCGAGGGCACCTCGACCGAAAACCGCACCGTGCGGAACGCCGCCAGCTCGGCCTTGTGGCGCGCGGCCGAGGCGCCAAAACTGGTTTGCCGCATGCGCTCGCGCGAGACGCGCTCCAGGTCCACATCGGCGCTGATCCAGTGCGAATCGGGCGCAAAACGCGGCGCCTCGGCCAGCATGTCGCCGTTCTCGTAGATCAGCGCCTGACCGTCCCAGGCCAGGTCGGTGGTCGACTCGCCAATGCCCGCCGACGAGTACAGATACGCCGCCAGGCAGCGCGCCGAATGCACGCTCAGCAAGCGGTGGCGGTAGCCTGATTTGCCCACCGTGATGTTGGATGCCGAGAGATTGACCAGCACCGTGGCGCCGGCCAGCGCAGCAAACGCCGACGGCGGAATCGGCACCCACACGTCCTCACAAATCTCGACGTGAAAGTGCAGCAGCGGCAGGTTCGCCGCTTGAAACAGCAGGCCCACGCCAAAGGGCACCGTCTGCCCGCACAGCGTGATGTCCGTCGACAACGCATTGCCCGCCGGGTTGAACTGCCGCGCTTCGTAAAACTCGCCGTAGTTGGGCAGATAGGTCTTGGGCACCACGCCGAGCAGCCGCCCACGGTGCACCACGGCCGCGCAGTTGAACAGCGAGTGGTCCACACGCAGCGGCAGGCCGAGCACTGCCACGGCCGGGCAGTTCACTGAGGCGTCGATCACCTGCTGCAAGGCCGCCTCGCAACCATCAAGCAGCGCGCGCTGGTGAAACAGATCGTCGGCGGTGTAAGACGACAAGCCCAACTCGGGAAACGCCACCAACACGGCGCCCGAGGCCGCCGCCTCGTTCAGCAGCGCGATGCTTTGCTGCGCGTTGAAGGCCGGATCGGCCACACGGCAGCACGGCACAGCCACGGCCACGCGGGCAAAACCATGCGAGTACAGATTGAAAAATGAGTCGCTGGGGGTCACGGTCGGTTCCAGGCCACGTGGGGCCTTTGGCGGGAGGTCTGACCCGCGCTGGCGCACGGGTTCAAGGGTGTGCCGCTGCGCCAAGTGGCGCCAGCGGTTACGCTGCCCCGCAATGTACAGCCAACAAAGCGCCACCCGCGGGCTGGGCACCGCCCCGCAACACCGCCTCAACCACCCCGTGCCAGCCCGCCATGCCGTTTGAAAACGATCTCGTGATCCGGGTCCACGCGGGCGCAACTGACCTGCCTGCCACCGCCTGGGACGCGCTGGTGGATGCGTCGCCTCTGGCCGGCCCCTTCATGCACCATGCCTACCTGAGCGCCCTGGAAGACTCGGCCAGCGCCGTGGCCGACACCGGTTGGCAGCCGTGTTTTCTGGCCGTGTGGCGCGGCGATCAACTGGCCGCCGCCTGCCCGCTGTACCTCAAGACCCACTCCTACGGCGAGTACGTGTTCGACTGGGCCTGGGCCGACGCCTACCAGCGCAATGGCTTGCGCTACTACCCCAAGCTGCTCGGCGCCGTGCCCTTCACGCCCGTGCCCGGGCCGCGCCTGCTGGCGCGGGATGACGCGGCGCGTGACACGCTGCTGCAAGGCCTGCAAGCGCTGGCCACGCAACAGAAATTTTCATCGGTCCACCTGCTCTTCATCGACGATGCCGACCGCCAAGCGGTGCTGCGTGCCGAGGACCAGGGCTGGATGCTGCGCAGCACCGTGCAGTTCCACTGGCACAACCGCAGCCCCCTGCCTTACGCAGATTTCACCGATTTCACCGCCAGCTTGCAGCGCGACAAACGCAAAAAACTGCAGCAAGAACGGCGCCGCGTGAGCGATGCCCGCGTGCAGTTCCGCACCCTGCAGGGCACGCAAATCGGTACCGCCGACTGGGACTACTTTTACCGCTGCTACGAGGCCACCTACGAGGCCCACCACTCCACGCCCTACCTCACGCGCGACTTCTTTGCGCGCATGCAGCAAGGCATGGCGGAGAGCTGGTTGATGTTTGTGGCCGAGCTGGACGGCGAGCGCATTGCCGCTTCGCTGGTGGCCATTGACGTCGAGCGCCGCGTGGCCTACGGCCGCTATTGGGGTGCCACGTACAACCTGCCTTGCCTGCACTTCGAGGCCTGCTACTACCAGCCGCTGCAGTGGTGCATTGCCCAGGGCTACCTGCGCTTTGAAGGCGGCGCCCAGGGCGAACACAAGATGGCACGTGGCCTGCTGCCAGTGCAAACCTGGTCGGCTCACTGGCTGAGCCATCCAGGCTTTGCCGATGCCGTCGCGCAGTTTTTGGCCCGCGAGAGCGCAGGCATCGACGCCTATGTGGGCGAGTTGGCGACGCGCTCGCCGTTTCGCAGCGAGATTTGATCTTGCTATTGTGTGGCGGATGAGCGCGGCTGGTGCCGCGCCAACTCACCCTTCAGCGCGCTGATCAGCCACCCAGACCCGTCACCGCCCAACCACCATTGCCGTCACCATCGAGCGTGAGCGCCTGGTCATGGAAGGCGGCCAGTGTTTCGCGATGGCCCACGCTGACCACGATGGTGCGCGGCAGCTCGCTGCGCAGCAATGCATAGAGGCTGTGCTCCAAGCCACTGTCGGTGGCCGAGGTCGCCTCGTCCAAAAACACGATGGCCGGCTGGTTGGCCAGCACGCGGCCAAAAGCCAAGCGCTGCTGCTCACCGGGTGAGAGCACCTGCGACCAATCTTGCTCCAGGTCGAGGTGCTCACCCAAGTGCCCCAGGTGCACCCGGTCGAGCGTGGCGCGTGCGACACCATCGTCGATCTGCGTGGCCGGGTAAGCCAGCGCCACGCGCAAGCTGCCCATGGGCAAATAGGGCCGCTGCGACAAGAACAAACACGCCTCACCTTCAGGCCGCTCGGCCTCGCCCGTGGAGAACGGCCACAGCCCGGCCAGCGTGCGCAGC
This sequence comes from Pseudomonadota bacterium, assembly GCA_041164825.1. Lineage (GTDB taxonomy): Bacteria > Pseudomonadota > Gammaproteobacteria > Burkholderiales > Burkholderiaceae_C > JBEAOO01. The sequence goes on along the minus strand of JBEAOO010000176.1, from coordinate 3,690 downwards.
AGGGTGGTCTTGCCCGAGCCCGAGGGGCCGCGGATCAACAAGGCCTGGCCGGCATCAAGCCGCAAGTTCAGCTTGTGCGCCAACACCATGCCGTCGGGGCGCTGCACGCTCAGGTCATGCATCACCAGCGCACTCGGGTTGCCCTTGAGTTGCGGCAAGGCGAGCTGCTCGGCCGCGCGCACGTTGTCGTCAAAACCGGTCAGGCGGTTCAGGCCCGCGCGGTAGCTGGCAAAGGTGTCGTAAGACGAGCGGAAGAAGGACAAGGCCTCTTCGACCTGGCCAAAAGCCTGGCTGGTCTGCATCACGTCACCCAACTTGATGGTGCCGGCGAACAGCCGCGGCGCCTGGATCAAAAAGGGAAACACAACCGCCACCTGGCTGATGCCCAGGTTGTAGCCATCAAACTTCAACGAGCGCCACAGCGTGGCCCAGGCGTTGGCGATCACCGCGCCGAAGCCCACCATCAGGCCGCGCTTCTCCACCGCCTCGCCGCGGTAGAGCGCCACGCTCTCACCATATTCGCGCAAGCGAACCAGCAGATAGCGGTAGTTGGCGCTAAGTTTTTCGTTCAAGAAATTCAGGCCGATCAAGGGGCGACCAATCCACACCGCAAACACGGTGGCGGTCAGCACATAGACGTATACAAGGAACACCATCGCGCGCGGCACCGTGGTGCCCAGCACCTGCAGCGGCGCCGAGAGGTTCCACAAAATGCCGGTGAATTCGTACATCGAAACCACCGCACTCACCAAGCCCAGCGAGAGCGTCAGCGTCTGCGTGATCAGATCAGGCACGTCTTGCTGGATGCGCTGGTCGGGGTTGTCGACCACGGGCTGGGCAAAGCGGCTCAGGTAGTAGGCCTGCTGGCCGGTCCAACGATTCACCAAGCGCTCATTGAGCCACTCGCGCCAGTGGATGGTGAAGGCACTGCGGATATAGCTGTTGAGCAGCGCACGCGCCACGTGCAAAGCCGCCAGCACACCGAAGAGCTTCATGTGGAACCAGAACGAGACCTGGTCGAGTCCCTGCAGGCCGCTGTAGAAGCCGTTGTACCAAAAGGAAAACAGCACGTTCATGCGCACGGTGAGGAGCACGAAAAACAGCATCAGTGCTACACCGGCCAAGGGACGCCAACTGCGCTTGGGCGAAAAATACTCACCGCTGATGGCCCAGAACTGCCGCCCCCACACCGAGCGCTTTGACAACCAACCCATCACCGCCACAAACAACACCAGCGTCAAGGCATAGGCCTTGGCCAGCCACAAGGCGGTGTTCAGAAGCTCGACATTCCAATTCATGGGCAGACCCGGCGCGGCGGACGCGCAAGAATTTCAAGATCCGCTAGCCTAAGGCAAAACACGCCCACCGAAACGCAGTCGGCGGCAGACGCAAAAAAGGGAGCTCATGAGCTCCCTCGTTTTTTGACGACATCTGCAGCACACCGCGCGGCGCGCCGCAGATCAGCCCATCACTTGGCCGCGTTGGCCTTGTCGTAGTTGGCCAGGCCGGTGACGATCTCGGCCTTGGCTTGCTCGGGGCCTTCCCAGCCCTTGACCTTGACCCACTTGCCGGCTTCCAGGTCTTTGTAGTGCTCAAAGAAGTGCTGGATGGCCTTCAGGCGCATCGGGTTGATGTCCTCCGGCTTTTGCCAGTGGGTGTAGATCGGCAGCACCTTGTCGATCGGCACGGCCAGCAGCTTGGCGTCGCCACCGGCTTCGTCGTCCATCTGCAGCACGCCAATGGCGCGGCAGGTCACCACCACACCCGGCGTCAGCGCGAACGGCGTGATCACCAGCACATCGACCGGGTCGCCGTCGTCGGCCAGCGTGCGCGGGATGTAGCCATAGTTGCACGGGTAGTGCATGGCGGTGGTCATGAAACGGTCCACGAACAGCGCGCCGCTTTCCTTGTCCACTTCGTACTTGATCGGATCGGCGTTCATCGGGATCTCGATGACGACGTTGAACTGCTCGGGCGCTTTGGCGCCGGGGGTCACGTTGTGCAGGCTCATGGTGTGATTCTGTGGAGTTGTCGAAAACGGCAGCCAGCATCGCTGGCGCGGCGCTAGCAAACCTCGGAATTCTAGCCTTGGGACTTGCTGTGCCCTGACGTGGCGCCAACCCCGGGTCCGCTGACAGCCTTCCGCTGGAAAACACCATGGCGCTTTCGTTGCCACGAACCAGTCCATCCCGTAGCATGGGCCGCGGACCGGGAGGCTCGCCCCAAGCCGTCGGCAGGCACTCGACACGGCCCGACAACCGAAGACTGACCCGCCGCATTGACGGCCGGCAACTTGGAAGGAGACCCCCCCGATGTCCACCACCCTGGCGCTCTACGTGGCGCTCGCCTGCGGCTTGGCCGCAGTGATCTACGGTTTCGTGCAGCGCAGTTGGATCCTCTCGCAGAGCGCCGGCAACGCGCGAATGCAAGAAATCGCCGCCGCCATCCAGCAAGGTGCGGCCGCCTATTTGGCGCGGCAATACAGGACGATTGCGATCGTCGGCGTGGTGCTCGCGGTGTTGATCGCGGTGTTCCTGGACCTCACCACCGCCACCGGCTTTGTGGTGGGCGCCGTGCTCTCGGGCGCTTGCGGCTTCATCGGCATGAACGTGTCGGTGCGCGCCAACGTGCGCACCGCGCAGGCCGCCACACTGGGCATGGGCCCGGCGCTTGATGTCGCCTTCAAGGGGGGCGCCATCACCGGCATGCTGGTGGTGGGTCTCGGGCTGCTGGGCGTGGGCCTGTTCTTCTTGTTCCTCACGGGCGGTACGGCGGCCAATGAGCTGAGCGCCCACCTCAAACCGATGCTGGGTTTTGCCTTTGGCTCGTCGCTGATCTCCATCTTTGCGCGACTGGGCGGCGGCATCTTCACCAAAGGCGCCGATGTGGGCGCCGATCTGGTGGGCAAGGTCGAAGCCGGCATCCCCGAAGACGACCCACGCAACCCGGCCGTGATCGCCGACAACGTGGGCGACAACGTGGGCGACTGCGCGGGCATGGCGGCCGACCTGTTCGAAACCTACGCCGTCACGCTGATCGCCACCATGGCGCTCGGCGCACTGGTCGTCACCGCCGCGCCGCTGGCCGCCGTCACCTACCCGCTGCTGTTGGGGGGCGTGTCCATCATCGCGTCCATCATCGGCTGCAGCTTCGTCAAAGCCACACCGGGCATGAAGAATGTGATGCCGGCGCTCTACAAGGGGCTGGTGGTGGCGGGTGTGCTGTCGCTGATCGCCTTTTACTTTGTGACCACCGCCGTGATGCCCGCCGACGCGCTGGGCGACGGCACGCACCTGCGCTTGTTCGGCGCCTGCGCTGTGGGCTTGGTGCTCACCGCAGCACTGGTGTGGATCACCGAGTTCTACACCGGTACCCAGTACGGCCCAGTGCAGCACATCGCGCAAGCCTCCACCACGGGCCACGGCACCAACATCATTGCCGGCTTGGGCGTGTCGATGCGATCCACGGCCTGGCCGGTGCTGTTTGTCAGCCTGGCCATCCTGGCCTCCTACAGCTTGGCAGGCTTGTACGGCATTGCCATCGCTGCCACCGCCATGCTCAGCATGGCGGGCATCGTGGTGGCGCTCGACGCCTACGGCCCCATCACCGACAACGCCGGTGGCATTGCCGAGATGGCCGAGCTGCCCAGCAGCGTGCGTGACATCACCGACCCGCTGGACGCCGTGGGCA
>JBEAOO010000175.1:0-2743 GCA_041164825.1 Pseudomonadota bacterium | reverse complement strand
CCGTAGGCCCAGTCGAAGAACTTCAGCGCGTGGCCGGCGGTCTCAGGCTTGTCCTGCACCTTGTGCATCATGATGTAGGTGGGGTTGGTCAGCGGCCACGATTCCTTGCCCGGCTGGTCGGTGGTGACTTGGTAGAAGGTCTTGGCCCAGTCGGCACCGGCCACAGCGGCCTTGAAGGTCAGGTCGTCTGGCGCAACGTATTGGCCGTCACGGTTCTTCAGCAGCGTGAAGGTCATCTTGTTTTGCTTCACGTAGGCGTACTCGACGTAACCGATCGAGTTCGGCAGGCGGTTCACGAAAGCGGCGACGCCTTCGTTGCCCTTGCCGCCGGCGCCGGTGGGCCAGTTCACGGCCGTGCCTTCGCCGACTTTGCTCTTCCACTCGGCGTTGACCTTGCTCAGGTAGCTGGTGAAGATGAACGAGGTGCCCGAGCCGTCAGCGCGGCGCACCACCGAGATGGCGGCGTCCGGCAGCGGCACGCCAGGGTTCAGCGCCACCAGGGCAGCATCGTTCCACTGGGTGATCTTGCCGAGGTAGATGTCGCCCAGCACTTGGCCGGTGAGCTTCATTTGGCCCGGGGCGATGCCCTTGATGTTCACCACCGGCACCACGCCACCGACCACGGTCGGGAACTGGACCAGGCCGTCCTTGGCCAACTCGTCGTCGCTCAGCGGCATGTCGGAGGCGCCGAAGTCCACGGTCTTGGCGCGGATCTGCTTCAGGCCAGCACCCGAACCCACCGATTGGTAGTTGATGCGTGCGCCCGTGGCCTTGTTGTAGGCGTCAGCCCACTTGGCGTACAGCGGCGCCGGGAAGGTGGCACCCGCACCGGTCACGTCTTGGGCGAAAGCCGTGGAGGACAGGCCGAGCGTGAGAGCTGCGGCGGCGATGCGGAAGGCGAATGGCGTGGTCATGTGGGCCCTTGGTTCAAAGGTCGTTTCAAGATGAAGCGAACTCTAAAAGGGTGGCGTGACGCTTTTGTGACAGTCGATTCATCCACGCCGCCACCCGGGTGCGTTTGACGCGGTCCACCCCGGGAAAACCGGGCGCAGGCCCGCGTCACGCAATTGTCACAAACGAAAAAGGGCCGGCGCATGGGCCGGCCCTCAGGGCGGGGCGTGTCCGCAGGTAGCCTGAGACTCAACCGGCGACTCAGCCGGCGCGGAACAGGTCGGCCAAACGCTCTGCAGTCTGCCGCGCCACGCTGCCGTCACGCGATTCAACCATCACACGCACCAAGGGCTCGGTGCCCGACGGACGGATCAGCAGTCGGCCGCTGTCGCCCAAGTCACGCTGGGCCGCCGCCTCGGCCTCGGCCAAGCCTGGGGTGGCCTTCCAATCTTGGCCGGGGCGGAGCTTCACGTTCACCAGCACCTGCGGAAACAAGGTGACATCGGCCAACAATTCGGCCAGCGATTGGCCACTGCGGCTGATGGCCTGCAGCACCTGCAGCGCGCTGACAATGCCGTCGCCAGTGGTGTGTTTGTCCAGCGCCAACAGGTGGCCCGAGCCCTCGCCGCCGAGCAGCCAGCCACGCTTGGCGAGCTCTTCCAGCACGTAGCGGTCGCCCACCTTGGCACGCACGAACTCCACGTCGCGCGCGCGCAACGCCACCTCGACCGCCATGTTGGTCATCAGGGTGCCGACGGCGCCCGGCACACGCTGGCCCTGGGCCAGGCGGTCGGCCACCATCACGTAGAGCAGCTCATCGCCGTTGTAGAGGCGACCACCGGCGTCCACCAGTTGCAGTCGGTCGGCGTCGCCGTCCAATGCCACGCCGTAGTCGGCGCCATGTTGTTTCACGGCGGCCACCAACGCAGCAGGCGCGGTGGCACCAAAACCGGCGTTGATGTTGAGGCCATCCGGCGCGCAGCCAATGGCCACCACCTCGGCGCCCAACTCGTGGAAGACATCGGGCGCCACGTGGTAGCCGGCGCCATGCGCGGCATCGACCACGATTTTCAGGCCCTTGAGCGAGAGCTCGTTGCCGAAGGTGCTCTTGCAAAACTCCACATACCGGCCGCGGGCGTCTTCGAGACGCCGCGCCTTGCCCAACTCGGCCGATGTCACCCACTGAGCAGGCTCGGTGAGCGCGGCTTCCACCGCCTGCTCCCAGCTGTCGGGTAGCTTCTCGCCCTTGGCCGAGAAAAACTTGATGCCGTTGTCGGCAAACGGGTTGTGCGAGGCACTGATGACCACGCCCAGGTCCAGGCGCAGCGCGCGGGTGAGGTAGGCCACGCCAGGCGTGGGCAGCGGCCCCGTCAACAGCACATCCACCCCCGCCGAGGCAAATCCCGCTTCGAGGGCGGACTCGATCATGTAGCCCGAAATGCGCGTGTCCTTGCCAATCAGCACCGTCGGGCGCGCATCCGCCTGGCGCAGCACGCGGCCCACCGCGTGGCCCAAGCGCAGCATGAAATCAGCGGTGATGGCGCCCTGCCCCACCGTGCCGCGGATGCCATCGGTGCCGAAATAGGTTCTGGTCATTGTTCTGTCGCTCCTTAGCCCTTGATTGTCCCCGATGCGTGTGACGCAGCCATGGGGACTGAACCGTTCACGGCAACAAACCGGCCGCTTGCCATACCTTGATGGCGTCGGTGGTGGCCGCCACGTCGTGCACGCGCACGATGTGCGCCCCCTGGTGCAGCGCGGCCAACGCTGCGGCCACGCTGGCCGACTGCCGCTCGCTCACGGCCCGCCCCGTCACCGCGCCCAGCGACGACTTGCGCGACCACCCCAGCAG
>JBEAOO010000174.1:0-5257 GCA_041164825.1 Pseudomonadota bacterium | reverse complement strand
GCCAGCGCGGTGCGCAGGGTTTCCTGGCATTGGGTGACGCCGCACGAGACAGCGATCACCTCGGTGACCACGCCCTTTTCCTTCAAGCGCACCGCCTCTTCCACGGCGATCTCGTCGAAGGGGTTCATGCTCATTTTGACGCCGGCGATGTCGACACCGGTGTTGTCGCTCTTGACGCGAACCTTGACGTTGTAATCCACGACCCGCTTGACGGGGACCAGCACTTTCATCGGGAATCTCCTGCGGAAGCTGGCCGCGGCGAAGCGCGCGGCCATTGACGTTTACGTTAATCGAATTCTATCGGCGCCGGAGCGCCGAGCAGCCCGGCATTGTCCCCGAGGGTAAATTCGAACGATCGTGCTATTTTAGATCGAAGTCGCTGCGATGCGTCCAGTACTTTTGTGTGCCTCCACCGCGGGCCAACGCACAGACGCCCGCCACGCAGGCACACGACGCACTGCTAGACTGCCGCGCCATGCCCGCCCCTGCCCTGCCCATCCAGCCCGCTGCGCCCGCCGCCATTGGCGTGTTTGATTCGGGCGTGGGCGGCCTCTCGGTGTTGAGGGCGCTGCAGGCGCAAATGCCGCGCACCCCCCTGCTCTACTTCGCCGACTCCGGCCACGCGCCCTATGGCGAACGCGACGACGCCCACGTGCAAACTCGCAGCCTGCACATCGCCAGCGCGCTGCTGGCCCGCGGCGCGCGGCAGATCGTGGTGGCCTGCAACACAGCCACCGCCGTGGCCGTGCGCCAGCTGCGCGAGCGCTGGCCCGACTTGCCCATCGTGGGCGTGGAACCCGGCGTGAAACCCGGCGTGGCCGCCAGCCGCAACGGCCGCGTCGGCGTGATGGCCACGCGCGTGACCCTGCACAGCGAGCGTTTTCAGCGTCTGCTGGCCGACCACGGCCCCGGCACCTCCGTCATTGCCCAGCCCTGCCCGGGCTTGGCGGCACTGATTGAGCAAGGTGATTTGCAATCGCCCGCGCTGCGCGACCGCGTGCGCGAACTGGTGCAACCGCTGGTGGACGCGCAGGTCGACACCGTGGTGCTCGGCTGCACCCACTATGTGTTCGCGCGCCACTGGATCGAGGCGGCGCTCGGGCCGCAAGTCCAGATCATCGACACCACCGACGCGGTAGTACGCCAAACCCAGCGCCAGTTCGAGGCCATGCACCTGCCAATCGCGGCAGCGGTGCCTCAGCCACTGCTGCTGACGAGCGGCGAGCCGGCAACGCTGGAGCGCATCGCAGGCGCTTGGCTGCCGTTCGAATGCAACGTGCAAGGGACTGACTGACTGACCGACCGACAGGCGCCGCACGGCTTCGGCGCCTTGCCCAAGCGGCGCGAGTGCGCGTCAAAAAAAGGGCGGGGTGCCATCAAGCACTCCGCCCGTCTCTCTTCAATGGCGCTCAGCGCACGCCCGTCACTTCAAATCGAAGCGATCGAGTTCCATCACCTTGGCCCAAGCGGCCACGAAGTCGGCCACAAAGCGGCCCTGCGCATCGCTGCTGCCATACACCTCGGCCAATGCACGCAGCTGCGAGTTGGAGCCAAACACCAGGTCGACCACGGTGGCTGTCCACTTCACCGAGCCCGTGCGGCTGTCGCGGCCTTCCAGCACACCCTCGGCCGCGCCGGAGCGGCTCCACTGCGTGCCCATGTCGAGCAGATTGACGAAGAAGTCATTGCTCAACACGCCCGGGCGCTGGGTGAACACGCCGTGCGCAGTCTGGCCCGCATTGGCGCCCAGCACCCGCAAACCGCCCACCAATACCGTCATCTCCGGCGCCGAGAGCGTGAGCAACTGCGCCTTGTCGATCAACATCTCGGCGCTGCGGCTGGACAGCCCGTGGGCCGCGAAGTTGCGGAAACCATCGGCATGCGCCTCCAGCACCGCAAACGAATGCGCGTCGGTTTGCTTCGGCGTGGCATCGGTGCGGCCCGGGTGGAAGGGCACGCTCGCCGCTTGCCCCACTCGGGCGGCAGCGGCTTCCACCGCGGCGTTGCCAGCCAACACGATCAGGTCAGCCAGCGACACGTGCTTGCCGCCCGAGGCACTGGCGTTGAAGCCCTGCTGGATGCCGTCGAGCACCGCCAGCACACGGGCCAGTTGCGCCGGCTGGTTCACCGCCCAGTCCTTTTGCGGCGCCAGGCGGATGCGTGCCCCGTTGGCGCCACCGCGCTTGTCGCTGCCGCGGAAGGTGGAGGCCGAGGCCCAGGCTGTGGCCACCAGTTCACCCACACTCAGGCCACTGGCCAGCACCTGGGCCTTGAGCGCCGCTTGGTCGTGCGCGTCGATCAGCACATGGTCCACGGCCGGCACCGGGTCCTGCCAGATCAGCGCCTCAGCGGGCACCAGCTTGCCGAGGTAACGGGCACGCGGGCCCATGTCGCGGTGGGTGAGCTTGTACCAGGCGCGGGCAAAGGCATCGGCAAACTCGGCCGGGTTGGCGTGGTAGCGGCGCGAGATCTTTTCGTACGCCGGGTCCATGCGCAGCGCCAGATCGGCGGTGGTCATCATCGGCTGGTGGCGCTTGCTGGGGTTGTGCGCATCGACCACGGTGCCGGCACCGACGTCGCCCACCGGCTTCCACTGGTGGGCGCCTGCGGGGCTCTGGGTCAGCTCCCACTCGCAGCCAAACAGGGTGTCGAAATAGCCGTTGTCCCAGGTGGTCGGGTGGGGTTTCCAGGCGCCTTCGATGCCGCTGGTGGTCGTGTGCTCGCCCTTGCCGCTGCTGAAGGCGTTGATCCAGCCCAGGCCCATGGCCTCGATGGGCGCGGCCTCGGGCTCGGGGCCGACCAAGCTGGGGTCACCGGCGCCGTGGGCCTTGCCAAAGGTGTGGCCGCCGGCCACCAGGGCCACGGTTTCTTCGTCGTCCATGGCCATGCGGGCGAAGGTGTCGCGGATGTCGCGCGCCGAGCCCAGCGGGTCCGGCTTGCCGTCAGGGCCTTCTGGGTTCACGTAGATCAAGCCCATCTGAACCGCGGCGAGTGGGTTGGCCAGCTCGCGGTCGCCGCTGTAGCGGCTACCCGCCTTGTCGCTGGTGGCCAGCCATTGGGCTTCGGCACCCCAATCGATCTCGGCCTCGGGCGCCCACACGTCGGGCCGGCCACCGGCAAAGCCGAAGGTCTTGAAGCCCATGGAGTCGAGCGCCACGTTGCCGGTGAGGATGAACAAATCAGCCCACGACAGGCTGCGGCCGTACTTCTGCTTGATCGGCCAGAGCAGGCGGCGCGCCTTGTCGAGGTTGCCGTTGTCGGGCCAGCTGTTGAGCGGCGCAAAGCGCTGCGAGCCCGAGCCCGCGCCGCCGCGGCCGTCTTGAATGCGGTACGTGCCGGCGGAGTGCCAGGCCATGCGAATGAACAGCGGCCCGTAGTGGCCGTAGTCGGCCGGCCACCAATCTTGCGAGTCGGTCATCAGCGCGCGCAGGTCGGCCACCACCGCGTCGAGGTCGAGTGCCTTGAAAGCTTCGGCGTAGTCAAAGTCGCCGCCCAGCGGATTGGCGGCCGGGGCGTGCTGGTGCAACAGGTCCACGTTCAACTGGTTTGGCCACCAGTCGCGGTTGCCGCGGGCGCCGGCCTGGGCTTGTGCTGCCACACCGTGCGGGAAAGGGCATTTTGCTTCGTTGCTCATCACACTGTCCTTGTTGATTTCTTTGAGGAGGGAGAGCACACAGTCTATGAATCTCGCCCGCCTCAGGCCAACTGAAAAACTCAATCTCGGCCATAGCCACGGGCTGATGCCACCGCCGCAGCGGATTGTGCTGTGGCGTCGGCAATCGGGTGTTCGCACCAAGATAGGCTTGGCCTTTTCGCCGCTGGCGGCGCTGCTGTTCAGCACAACCGGGCTGATGTCGACGCAAGAGGCCCGGCGCCGCAGCGAACCACAAACGGCGGCGATGGTGCAGCAGCTGGCAGAGCGACTCGCACAGCGCCTGGATGCCAACACGGCCGGGCCGCTACCGCGATGTGGTGCAACTGGTGGCCACGCGGGCCATCTTGGCGCCCGACTTTGATGCCCAACGTTGGCGACAGTTGCTCGCCCAACTGGAGGCCTCCATGACGCACTACAGCTGGATCGGCGTGGCCTCCCCGTCAACGGCACGGCGCTGAGCGCCACCGACGGCCTGCTGATGGGCCATGACGTGCACCAGCGGCCATGGTTCATCGCCAGCTTGCAAGCCCCCGCGTTGGGATATGTGCACGAAGCAGTGCTGCTGGCCTCGTTGCTGCCCCGAACCAGCGGCAAGGACCCGGTGTACTTTGTGGACGTGGCGGCCCCGTTTGAAGATTGACGGCCGCACGGTTGGCGTACGGGGGCACCCACCTGGGCTGGGGCTGGGCCAAGGAGCGCCGCGGCGACGCGCTGGCGCCGTTGGCGGCCGATCAAGAGGTGGAAATTGTGCTTGTGAATCCCAAGGGCGACATCGTGGTGGGCCCGGGCGGGCACGTGCCGTCCCCTGGCCACGCCCTGCCCTCGCACGCCAGCACCTTGGCATGGGGTCGGATGGCAAGCGTCATCTCACCGCCGCGGTACCGAGCCGCCCGCATGCCGACTACCCCCCCGGCACGGGCTCCGGCCTGTCCATCGTGCGCGGGGTGCTCCACCGACACGGCGGCCGCGTCTGGGCCGAGTCACAAGCCGGCCAGGGGGCACGCTTTCACTCCGCGCTGATGAAGTCGCCAGGCACATGCCATGAGCAAACGCTCGCCATCGCCGCCTCACCCACAACTGGAGCAACGCGCAACCGAGCCTGGGCGCCGCAGGCGCTCACAACACGAGATGGGTCAACACGATAGTTTGTGCGTCGCCACCCAGTGGGCAGACCACCCATTTAGAGGTCCGTTGCCGCCCGAGCGAGCGAGCACGGCGCATGGTGTCGGAGGCGGGAATCGAACCCGCACGGCCGTGGGGCCAGGAGATTTTAAGTCTCCGGTGTCTACCGTTCCACCACTCCGACCATAAAAGGATTGTAGGCGGCGACCGCGCGACGCATTGCTGCTGTGACGGCGCCACCGATGGCGCCCGCTCGGCGGGCCGAGGCACAGTCAAACAGTGCGACAACACCCAGAGGATTACCCCAAAAAGAGGCATAAAAAAAGGAAGCCATCGGGCTTCCTTTTTTTGATTGGAGCGGGAAACGAGACTCGAACTCGCGACCTCAACCTTGGCAAGGTTGCGCTCTACCAGCTGAGCTATTCCCGCACAAAATCTAAAACTTAAATTTGAAGTATTTGGAGCGGGAAACGAGACTCG
>JBEAOO010000173.1:0-9275 GCA_041164825.1 Pseudomonadota bacterium | reverse complement strand
TCGGCGGCCTGCTGCCCACCACGGCGTTTGCCATCGTGGCGCAGACCGGCAACATGTACAACGGCCTCTGGTACCCAATCATCATCGCCGGCGTCACCTTCGTGATCGGCATGCTGTTCGTGCGCGAAACCAAGGATGTGGACATCTACGCCAACGATTGAGCCCGCCCGCATCGTCTGGCAAACCATCGCGGGCCCGCTGTCATGGCGGGCCCGTTTTTTTACCGGGACGCCATGCGGGTTCCATCGGTCTTCGATCAGAAGCGCGTGAGCATTCTGAACGTGGCGGTGGGCTCGACAGCATCGTCGCCGACCATCACCTGAACCGCATGAAGCACGAGGGGCGATGGTTGATCGGTGCCGAGCGCAGCTCACGCGTCGACGACGCCTGAGGTCGACCCGGATTCGCCTCAGAACGGTCCTGCACTTCGGCGTCTACGGGCACCGGGAAAACGACGCAACCGATGGCTCCACTGGCACTTGCGCCGCGATGGTCACCTGCGCGTGAGCCGGCGCAGCGCTCATTCTGAGCCCGCAGTTGATCGCGTCGATGCAGTCATCGCATCGGCAAGGGCTGTGCGCTGGATCCGGTCTCGGCCACCTGCTGGCGCAGGCCCTCGATGTCGCGCTTGGGCGGTGTGCCAAAGAGGCGCCCGTATTCGCGGCTGAACTGCGAGGCACTTTCGTAGCCCACACGGAAAGCCGCGCTTGCCGCATCCAGTCGTGCGTTGAGCATCAGGTGTCGCGCCTCATGCAGGCGCAGCCACTTCTGGTACTGCAAGGGACTCATCGCCGTGAGTTGTCGGAAGTGGTGGTGCAAGCTTGATGGGCTCATGTGCACGTGTGCCGCCAGGTCGTCTACTCGCAGTGGCTCGGCGTAGTTCGACTTCAGCCAATCGATGGCCCGCGCGATACGGTGGCGCTGGCTGTCCATCGAAGCGATTTGCCGCACGCGCTCGCCTTGGTCGCTCATCAGCAACCGGTAGTGGATCTCGCGTTCGACCAGGGGTGCCAGCATCGCCATCGCGGCCGGCTCATTGAGCAGGCCCAGCAGGCGGGAGAAGGGCTCCAGCAATGTGTGTGTCATGGCACCCAAAATGGCGCTGGCCTCGTTGACGCGGTCGCGGGGCGGCGGCATGTCGCCGCGCACCACCATTTCAGCGATGACGCGCAAATCAAGCCGCAGCGCCAGGCCCAGGCAAGGCCGGTCCGCGCTGGCTTCGAGCACCTGAGAGCTGGCAGGCAAATCCAACGAGGTGATCAAGAAACGCCCGCGGTCGTAGGCGTAGGCCCGGTCGCCGATCAGCAGTTGCTTGGCTCCCTGAACAACGAAAACGATGCTCGGTTCGACCACGCATGCACATGGATGGGTTGGCGCTTCGCGGCGAAACAGAAACAGATTCTGGATGGGCGTGGAAACGTTTTCCTGCCCCAGCGTCCAGTGCCCGATGGTGTTGGCCAAGCTGGCCCTCAGTGCGTCCATCTGTGAGGGCGGTTGTTGTTTGCGGTCATGTTGCGTGGGCATGGCACTTCCCCTGGAAGCGATGCATTTGTCCGTGGACTTCATCGTATCGCGCGCGGCGCATGGGCTGCACAGCGCGCCGTGCCTTCGGAGGATTGGGCAATCAACCCGCCGGATTCTGCTATCGCGTCGAAAGATGCGCACAGAGAATCGTCGACAGATCAATGGCCCAAAGGTGAATCCCGTGACGACAACTTCCAGAAACCTGACAGACGCCGACGCTTCCTCGGCCAAAACCAACGGGCGGCGCGGATTTTTGAAGGAAGTGAGTGTGGGTGCATCGATGGGTGCTGTGGCTCAGGGGGCGTTGTCTTTGACCAGCTCCGACGCCATGGCGCAGACCCAAGGGGCTTGGGACAAGACCTTTCCCAAAAATCCTGCTGTGGTGCAGCGCAAAGTGGCCTACACCAACCGACTCGGTGTCCGCCTGGTGGCCGACCTGTACCTGCCCAAAGACCTGGACGGCAGGCGCAAACATCCGGCCCTGGTGGTCGGCCACCCCTTCGGTGGCGTGAAAGAGCAGACTGCAGGCCTCTACGCACAGACCATGGCCGAGCGCGGCTTCGTCACCTTGGCGCACGACGCGTCTTATGCGGGCGAAAGCGGCGGGACACCGCACTTTGCCGCCTCGCCCGACGTGTATGTCGAGGACTTCTGTGCGGGCGTTGACTTTCTCGGCCAGCAAGCGCTGGTGGACCGCGATCGCATTGGCGTGCTCGGCGTGTGCGCCAGCGGCGGTTTCGCGCTGGCCGCAGCGCAAATCGACCCTCGAATCAAGGCCGTCGCCACCTCGGTCATGTACGACATGGGCGGCGTGATCCGCGACGGCCTCGGCAAGACCAACACCGACGACATGCGTCGTGGCATGTTGACGGCCGTATCGCAGCAACGTTGGAAAGAGGCTGCGGGCGCCAAGCCGGAGCTGCACAGGCTGCCGTACAAGCTGGCCACCGACACCCCCGAGGTCATCCGCGAGTTCTTCGACTACTACCGCACGCCGCGCGGGCAGCACCCGCGTTCGGATTCGGCCACCACCCTCACCGGCGCGCCGTCGTTCTTCCTGTTCCGCCCCTTCGATCACCTGCGCACCGTTTCACCCCGCCCGGTGCTGCTGGTGGTCGGCGAGAACGCCCACTCGCGCTACTTCAGCGAAGACGCCTACCAACTGGCTGCCGAACCACGCGAGCTGTACATCGTCAAGGGCGCGGGGCACGTGGACCTGTACGACCGGGTCAACCTGATCCCGTTCGACAAGTTCACCGCGTTTTTCCAGAAGCATCTCTGAGCGCGGGAGCGCGAACGCACGCTGTGCCGACCGGCTCGACCGAGGTGCCGGTCGGTCGCCGGGCGATGCACGAGCCTGAGGTGATCAAGGTCTCGGTCGCCTGCTGAACTCCGAAAGAAGAACGTCCCAGATGAAGAAGCCCACGCAGGTGATTTTGAGCGGTGTGGCGGCGACAGGCGCTGCACTGCTGCTGGGGGCATTTGCTTTTCTCCAGCAACCGCAGTTCGGGGCGGATCCCGATGGGGATCGCTTGCAGCGCATCCAACGCTCGCAGCACCATGCGAATGGCGAGTTTCACAACCTCATTCCCACACCTGTGCTCGCAGAGGGCAACAACCCGCTGTCCATCATGGTGAGCGATCTGCTTCACCCGGTGGGAGACCTGCAGCCGGCTCAACCGATTCCTACCGTGAAGACCGACCTCCGGGCGTTGGACCTCACGCGGGATGCGCTGATCTGGTTGGGGCATTCATCGTTCTTCATCCAGATCGCAGGCCAGCGCGTCTTGGTCGACCCGGTGTTGAAACCCTACGCCGGGCCCGTGTCGTTCGCGGGCCGGGCATTCGATGGCACCAATGGCTACACCGTGGACGACATGCCGGACATTGACCTCCTGCTGATCACCCACGACCACTGGGATCATCTGGACCACGACACGGTCACGGCGCTGCAAGGCAGGGTCAAACAGGTTGTCGTGCCTTTGGGTGTCGGCGCGCACGTCGAACGTTGGGGCTATGCACGGGACAAGGTCCGCGACGCCGACTGGAACGAGACCCTGGCGCTGCACAACGGCTTGTCCGTCCATGTCATTCCCGCGCGCCACTACTCGGGCCGTGCCCTGACGCCCAACAAGACCCTGTGGGCCGGTTTCGTGTTGGAGTCCGGCCAGCGCCGTGTGCTGCTCAGCGGCGACAGCGGCTACGGCCCCCACTACAAGACATTGGGCCAGCGCTTCGGAACCTTCGATCTGGTGGCGCTGGACATGGGGCAATACGACCCGCGCTGGCCCGACATCCACATGACCCCGCAGCAAGCAGCCCAAGCCGCGCAGGACCTCAATGCCCGGGCCCTGCTGCCTGCCCATGTCAGCCGGTTCACCCTTGCCAGGCATGCCTGGAACGATCCTTTCGAGCAGGTCAGCGCCGAGAGCCAGGGCAAGCCCTACCAGTTGCTGACGCCGCGGATCGGCGAAGCCCTGTACCTCGGGGATCCGGGGCAACGGTTTTTGCCTTGGTGGCGGGCCGCGAAACAGATCGCGGCCACGCCGACCTTGCAGGGCATGACCAGGCCGTCGAGGCGCATCAACCCATGACGCACACATCGAGAACATCGGCCGTTCAATCGACCCAAGGAGATTCATCGAATTCAGTTCGCCTTGTCCATCAAGGCCACTCGCGCCGACATCCAACCTCATGGGGGGCAATGTTTGCGGCGTCGATGCCGAGCCCGGCAAGACTGCCAAGACGCTGCATGTTCCCAGCAACGCCGAAACGCTGTTTCCAGCCGCTGGGTTTGGCGGGGATGTGATTTCCCCACAGAACGCGGCGGCAGCGGGAAGCGCCGCCATTGCCATCGGCTACTGTCACGTGGGGGCGTGCGTTCAGCGCGGGCAGATGTCTTTGTAGCGGGCTTGGAAGCGCTCGAAGTCGTCGCGCTGGCCGGGGGTGAGGTCGGGGCGTTGGCGCTTGGCGGTGATGATGCGCAGCATCTCGTCGCACTGCTGGCGATGGGTCTCGTCGCGGTCTCGCTGGGCTGCCACCTCCTGGCGCGCCGCCTGTTGCGTGCGCACCGAGCCGATCACCTCGCCCACCAGCATGCGGCGGGCGTTCATCTCGTCTTCCACGCAGCGCTGGGCCCACTCGCGCTGCAGGCCGGCGCGGGTGTCGGCCTGCAGGCCGCGTTGGTAGGCGGTGCGCAGGGCATCGTTGAGCGATTTGCAGGCGCCGCTGAGGTGCGGGTACCAGGGCGGCGCATCGGGCGCGTAGGCCTGGTTGCGGGTGAACGCGGTGTCGGTGCTGCGCGGCAGCGGCGGGTTCGGCGGCGGCACCTGGTGCAGGCCCGAGCTGCTGGGGCAGGCCCGGTCCGACCAATAGGCCTGCTGGCCGGCGGCTGAATTGCACAGGTAGGGCTTTTGCGCCCAGGCCGGCGCCGGCGAAAACAGGGCACCCAGCACGGTGGCGCAGGCCAGTCCAGGCAGGGAGCGGTGCAACTTCAGACGCAGATGCGGGCGCGGGTTCTGGCGCAAGAGGGGCTCAGGCAGAGACAAGACGGGGCTCCAAACAAGGCGCCGGGGTGGGCACGTTGACCCACCCCGGCGACGGGATGTGAGCCGAATGTTAAGTGCTGTAAAGCCAACGCAGCCGCGAAAAAAGTCCGGGGTTCACTGCGCAAACAGCAGTTTGTGCGCCTCGCGCAGCAGATTTTTCTGAACTTTGCCCATGGTGTTGCGCGGCAGCTCGGCCGTCACGATGACAACCTTGGGCACCTTGAAGTTGGCGATGCTGGCCTTGAGCTGTGCGGTGATGGCGGCGCCATCGAGCGCGGCGCCGGGCCGGGCAATCAACACCGCCACCACGGCCTCACCGAAGTCCGGGTGCGGCACGCCAATCACCGCGCTCTCGGCCACGCCGGCCAGCGCGTTGATCACGCCCTCCACCTCGGCCGGGTAGACGTTGTAGCCGCCGCTGATCACCAAGTCTTTGCTGCGGCCGACGATGGTCACGTAGCCCGTGGCATCCACGCGGCCCACGTCACCGGTTTTGAACCAGCCGTCGGCGGTGAATTCTTCGGCCGTTTTTTCGGGCATGCGCCAGTAGCCTGCGAAGACGTTCGGGCCGCGCACCTCGATGCCGCCGATCTCCCCGGCAGGCAGGTCCTGGCCGCTGTCGCCGCGCACCCGCAACTGCACGCCCGGCAGCGGAAAGCCCACGGTGCCACCACGCCGGGCGCCGTCGTCGGCGCGGCAGGGGTTGGAGGTGAGCATGGTGGTCTCGCTCATGCCGTAGCGCTCCAAAATCGTGTGGCCGGTGCGCTCTTGCCAGGCGGCAAAAGTGTCGAGCAACAAGGGCGCCGAGCCGCTGATGAACAAGCGCATGTGTGCGCAGGCGTCGCGATTCAGGCCACGCTCAGCGAGCAGCCGCACATACAGCGTCGGCACACCCATGAACACCGTCGCCTCGGGCAGCCGCGCCAGCACACCGGCCGGGTTGAACTGGTTGAACCAGATCATCTTGCTGCCGTTGAGCAGCGCGCCGTGCGAGGCCACAAACAGCCCATGCACGTGGAAGATCGGCAGCGCGTGGATCAGCACATCGTCGGCGCGCCAGTCCCAGGAGCGCTGCAGCACCTGCGCGTTGGACAGCAGGTTGCCGTGGCTGAGCATGGCGCCCTTGCTGCGCCCGGTGGTGCCGCTGGTGTAGAGGATGGCGGCCAGCTCATCGGCCCGTTTCACGGCCGGCGTGTGCGTGTCGGCCATGAGTGCTGCGCGCTGCAGCAGGCTGCCCGTGCGGTCGGCGTTGAGCGTGTAGACATGGGCCGTGCCGGCGCGAAACGCGATCGGGCTGACCCAGCCGTGATTGGCGCCAGCGCACACCACCACCGCCGGCTCGGCGTTGCCGATGAAGTAGCCGATTTCGCTCGCCTGGTAGGCGGTGTTGAGCGGCAGAAACACATGGCCGGCGCGCAGCACGGCGAGGTAGAGCATCAGCGCTTCGACGCTCTTGTCCACCTGCACGGCAATGCGGCTGCTGGGCGGCAGATCGAGGCTGTCGATCAGGTTGGCGATGCGCGCGGTGGCGTGCTCGAGGTCGCGCCAGCTGTAGTGCAGCGGCGCGCCGGGGCCGTCGGCGGTGTCGATCGCCGTGGCATCGAGGTCGGCCGGGAAGCCGGCACGCAGGGCGCAAAAGAGGTTGGCGTTCATGGCGGTGGGCGTGTTGTCGTTGTCGGTGCCAGGGCCGCGCGCTCAAAAGCGCGGCTTGCGTTTTTCATTGAAGGCGGCCAGCCCCTCGCGGTGTTCGGCGGTGGGCGCGTAGGCGTAATGCGCGCTGCGTGCCTCGCGTGGGCGGGCTGGGCCGCCGTTGGACGGGGCGCCACGGGCAAACTGCCGCAGCGCTTGTTTGTTGAGGCGCAGCGCTTGCGGCGAGAGCTCGGCCATGCGGCGCGCCACGCTCAGTGCCTCGGCCGCCACCTCGGCGTCGGGCAGCACGCGCGTGACCAGGCCGCGCGCCAAGGCCTCGTCGGCGTTCAGCACGCGTGCTTCCAACAGCAGCTCGCGCAGCGTGGTCTCGCCGATCACGCGCGCCACGATCTCGATCTCCAGCGGCGCCATCGGAAAACCCAGCTTCGCAATCGGCACGCCAAAGCGGCTGCTGGCGCCGGCCAGGCGGATGTCGCAACACGCGGCAATCTCCAGCCCGCCGCCCACACAGGCGCCGTCGATCTGCGCCACCACGGGCAGGTCGCAGGCCAGCATGGCGTGCAGTGCGGGCGCCACGATGTCTTCGTGAAAATGAGCCAGGGTGTCGGCGTCAAAGCGGAACTGCGGGAATTCTTCGATGTCGCCGCCGGCCACAAAGGTGCCACCCTCGCCGCACACGATGACCACGCGCGGCGCCGTTGAATGAGCCGCAGCAAGGGCCGGCAACTGCTGCTCAAACACCGCACGCAAATCGCGCCACATCTGCGCGCTCAGCGCATTGAGTTTGCCGGGGTGGCTGATGCGCACGCGCGCCACGCCGTGTGCGTCGGGCGCGTCCAGAACAATCGATCCGCTCATCGTCCGGTGACCTGAGAAACAGTGATCAGTCGAGTTTCGCACCCGAGGCCGCCACCACCTCGCCCCAGCGCTTGATCTCGCTGTGCACGAAGTGCCCAAAGTCGTCGCCCCAGAGCGTGGGCGTGGCCGAGCCCAAGCCGGTCCAGGTGGCTTTGAGCTCGTCGCCGCCCAGGGCCTTTTTCAACTCGGCCTGCATGGCCGCCACCGCCTCTTTGGGCGTGCCCTTGGGCGCCCACAGGCCATACCAGGTGGCCACTTGGTAGGTGGGCACGCCGCCCTCGCCCGCGGTGGGCACATCGGGGAAGCCGGGCGCGCGCTGCGTGGCGGCCACGGCCAGCGCCTTGATGCGACCGTTCTTGATGTGGTTGGCCGAGGAGCCCAGGCCATCAAACATCAGGTCGACCTGGCCCGCGATCAGGTCTTGCAGCGCCGGGCCCGCGCCACGGTAGGGAATGTGGGTGATGAAGGTTTTGGTTTGCAGCTTGAACAGCTCGCCCGCCAGGTGGTGCGAGGTGCCATTGCCGGCCGAGCCGTAGTTGAGCTTGCCGGGGTTTTTACGCACAAAGGCGAGCAGGCCGG
Organism: Pseudomonadota bacterium; assembly: GCA_041164825.1. Classification (GTDB taxonomy): domain Bacteria; phylum Pseudomonadota; class Gammaproteobacteria; order Burkholderiales; family Burkholderiaceae_C; genus JBEAOO01. The sequence goes on along the minus strand of JBEAOO010000173.1, from coordinate 1,116 downwards.
GCAGGTCTTTCACGGGCACGCGCTGCGGGTTCACCACGATCACCTGGGGCACGCTGGAGATCAGGCCCACGGGCACGAAGTCGCCCTCAATGTTGTAGTCGAGCTTGGGGTACATGGCCGGCGCGATGGCGTGGTGCACAGCGCCCATGAAGAAGGTGGTGCCATCGGGCGCGGCGCGTGCGGCCAGGCCCGCGCCCAGCGTGCCACCGGCGCCACCCTTGTTGTCGATGATGAATTGTTTGCCGGTGTTCTTGGTCAGCACCGCCGTCAGCGGCCGCGCAAACGCATCGGTGCCACCACCGGCTGGAAAGGGCACGATGATCGTCACGGGTTTGCTGGGCCAGGCCGCCGATTGGGCCCAGGCCGCGAGTGGGGCGAGCGTCAAGGCCGCGGCGGTCAGCAGGGCGCGGCGGTGCGCGCGGAGGTGGGGTGTCATCGTCATCGCGGGTGTCTCCGGCCTGTGGGGCAGCGTGTGGTTTTGGTCGCCCGCCACTGTAGTGGCTGGCGCCCGCGCCCAGGTGTCGCCGGCTGCGGGGTTATCCCGCAAGGCTCTACAGTGCGGCCATGAGCGCTGACACTTCTGCCACCATTCCCGCCACGCCGCGGGCGGCCCCGATCTGCCCGCTGTGCGGTGGGCCCAACGCCTGCGCGCCGGCCCGCTGCGGCAGTTTTGACACACCGTGTTGGTGCCGCAGCGCGGTGTTCACGCCCGAGTTGCTGGCGCGTGTGCCGGCCGCCCTGCAGGGCCAGGCCTGTGTTTGCGCGCGCTGTGCCGCCAACGCAGCGCCCGCCAAGCCCAGCCCGTAGCCTCTCATCCGGGCTTGCGTTCAACCGCGCACGTTCTGCGTGGCCGGGAAGGTTGGTTCCCGACACTGAGGCGAATCCCATTCCGAGGCCGGTGCCAGGAGCGCTGTGCCGCATTCGCTTTGCTCCGTGTCCTCCGCCGGCCTGCGGCCGGCTCCCCCTTGACCTGCGCAAAGCGAATGCGGCACAGCGCTCCACCGAACCGGTGATGGCAGGCCATCTCCACGCATGCCGCTGTGCGTGCAGGGGCGGTGATGGGCCGGGCCGATGTGCGGAGGTCAAGGGGGAATGGGCCGACCGAAGGTCGGACCA
>JBEAOO010000172.1:0-8752 GCA_041164825.1 Pseudomonadota bacterium | reverse complement strand
AGTCCTGAGGACTGTTTGTGCCTGGCGAAGGCACGGGCCTCTGGCCCGGGCACGGAGCAAATCGCCACGGCCCATCGCCGCCCTCGCGCCGGTCGTCGAACGGCAAATCTGCGAAAGGGACCTTGCCTCAGGCCAAGGACGATGGCGTGCCTAAAACCAAACGTCTTGGCCAGGGAGCGCTTGTGCTCCTGAATGCCCGTCCGTCGTTTCAGGCCACGCGCAAAGCCGGCTGCAAGGGCACGACCGATGGGAACGGCGCCATCGGGCCGATGGGTGCCAAAGGAGCGGGCGGGCGAGCCACCGTCAAGGACCGCGCAGCAGTCTTGGCCGTGCCACCGCGCAACTTGTTGCTGCGCGCCGCACTGCCGCGCTCCGTGCCCTCTTGCGCCACCGCACTGGCACGCCGCAAATCGCTCGGCGCGTGGCCAAACAAGGAGCGATACGCCTTGCAGAAATGCGAGGACGACTGGAAGCCGCAGGCCACCGTGATGTGCATGATGGGCTGGCTGGTGTGCATCAGCAGCTCGCGCGCGCGGCGCAGGCGCAGGTTCATGTAGTACTGCGCCGGGTTCATGCTGTAGTAGCGGTGAAACACCCGCTCCAGCTGGCGCAGCGAGATGCGCGTGGCCGTGGCGATCTCGGCCAGCGGCAGCGGCTCCTCGATGTTGGCGGCCATCAACTCGGCCGCCTCGGCCAGGTGCTCGTAACCCGGGCCGATGCACTCGGGCTGCGGGATGCGCTGCATGTCGCTCGGCGCGCGCAAGCGGTCGACGATGAACTGCTCGGAAATGTCCATCGCCAAGCGGGTGCCATGGCGGTTGCGGATCAGGTGCAGCATCAGGTGCAGCGGCGCGGTGCCGCCGGACGAGGTGTAGCGGTCACGGTCGATCAAAAACACCTCCTGCGCGAAGTCGACCTTGGGGAAGGTCTCGCGGATGGCGGCCAGGTTCTCCCAGTGCACGGCACAGCGGTAGCCATCGAGCACACCCGCGCTCGCCAGCGCGTGCGCGCCCGTGCAGAGCGCGCCCAGCGCTTGGCCACGCGCGGCGCGGCGGCGCAGGTCTTGGCGCAGTTGCTCGGTGGTGGCGGCTTGCACCTCCACCCCGCCGCAGACGAACACCGCGTCGCAGGCGTCCAGCGCCTCCAGGCTGCCCGCCGACTGCAGCGACAGGCCGTTGCTGGCCTCGGCCACGTCGCCCTCGGCACACACCACGGTCCAGCGGTAGAGCGTTTCGCGGCTCAGGTAGTTGGCCATGCGCAGCACCTCGATGGCGTTGGCGAACGCGATCATCGAGTAGTTGCGCAGCAGCACAAAACCAATGTGCATCGTGGACAGCGAGGGGGTGTGGGCCATGGGTTGCTCCGCGTGGGCGTGATGGATCGGCTCAGGGCTCAGAGATGGGGCTCAGAGATCGGTTCTCAGCGCTCTGCGCCAGCCGGCGAGACGCCGAAGCTCTCGGTCAGGCGGTCGAGGATGATGGCCAGCAGCACCACGGCCAGGCCGCTCTCAAAGCCGAGGCCGATGTCCAGGCGCTGGATGCTCGACAGCACATCGTTGCCCAGGCCACCCGCACCCACCATCGAGGCAATGATCACCATCGACAGCGCCATCATGATGGTCTGGTTGATGCCCGCCATCAGCGAGGGCATGGCGATCGGCAACTGCACCTTGAACAGCAGCTGCCACGAGGTGCAGCCAAACGCCTGGCCGGCCTCGACCTGCTCGTTGTTGACCTGGCGGATGCCGAGGTTGGTGAGGCGCACCACCGGCGGCATCGCGAACACCACGGTGGCCAAAATGCCCGGCACGCGCCCCAGGCCGAACAGCATCGCCGCGGGAATCAGGTACACGAACGCCGGCATGGTCTGCATGAAGTCGAGCACTGGGCGGACGACCGCATTGACACGCTCGTCGCGGGCGCAGGCGATGCCCAGCGGCACGCCCACCACCAGGCTGATCAGCGTGGCCGAAAACACCAGGGCCAGGGTCACCATGGTCTGGTCCCAGAAGCCGGTGACGATGATGAGCATCAGCGCCAGCAGCGCAAACAGCGCGAACTTCCAGCCCAGCCGGCGCCAGCCCAGGGCCGCCACCGCCAGCACCACCAGCCACGCGGGCACGCCGGTGAAGGCCTGCTCCACCACCTCGGCAAACGACTCCACGGCCACACCGATGGCGTCGAACATGGCGCCGCTGTGTTCGAGCAGCAGCTTCACCGCATCGTTGACCCAGCGGCCGATGGGCAGCGTGTCTTTGGTGGCTCCGAGGAATTCGCGGAATGAATCAGAGGACATGGCGGGCACTCGCAATCTTGACCAGCAGGCTCTTGGGCGTGATGCAGCCCAGCAGCAGTTCGTCGGCGGTGTCGTCAAACACGCCCACGGGTTGATCCAGGCCAAGCACCATCTTCATGGCATCGGGCAAAGTGGTACTGGCTCGAAGTCTGGCCGTGCTCAGGTGGCTGGGCGCCAAGCTCGCGGGCTGCGCGTCCATCAGGTCGCGTGCGGTCAGGTAGCGCGAGGTGTCGACACCCTTGAAAAAGCGGCGCACATAGTCGTTGGCCGGTTGGGTGACGATCTCGTGCGGCGAGCCCTCTTGCACCAGGTTGCCGCCCTCCATGATGGCGATGCGGGTGCCGATGCGCAGTGCTTCCTCCAAGTCGTGCGAGACAAAGAAAATCGTGCGCCGCTGCTCGCGCTGCAGGCTCAGCATCAGGTCCTGCATCTCGGTGCGCTTGAGCGGGTCGAGCGCCGAGAAGGCCTCGTCCATCAACAACACATCGGGGTCCACCGCCAACGCACGGGCCAGGCCCACGCGCTGCTGCATGCCGCCCGAGAGCTGGTGCGGGTACTTGTCGGCATAGGCCTTGAGGCCCACCTGCTCCAACGCGATCATCACGCGGTCGTTGTTCTGGCTTTGCGTCTCGCCCGCGATCTCCAACCCGAAGGCCACGTTCTGGCGCACGCTGCGGTGCGGCATCAGCGCGAACGACTGGAACACCATCGCCACACGCTTGCGGCGCCAGCGCACCAGCTCTTGGTGTGGCAGCGCGGTGATGTCTTCACCGTCGATCAGGATCTGGCCCGAGGTCGGCTCGACCAAGCGGTTGATCAAGCGGATCAGCGTCGACTTGCCCGAACCCGACAGGCCCATCAGCACGTAGATGTCGCCGGCCTGCACATTGAAGCTCACGCCATTGACGCCCACCACCTGGCCGGTGCGCTGAAAAATATCGTCCTTGCTCACGCCCTCTTTGAGCAGGGCCAGCGCGCGCTCAGGGTGCGCGCCGAACACCTTGGTGAGCGCGCGCACTTGGATTTTGGCGTCTGACTTCGGGCCGGATGCGGCAGCAGCTCTGGCGTCAGATGTGGGATCAGACATGTCGGGGGTCCTTGGTCGGCCTCGGCAGAGGTCCGGTGAGGTTGAGCAAAGCACGTGCCAGACCCGGGGCTGGGGTGCGAGGCGTCTGCCGGTGCCCGCATCGGTTCACGTTCGAGTATGGGCACGGGGGGTGGGCCCGCGTCCAGAGGAGTGGCCCGGATTGATTCCGGCCCACGTTGAGTTGCATTGCAGGGACGGGTGCGGTGGGCGGGTGTGTCATCTCAGCGGTCCAGCACCAGGTCAGTGAGCGGCGTGCTGCAGCAGGGCAAGAACCAGCCCTGCGCCACCTCGCGCGGGCGCAGGCCACCGTTCTGTTTCATGTCGACCTCGCCGCTCAACTTGTGCGTGCGGCAGGTGCCACACACACCGTTGCTGCACGAAAACGGCAGGCGCAAACCGGCCGCGGTGGCGGCCTGCAACACCGTCTGGCCCGCCGCGCACTCAAACTGGTCACCGCGCTTTTTGAGGTGCACGGCAAAGTGCGCCACGGTGGTGCTGGCATCGGCGGGCGTCGCGACATCGGCCGCCGCGTCGGCAGGCGCAGCCGACTCAAAACTGAAGCTCTCTTCGCGGTAACGCGCCATGTCGTAGCCCACCGCCTGCAACAGCGCGCGCACCGCGGCCATGAACGGGGCCGGGCCGCAGCAATACACATCGCGGCTCAACAGATCGGGCACCAGCGCTTGCAGCAGCGGCAGGCTGAGGCGGCCCAGCGCGCCGGCATACATGGCACTGCTGCCGCGCTGCTCGCACACCACGCTGTGGCGGAAGCGCGGCTGGTTGCGCGCCATCAGCGCCAGCTCTTCGGCAAAGATCACATCGCTGGGCGTGCGCGCGGCATGCACGAACTGCACATCGGCATCGATCGCCAGGTCGTGCAGCGCACGCGCCATCGACATCAGCGGCGTGATGCCACTGCCGCCCGAGAGCATCAGCAGCGGCGCGGTGGAGGCCAAGCGCCCGTCGGCATCAAAGGCCGTGAACGCGCCCGCCGGGCCAGCGACGTTGAGCACCATGCCGGGCTGCAGGTGATCGTGCAACCAGTTGGACACCACGCCGCCGGGCACGCGCTTGACGGTGATGCTCAGCGCATCGGGCCGCGTGGGCGTGGACGAGAGCGTGTAGCAGCGGCGCACGGGTTCGCCGCCGATGTCGAGCGCCAGGGTGATGAACTGGCCCGGGCGGTAGCGGTGGCTGCGCGGGCTGTCGCTGCGCAGCACGAAGGTGCGCACATCGGCGGTCTCTTGGCGCACCGCCACGCAGCGCAAGGTCTCGTCGTCATCACCCCAAGGGGTGGGCAGGGCCTGCGCCAAGGCGGGTGGGGAGACAGCAGACATCGAGGTCATGGGCGCGGCTTCCGGGATGGTGGTGGATCAGCCGAGTTGAGCCTGCAGACGCTGCGTGTACCAGGCGCTGAACTTCTCGACCAAGCCCTCGGTGTAAGGCGAGTACGGGCCCGGCTCGTAGGCGCCGCTGGCCACGCCCACTTGCGATTCTTCGACCAGGCGGCGGTCTTGGTCGTTGGTGGCGTTCCATACCGCGGTGAGGTTGTCGACGGTGTAGTCCTCGCCCTCCACCGCGTCTTTGTGCACGCACCAGGTGGTGCGCACCAGCGTGTGCTCGGCGTCGATGGGCAGCACCGAGAAGCTCACCACGTGGTCGCTCATGAAGTGGTGCCAGCTGTTGGGCTGGGTCCAGAACGACAGGCCGCCGAGCGCCGCATCGGCGAAATCGCCGAGCAGCTTTTTGCAGGCCACTTGCGTGTTCATGGTTTGCGATTGGCCGTTGCGGTCCAGCGGCAGGCGCTGGGTGCGGAAGCCGCTGAGCATGGTGTCGAGCTCATCGATCTCGGCCGAGGGCAGGCCCATGGCTTCCCACTTGGCGTGGCTGTCTTTGACGATCTGCTCAAAGCGCGCCAGGCCTTCGGCGTTTTGCGGGCCGGGCTGGTAGCCAAAGCCGTGCTCGAACAGCGAGATGGTCAGCTCCGGGTGGTTGCCCACGCAGTGGTAGCACTCGCGGTTGTTCTCCATCGTGAGCTTCCAGTTGCCCTTCTCGATGATGTCGACCTGCGCGGCCACCTTGCAGTCATTCAGGCGGTGCGGGGCCAGGTAGGGTGTCATGCGCTGCGCCATCTGCTCAAAGTCGGCCGGCGGCTCGTCGGCCAGGCAAATGAACAGCAGACCTTCGAGGTTGCGCAGGTGCACCGGCTTCAGGCCGTGGCGGCTGCGGTCGAAATCAGCGCCCATGTGGTCGGCGTTGATCAGCTGGCCACTGAGGTTGTAGGTCCACTGGTGATAGGGGCAAACTACATTGCCCACACTGCCGCGGTGTGAGGCGCACAAGCGCGAACCGCGGTGGCGGCAGACGTTGTGGAAGGCGCGGATGTCGTTGTCGTCGTCGCGCGCAATCAGCACTGAGTTGCGGCCCACATCAACGGTGATGTAGTCGCCCGCTTCGGGCAGCTGCGGCGCCACGCCCACGAAGATCCAGTGGCGGCCAAAGATCAGCGCGGTGTCGGCCTCGCAGATCTCCTGACTCAGGTAGAACGGGGCGTCGAGGCTGTGGCCGGGGCGGCGGCGGGCGAGCAGCTCTTTCAGCACGGTGTGGGAGGGGGTCTGCTGTGTCAGGGTCAAGGTCGGTGCCATGGGAGTCTCCCGGTCAGAAATCAATGAGCGCTTGCGCGCGCAGGTGGTTGAGCAAGGCCTGTGCCTTGTCGTGCACGCTGCCTTCGCGCAGCAGCACGGTGGCTTGGGTGGTGGGCGCGCCGCCGGTGGCTTGGGCCATGCGCGCGTGACCGCCTTGGGTGTTGCGCGGCGCCAGCGGGCGCAGCTGTTTGCGGCTGGGTTCGAACGTCATCACGGCGGCGTCAACCACCGCGCCCAAGCTCACGCGCTGATGCTGGATGCGGCCTTGTTGCGCGGCCTGGTGGCTGTGGCGTTGCGGTGCGTTCAGGCGCTCGCTCATCACCAGCACGGCCGGGCCGGTCACGCGCCAATCGCGGCGCGCGCCGCGCGGCAAGGCTTGGCGCACGCGCCAGCCGGCACCGTCGGTCGTCACCTCGATCACATCGGCAATCAGCGGCCGGCTCAACGCGTGAGCCAGTTGGTAGGGCAGCAGGCCGGAGCCGAGTGCGCCTTCAGAGCGCGCGCCGCACAGCACCAGGCGGCTGCTGGCCAAGGCCGGTGTGAGCAAGGCCAGGGCATCGATGGGCACAGCGGCCGGCGCGTCGGCCGTCAGCACCGTCAGCGCCTGTGCACCCAAGCCCAGGTAAGCGCGGGCCACGGGCTCGGGCATGTCGCCCGCGGTCAACAGCGCGGCGCTCGGGTCCAGTTGCAAGGCCGTGGCGGCGGCCACCGCATCGAGCGGGTGGCGCGTGGCGCGCTGGCTCACCGCATCGATGCGGGTGCTGACCAGGGCGACGATGTCGCCGGTGTTCAAGGCGGTGGCGCTCATGCTGCAGCTCCGGTGGATACAGTGGGTGCAGCGGCGCGCGCTTGCTCGGCACACTGCAGCAAGGCCGCCATCAACGCTTGCGCATCGGCCACCACGGTCAGCTCAGCACGCTGGGCCAGCGGTGCCGAGGCATCGGTGTTGACCGACATCACGTGCCGGCATTCCTTGATACCCTGCAGGTGCTGCACCGCGCCCGAAATGCCAAACGCCAGGTAGCCGCGCGCCTGCACGGTTTTGCCGGTGGCGCCGACTTGTTTGCTGCGCGGAAAACGGCCATCGTCCACCGCCACGCGCGAGGCGCCAGTGGCCGCGCCGAGTGCCGCGGCCAGGCGCTGGAACAGCGGCACATCGCTCACGCCATTGCCGGCGGCCAAGATGAAGTCGGCTTCTTCCAAAGGCACCGACTGCGCATCAGCCGGGGCCAGCCCCAGGTCCTGCACACCGTGTGGCGCCGCAGACGCCGCGCCCCACGATGCAGCATCGTGCACCTCGCCCAGACCCACGAAGGGCAAGTCGGTGCGCGCCACCTGGCGGCGCAGCAGCATCAACCAGGGCTGGTCCATCAGCGCGTCTTGGCCGCCGGCAGCGCGCATGCGCGCCTGGCCGTTGAACAGCTCCACCACCTGCGTGGCGGCGCTGCGGCCGCGGGCCAAGGCGAGTGCGGCGATGTGGCGGCCCAGGTGCGCATCGGCGCCGCGGTCGGGCAGCAGCAGGTGGCGGGCGTTCAGCGCGTCGCAGCGGGCCAGCACGGCGGCTGCATCGGCCACGCCGTCGGTCAACACTTCGGCGCGGTCCACGGCCAGGCGGGCCACGTCGTCGCGGCAGGCGCCCACACACAGCAGCACCACCGCTTCATCGGGCCGGGCCAACAGGGCGGCGGCGGCCAGCGCCTCGCGGGCGGCTTCGTCGAGCGCGGCGCGCTCGGCGTGGGCCAGCACCACCACCGCACCCGTGAACGGGCCGGTGCTGCGCGGCGTCTTGGCGGCCGAGCCATGCGCCAGCGCCACGCGCCCGGTGTCGCCCTCGGTGCCGCCGAGCACGATGCGGCGCAGGCCCGCAGGCGTGATCAGCGCGGGGCGGCGCGGGTTGATGCGCCGCAGCGGAGAAGTGGTCATGCCGATACCTCCACGGCCTGAGCCACCAGCTCGGCCACGTCGATCACCTCGGGGCGCGGGCCCACCACGCCTTCGAGCATGGCGGTGCACTGCGGGCAGGCCACGGCCACACGAGCCGCACCGGTGGCGCGGGCATCGCCCATGCGCAGGTCGGGGATGCGGGTTTGGCCGGGGATGTCGGTGAACGGCGCGCCGCCACCCCCGCCACAGCAGCGCGCGTTCAGGCCGCTGCGCTCCATCTCGATCACGCGCACGCCGATGCGCGAGAGCGCATTGCGCGGTGCATCGGTCTGGCCGTTGTAGCGCGCCAGGTAGCAGGGGTCGTGCAGCGTCACGGGGGCGCTCTTCACGGCGGCGGTGGGCTGCAGGCGGTTGGTGTTGAGCAGGTCCGACAACAGCTCGGTGTGGTGCCACACTTCCACCTGTTCGGCGAACGCAGCATCGAGGCCCGGGTACTCGTTGCGCAGGGTGTGCAGCACGTGCGGGTCGGCGGTGACGATGCGCAGGCGCTGGCCCGGCGTCATGCGGGCGCGCAGCGTGGCGATCAGCTGCTGCGCCAGGCGCTGGAAGCCGGCCTCGTCGCCCAGGCGGCGCGCCACGTCGCCGCAGTCGGTCTCGGCCGCGCCCAGGATGGCGGGCGTGATGCCGGCGCGCTGCAGCGTCTTCACCAGCAGGCGCAGCGTGCGCTGGCTGCGCAGCTCAAACGCACTTTCGCCGGCCAGCAGGAGCCACTCCGCTTGCCCACCCGGAGCCAGCAGCGGCAGCTGCAAATCGACCGCCCAGTGGTAGCGCGCGGGCAGCG